>CAZHMZ010000168.1:0-7799 GCA_964532655.1 uncultured Anaerolineaceae bacterium
CGAGGCGCATCACATGGCTGCCGCCAAGGCGGCCGATGCGGCGTACAAGGTGAACATCCCGCGCCCCGCCAAACTCCTGCGCGAGCTGCTGTACAGCGCCTTTTACGTGACCGATCACACCACCCATTTTTATGCCCTTGCCGGACCCGATTTTATTCTGGGTCCGGATGCTCCGGTGGCGGAGCGCAATATCCTGGGCGTGATCCACAAAGTGGGGCTGGAAGTGGGCGGCAAGGTAATCCAGGCCCGCAAATACGGTCATACCGTGATCGAAATGATCGGCGGACGAAAAGTGCATCCCTGCACGGCCATCCCCGGCGGACAAACTACCGGCATCACCGAAGAGCAACGCCAGGAAATTGAAAAAATGGGCCGCTGGGCCATCGAATTTGCCCAGTTTACCTTGCAGGCGTTCAACGACATCGTGCTGTCCAACAAAGCCTATGTCGATTTGATCATCGGCGATATTTACACCCACGCCACCCATTACATCGGGCTGGTGGACGATAACAACAAGGTCAATTTCTATGACGGCATGGTGAGCGTAATGGCGCCGGACGGCAAACGCCTGGGCAAATACATCCCCGCTGATTACACCGAGTGGATCGCCGAACGGGTTGAACCGTGGTCTTACATCAAGTTCCCGTACCTCAAGAAGGTGGGCTGGAAAGGCTTTGTGGATGGCAAGGACTCGGGCGTGTATATGGCCACCCCGCTATCGCGGCTGAACGCCTCTGACGGCATGGCCACCCCGCTGGCCCAGGCTGAATTTGAAAAATTCTATGCCACCCTGGGCGGAAAACCCGTCCACCAGCGCCTGTCCATCCACTGGGCGCGCCTGATTGAACTGCTGTACGCCGCCGAACGCTGGGTACAGCTTGCCACCGATCCGGAGATCACCTCGGATCACTTCCATACCGTTCCCACCGAGAAACCCACTGAAGGCGTGGGGATTGTGGAAGCCCCGCGCGGAACCCTGACGCACCATTATTGGACGGATGAACGCGGGATCGTCACCAAAGCCAACCTGATCGTGGGTACCACAAACAACATGGCTTCCATCGCCATGTCGACCAAAAAAGCAGCCCAGAATTTGATCAAAAAGGGTGTCAAAGTGACCGAACCCACCCTGAATATGATCGAGATGGCCTTCCGGGCTTATGACCCGTGTTTTGGATGCGCCACGCATTCTCTGCCGGGCCAGATGCCGCTCAAACTAACCATCCATGATGCAGACGGCAGCATCCTGGATGTGATCACGCGCGATTAACACCCATCTGCCCCTTCCCGCACAACCGTGGGAAGGGGCTTTTGTATTGATTTCGGGTCTCGGGTGAAGAATATGAAAACCATCATCATCGGGTTGGGAAATCCCATTTTAGGCGATGACGCCATCGGATGCAGGGCTGCCGAGATTCTGAAGACGCAGTTTCAGATCATGGACATTGACCTTGTGGAAATTGAACCGTTTTACCGGGGCGGGATTTCGCTAATGGAGCGTCTGATCGGTTATGACCAGGCGTTGATTCTGGATTCAATCCAGGTGATGGGCGGGCAGCCAGGCCGTGTGGTGGAACTATCGCTGACCGATTTACCCCCCAAAACGGTCAACTCGCCGCATGATGCCACCCTGCTGGTGGCGGTGGAACTGGGGCGGCAATTGGGGGAAAAACTGCCGGACCGGATTGACATCCTCGGCGTGGAGATCGAATCAGAATATGAGTTCACCGATCAACTCAGCCAGCCTGTGATGGAGGCCCTACCGCGTCTGATACAAAAAGCCATTGAGTGGACCGAGAAGTACGCCAGATAAATATCCCTTTGCATAAATCACAAGAAAAATCATTTCGGACTGCCTTGTCCTAAATCCGGACGGGCTGTCTGACAAGTTATTAATGCCTGTTTCTCCCAGGAGAAATGACAGGGTTTATTGACCGTTAATCATAAGTTGTTCCTGACAAACGTCATCCTGTGGACGGTTACTACCCAGCAAAAATGGGGAGAATTAACAAAAGAAGGTAAGATAACTCTCACATGACATCTGGGGTTCCTACTATTATAAGTAAGGCTTAAGATGAAGCATCCTTATTCTTACTCCACAGTGGAGGGTCATCCATGCTATACATTCTAATCGTAGCGGCAGCCGTGGTCTGTGCGCTACAGGCGATCACCGCCGCCCGACTGCTCGGCTCTGCTATTTGGCTGGCAGTCACCAGCGCGATGGTTTCCATTCTTCTTTATTTGTTGGGTGCGCAGCAAGTCGCTGTCATCGAGCTGAGCGTAGGCGCAGGGCTCGTGACCGTGTTGTTTGTGTTCGCCATCAACATCACTGGTGATGAAGAAATCAGCACCAAAGCATTGATCCCCGGCTCTATCGCCTGGATCATCATATTGCTTCCGCTGGTCGTGCTGGGTTTTCTGAGTCTGCCATCGCTGAATCTCCCATTGCTGACAGCCCAGGATCCTGCCTTCGCGACCGTCCTGTGGCAGGACCGCAGCCCCGATCTCTTCCTGCAACTGGTTTTGATCTTTGCCGGTGTTTTAGGCATTCTGGGTTTGCTGGCTGAAAGCAAAACATCCAGTGCGCACGAGGAGGCTAAATGAGTCTGTCCATCCCCGTAATTATCGGTATTGCCGTTTTAGGCCTGGTGGGTATCGGGCTGTACGGTGTTCTGGCCTCCCGCAATCTGATCCGGGTAATCGTCGGCCTGCAAATTATGGTTAAAGGCGCCATGCTGGCTGTTGTGATGGCCGGAAGTCTGAACGGTCAGTTGAATACGGCTGCCAGCCTGGCTCTGACTGTGATCGTGGTCGATACCATCATCGCGGTGCTGGGTCTTGCCCTGGCGGTGCAGATTCGCCGCACCATCGGCACGCTGGATGTCAAATCGATCTCCAATTTGAAGAGGTAGCCATGGCATCCACATTGATCTTCTCAACCATTCTCATCCCCTGGGCCGGCGCTTTGATCGTCTGGCTGGTCGGCGACAAGCACCCCCGTTTGCAGCATACCCTGGCTGTGATCACCTCGGTGCTGGCCGGCGCTGCCACCCTGGCATTAATCCCCTACCAAACCGAGAATGTCACCCTGTCTCTGCCCATTGGCGGAGCCTTTGGTAACTTTACTTTCGTGCCCGATGGCCTGGGTTTATTGCTGGCCTGCATTGCCACGGTAGTGGGCAGCCTGGCAGTTATCTTCTCCGTCAACTACATGCACGGTGAAGCCCAGCTCGGCCGTTATTATTCGATGGTGTTATTCTTCATCGGCGCCATGGTCGGCCTGGTTCTGTCCAGCAACATCCTGCTAATGTTCGTGTTCTGGGAAATCACCGCCGTGTGTTCCTACGTGTTGATCTCCTTCTACAACGAAAACCCCAAAGCGGTCGCCGGCGGTATCAAAGCCCTGATCATCACCCAGTTGGGCGGCGTCGGTCTGTTGGGCCTGGCTGCCCTTTCGTATGCCTATCTCGGCACCTATGACATCCACGAGTTTATCGCGGGTGTGGGAAACATCCCGGCCAATATCCTGGCGATTGCCGCTTTCGGCGCGTTGATTGCTGCAGCAGCCAAATCCTCCCTGTTCCCGTTCCAGACCTGGCTTCCGGATGCCATGGAAGCCCCCACCCCCATCAGCGCGCTCATCCATGCTGCAACCATGGTCAACGCCGGTATCTACCTGGTAGCCCGCCTGTTCCCGGCTTTCTCAGGTGTTCCGGGCTGGACCACCGCCGTTGTGTGTGTGGGCGCCATCTCCGCGCTGCTGGCCGGTGTGATGGCCCTGGTAGCGATGGATCTCAAACGCGTCCTGGCCTACTCCACCGTCAGCCAGCTTGGCTACATGATGTACGCCATGGGTGTCGGCGGTATTTTTGCGGGCAGCTTCCACCTCTTCAGCCACGCCATTTTCAAAGCACTGCTGTTCCTGGCCGCCGGCTCGGTGATCCACTCGGTGGGCACCCGTGAGCTGGCCAAAATGGGCGGTCTGGGCAAGAAAATGCCGCTGGTGCGCACCGTATTTGTGATCGGTTCGCTGGCTTTGGCAGGTCTGCCCATTCTGAACGGTTTCTGGAGCAAGGAAATGATTCTGGAAGCCGGTCTGGCTGAAGGCCCCATGTGGGCATGGATTATCATGCTCTTTACCGCCGGTCTGACCGCTGCTTACACTTTCCGCTGTGTTTATCTGGTTTTCTCCGGCGAGCCGCGCGAAGAACTGCATGTGCACCCGGCCGGCACTGCCATGAAGATTTCGCTGGTTACCCTGGCCGCCGCCTCTTTTGTAAGCTGGCTGCTGGTTGGACCCCTCAGCAAAATGATGACCGATACTTTGCCCATGCACGGCCTGCATGAACTGTCGCTGGCAGAGCTCTTCCACGAAATCCTGTCACTGCCCACGTTGATTGCCCTGCTGGTGATCGCCGCGGGTTTGATTGCCTGGTGGCAGCGCGCACGTCTGCGCCCGCTGGCCGGGTTCTTCCGCTGGGTATCCGTCCCGGCCCGCAACAGCTTTGGTTTTGAGCACATCAACCAGTTTATTGTGGCCGTCACCAAAGGCGCCGCTCAAGCCCTGCGCGCAACTCAGACCGGTATGCTGGCCTGGAACGTGGTGGGGATTATTCTTGGACTGGCCGCCATCCTGGCCATCATCACGGCTGGAGCCTGAACATGAACTCAACTCTTGCATTTACTCTCCTGCTGATCCTGCCGCTCGCCTCGACCCCGTTGATTTACATTCTCGGGCGGGTCAGCTACTTACTGAATAACAAAATCAACCTGGCCCGCTGGGCTGCCCTGCTGGTGCTGGCCGCCATGCTGATCCCGCTGAGCGCCTGCCTGCAATCGGTCATTGCCCAGGGCCCCATCGATCTGACCTTCTACGCCCTCACCTTCCACATGGACGGCATCAGCGTTTTGATGGCCGCTGTGGTGGTTGGGCTGGGTTTCCTGGTCACCATTTACTCGGCCATTTACATGCGTGGTGAAGACGGCGAAGAAAAATTCTATGCCATGCTGGTTGCCATGATCGGCGCCATCATCGGCCTGGTATCCGCCAACGATCTGTTCAACATGTGGGTGTGGTTTGAGACCATGGCCATGAGTTCGTATATGCTGGTCGCTTTCTACCGCCACCAACGCGGAGCGCTGGAAGCCGGCATGAAATATATCGTGCAGAGCGCTGTAGGTTCCACATTGATCCTGCTCGGCATCGCCCTGGTGTTTGGCCATGCCGGAACCTTGAGCCTGTCTGAAATCAAGGCAGCCTCCAGCTCAACCACGCTGCTCAGCGCTGCCGGCGCCCTGTTCATCATCGGTTTCGGCGTCAAAAGCGCGCTGGTTCCCATGCACACCTGGCTGCCGGATGCTCACTCTCAGGCTCCCAGCGGCATCAGCGCCATGCTGTCGGGCATCGTGATCGAAGCCGGTCTGATCGCCATGCTGCGCGCTCTGGCCCCCATCTTCGATTTCAACGCCAACTGGGGTGTCATCCTGATCGTGCTGGGCGCCATCAACATTTTAGTGGGCAACCTGATGGCTCTGCGTCAGGAAGAGGTTAAGCGCCTGCTGGCGTACTCCAGCATCAGCCACATGGGTTACATCGTTACAGGTATCGGTATCGCGGTCACCTTCGGCCTGGCAAACGGCGCAACCGGCTCGTTCTTCCATCTGACCGTACATGCCATGATGAAGGGCCTCGCCTTCCTGTGCGCCGGTGCTCTGATGTTCGCGCTGTTTATCTCACGCGCCAGCCACAAGAGCCTCACCCGCGAAGATCTGTGCGGTGCAGCCACCAAATACCCGGTACTGGCCTTTGTATTCAGCCTGGCCATCCTCAGCCTGGGTGGTTTACCCCCGCTGGCCGGTTTCATGTCAAAATGGCAGATCATCCTCTCGGCTTTTGAAGCCCATAACATCGCTGCGCTGGTACTGGGTTTGTTCATGGCGGTCAACAGCGTGCTCTCACTGGGCTACTATGCTCCGCTGATCAACCGCATGTACCGCAGAGAACCCTCAGCCGCCGTGCTGGAAGGGAACAAGCTGAGTTTTTGGATCGTTTTACCCCTAATTGTTCTCTCAGCCGGTATAATTGTGCTGGGTTTCTATCCGTCCCTTCTGAACGGGTTGTTTGAAACTGCGTCTGCCAGCCTGCTGGCGATTTTTGGATAACGGTACGGTAAAGGAACAGAATATGGAGATTTTATTATCACCGCCCATCGCAATCCTGGTCTATCTCCCGCTGGTTGTGGGTATTGTGCTGTTAGGCAAGCGGATGGCCGGACCTGAAAAACCATCCGAATTAAAATCCAGTATTTACGGCAGCGGCGAGGAAGCCCCGATCAATCTTGCAGCCCCCGGCTACAAGCCTTTCATCCTGATCGCCTTCTTCTTTGCCATTTTGCACCTTGGAATGCTGGTTCTCGGCGCCAATGAAATCAGTGGAACCTCTGCCATCTACATCGGCGGGCTGGTCATTGCATTACTCGCCCTGATCCTGGGTTAAAAAAGGAGAACCAAGTGAGTGAATCGTACTTTGATCAATTATTGACCAAGTTCAAAAGCTGGGGGCGCATCAATTCGCCCTGGGCCATCCATTACAATTCCGGCTCCTGCAATGGCTGCGATATTGAGATCCTGGATGCCCTGACCCCCCGCCACGACATTGAGCGGTTTGGCATCAAGCTGCAGGGCAGCCCCCGCCACGCCGATGTGCTGGTGTGCACCGGACCGGTCACCCGCCAATCACGCGAACGCCTGATGCGTATTTATGAACAAATGCCCGAGCCCAAATTTGTGGTGGCTGTGGGATCCTGTGCGCTGGAAGGCGGCGTCTTTCAGGGCTGCTACAACATCTGCGGCGGCATCGACAAAGTCATCCCGGTGGATGCGTATATCCCCGGCTGCCCTCCGCGCCCTGAAGCCGTGATCAACGGGATTGTGGCCCTGCTGGAAAGCCTGGCGGCCCCGGCTGCAAAACCCAAGCACAAAGAAAAAGCCGAGTGGGTTGAGAACGTCTTCTAAGGAGAATGACAATGGATACAGAAAAAATTCAACTCACGTTACAGGCAGCCGAAGATTTGCTGGCCCCCTTTGGGTTTTCCACTCACCGTCCGGCTGACTTCCGCCTGGATGCGCTGATCCAACCCACCAACCTGCTGGAAGTGGTACAAAAAATCATTGATACCCGCTGGGGTTATCTTTCAGCCATCACCGGTCTGGATCACCCGGGCAACGTATCACGCGAATTGGGCGATCGGCAATGGCGGCAGCAGGAACAGAACCCCACCGAAGATCGCGAACGCGATGGCTCCATCGAGCTGATGTATCACTTCTCAAAAGGCGCGGCAGTGCTCACCCTGCATGTATGGGTGACGTACACCAACCCGGGCGTCCCGAGCGTTTCCAATCTGATTCCTTCAGCGGTTTATTATGAATTGGAAGCAGCAGAAATGTTTGGGGTCAAATTCCGCAACCTGCCCACCAAAGAGGAGCATTTGCTCCTTCCGGATGATTGGCCGCAAAACACGTACCCGCTGCGGAAATCCTTTACCGGTTTAAAAGAGACCGCAAAGAATTAGAGGAACCCTACTGATGAAACAGCTAAGCGAAAACTTTGTAGTCCCGATTGGCCCGCAGCACCCCGCACTGAAAGAACCCGGCCACTTTGAGTTCACCGTGGATGGCGAGATCATCACCGGCGGTACCGCCCGGTTGGGATATGCCCACCGCGGAATTGAAAAAGCCACCGAAAGCCGTTCATGGCAGCAGAATGCTTACATTCTGGAAAGAATCTGCGGCATCTGCTC
>CAZHMZ010000169.1:0-4691 GCA_964532655.1 uncultured Anaerolineaceae bacterium
TAAACAAACACTACCACGGCAATTTCAGGGTCATCATAGGGTGCATACCCCACATACCAGGCATGTGCCGGCCACTGCCCTGATTTACACAAGCCCTGCTTATCCGCACGGGCATCGCAGTATTCAGCAGTACCTGTTTTACCGGCAGATTGGACAGTCATCCCTGCAAACTGAGCGTCTGCTGTACCGCCTTCTTCCACGGTCATCCGCATACCTTCCTGCACCATTTCGATTACCCATGGCTCAACAGTCTTGAAATCACCGGTGGTAAACATCCGCTCATCATATTCCGCAATGACCGGTTCTTTTGTGATATCACGCACCAAAGTGGGGGTAAAAGGCTGGATCACGTTGCCCTCGGCGTCTTGGATCTCTCGCAGCAGCGTTGGCTTCATATATTTACCGTCATTGGCGATCACCGCCGCAGAGACAAGTACCTGCAAAGGCGTCGAAAGCACAAACGACTGCCCCATGGCGGCGATATACGTATCACCGGTAGCCCAGTTTTCACCTTGGGATACACGTTTCCAGTCCGGGTCGGGGATCAGACCGGCTTCTTCACCCGGCAGTTCAATACCGGTTACCTCGTCGTAACCTACCGCACGCGCGTATTCACCCATGCGCCAGATATTCAGACCGACCGGCACCTCATCTTTGTAACCGCCGGAGGCTTTGTAAAAATACACGTCGCAAGATAACGAGATGGCATGCCTGAAATCAACTTCTCCGTGACCGACATCCTCCCAGCAAACATAATCACGCGGGGTACCGGGGTCATTTGGCGAATACTGCTGCATGATCGTAATTTTTCCGTTGTCTTCAATTGTGTCATCCGGCTCCAGCACGTGTTCATTGGCGATTCCCAGCGCAGTGGCCAGTTTGAACACTGATCCCGGTGGATGTTCAGCCGAGATGGCGTGATTGAATAACGGCAAATCCGGATCGGCGGTCAACTGCTCATAGTAATAAGCTGGGATCAACCGCGCCATGCGGTTGTTCTCAAACGTGGGGTATGAAACCAGCGCCAGAACCTCCCCGGTTTTGGGGTTCATGGCAATCACCACCCCGTTAGAAGATAAAGTCTCATTCAAATAGGTATTCCAGTCCTGAATCTCTTTGATCAGTGCAGTTTTTGCTGCTGTCTGCAGGCGCGTATCGATTGTGAGGACGATATTTTGACCCGGTACCGGGTCAATCGGCTCAGCCAAATCGCGAATGTATTGGCCTGCCACATCTTCTTCGATAACTCGCGTTCCATTTACTCCGCCCAGTTCCTCATCGAACCAGCTCTCGATTCCCGCATAACCCACCTTATCGCGGTTCAATACAAAACCGCGCTCGGTGTAGTACTCTTCCTGTGATGCCGGGATCGGTCCCAGAAACCCGATGATCTCCGATGTGATCCAGCCGGTAGGATACTCGCGGATCGGGATGATTTCCACCCCTACGCCAGGCCAGTCATCCGAATTTTCCTGCACCATCAGGGCAATCTCTTCTGATACATCGCATTTGATGGAGACGCCTTCATAAGGAGCCAGACTGTCCTGAATATACACAATCTGCGCGATGCCCATATCGGTATCACACTCGTTGAAAAGACGCACGGTTTCATCGGTGATTTCGCCGTTGCTCACCGGAACATCAACAATTTGCGATAGCTCCCGGTAAACCTCCTGGATGCTGCCGTCATCGGCGGGCAAATAGGCCGGGGTGATGGTGATGTTGTATGACGGAATATTACGCGCCAGCACATACCCGTTGCGGTCATAAATAATTCCACGCTGGGTTTGTACGCTGATCTCCGATGTCCGGTTTTCCTCTGCCTGCGCCAGATAGGATTCGCCGTCGATAATTTGAAACTTGAACAACTCAGCCATATAGTAGGCGAACAAAAGTACCAGCAGGCCATACAGCATGTAGATGCGCCAGTTCTCAACCGGCACTTTGGTAGAAAGCGGACCTTTCATGCCTCAGCCTCCACGGGGTATATCCAGCCTGCCAGATCAGAGACAAACAGATAGACCGGGAGTGCCAGCACAAGGTTGAGCAGCAAACTGGGTAAAACCACCAGGTTGATGCTCTCCACGATTTGAAGGCTAGTTCCCATGAACACTAGAATTCCCAAAGACAGCAGTTGAACCAGCAAAGTTCCCAGGGTGGTGACAAAAAACATCGCCAGAGCGGGGATCTGCCAGATCCTGCGTTTGATAAATTGACAGAAGAAAGCGATCACAAAATAACCAATCAGATACGGCGCCAGCGGTACAGCGGATATCATCGACAGGATCCCCCCGCCAAGCAGAGCCCAAAACCAACCGTTGCTGACCTTTTCCTGTAAAGACCAGGCAATGACGGTCAGCAGCACGATATCTGCGGTTCCATACAGAATATGAAGATTGCTGAAAACAGCCGTTTGCAGGATGGTCAGCAAACCTAAAATGGGAACAGCGATCAACCATCCCATCAAGGCTCACTCCCCCGCCGAAGGAACCAGTAAAGTGGTATCCACCGGGCGGAAGTTGGTGATGACCAGCAGAGTACGCAAGCTGGAAAAATCGACGGCCGGTTGAACAGTGGCGGATTGAAACAGATCGCCGGGTAATTTACGAACGCTGACCACCTGCCCCACCAGAATATCGCCGGGATAATTTCCGCCCAAACCCGACGTGAGGATCAACTCACCCGGCTGAACTTCTATATCCTGCGGGATCATTTCCAGGGTCAAATCACCGGTGATGGACCCCATTAGTTGGGCATCCTCACCTGAGTTTTGCAGTCTCACGTTCACCACCGAGTCAGCGCTGGTGATCAATTGAACACCGGCAGCCCCGGCAATGACGGAATCGATCCTGCCCACCAGGCCCTGCTGTGTTACCACCGGCATCCCATGACGTATGCCGTGATCGGAGCCATGCTTGATGAACACATACTGAAGGAATGGGCTGGGATCTTGCCCGATAATCGGCGAGGCGATGTAGACATTTTCGGATTGAGTACGGGCATAATCCAGCAGCTCGTACAGCACCTGGGCTTCCTCAAGTTGCTGCGTCAGTTCGATATTTTTCTTTTGCAGATCGGAGATCTCATTTTCCAGCTCGGCATTGCGCTGACGCAGGGTAGCCACATCACGCGGAACGGTTAAAAATTCATATACCGCCAGATAACGGCTGGAAATCCAGGATTGAATCGACAGCACAGGCCCCATGGCAGCATTGAACGTGGAGCTCATAAACCCGCTGAGCGCCAGCAGTAAAAGCCCGGCGATGGTAAATAAAATGACCGCCAACTTCCATTGGCCTGTGATCGTTTTCATATTTCAGAAAATTATAATGCGGATACCGATTCCCGTTGGCAGGGTTTGATCAGGTACGCGTGGTGGTACGCTCTACCGGAACCAGGAAGCTGGCGTAACGTTCCAGATCTTCCAGCACCAGCCCGGCTCCGCGCGCCACACACGTCATGGGGTCATCCGCCTGCCAGACACGCAAATTCAATTCCTCGGTCATTCGCTCGGGGAAGGCCTGCAGTTGTGATCCGCCGCCCGCCATGGTGATGCCCACCTCGATCAAGTCGGAGACAATTTCCGGTGGGGCTTCGTCCAGCGCGTCCTTGACGGTGTCGATAATCACCTGAACGGAACCGGAAATGGCTTCACGAACCTCCACGGATGAGATCTCGATGGCCTCGGGAAGCCCGGTGATCAGGTTTCTCCCGCGAATGGTCATGGTTTTTTCAGTCTGGAGCGGATAAGCAGAGCCGACGGTCATCTTCACCTGCTCGGCCATACGCTCGCCGATAAACAAATTATATTTATTGCGGAAATAGGTGATGATATCCTGATCCATCTCATCACCGGCCACCCTCAGTGAACGAGACACCACAATCCCGCCCATCGAAAGAATAGCCACCTCGGTGGTACCCCCGCCGATATCAATCACCATACTGCCCCGGATATCAGAGGCTGATAAACCTGCTCCCAATGCTGCGGCGCGTGGCTCTTCGATCAGATAAGCTTCACGCGCTCCGGCTGACATGGCCGCGTCGTAGACCGCCCGTTTCTCCACCTCGGTGGCGCCGGATGGGATGCCGATCACCACACGCGGGCGCGGCATGGGGACGATACTTTGCTGATGGGCTTTGCCAATAAAATAGCCAAGCATAGCCTGGGTGATCTCAAATTCACAAATAACACCATCACGTAACGGGCGAACGGCCAGCACGTTGGCAGGTGTTCGTCCAACCATTTCTTTCGCCTGCACGCCAATCGCAATCGGCCTGCGGGTGCGTTTATCTACGGCAACATAGGAGGGTTCGTTGATAATGATCCCCTTGCCTCGTACATTGACGAGTGTGTTTGCGGTTCCCAGGTCGATCCCGATATCCAGGGAGAACAGACCCAAAAGCCAGTTTAAGGGATTAAACGCCAAAGTGAGCTCCTTTTAATTTGGAGTACATTTCGTTCTTCGCGAACCGACGAATTATACTATATCGATTTTTCATTCTATTTACGACAGTATCGAACTATACCCTATTTTATACCGATTAGGTATGATTTTGTTGTCAAGGGATCATTAAAATTGTTAAGAAAAGCTCGCAATAAGGCAAGGCGCATGCAAAACTTGACAGGCTGACAGGCCGCTACTATAATCATGATCACGTGCGGGTGTCGCCAAGTGGTAAGGCAGTACCTT
>CAZHMZ010000169.1:4701-7667 GCA_964532655.1 uncultured Anaerolineaceae bacterium
AAGGAAAGATCATCCCGCGGCGCCAGCGGCGGGATACATGGGAGCAGATAAGTCCTTGACACACTCCATCTGAACACATATAAGTTACTACGTTGCGGGTGTCGCCAAGTGGTAAGGCAGTACCTTCCCAAGGTACCATTTCGTGAGTTCGAATCTCATCACCCGCTCCTGATTTAGATTGAAAATACAAAACCCCGCCTGATAGGCGGGATTTCTGTTATCAATTGGGGTTGTTTTGGAATAAAGGCGAAAATCGTTGATGATGGCGGTGTAGTATGATCTGTTCCAGGCAAAACTAACATCATTTTTATTCTGGTGACATCGTCGCAGGGGATACGGGTACAGGCGCGCTTTAGACGATTGTTACCCTGACATCCATACATTGGCCGGGTGGTAAATTTGAGATTCTGGGATTTGGAGCATGTCATCGGTAAAGAAGAGACCGTGTTGAGCATTGAGCAGGCTGGTGAGTGAACGGTATATAGTTTGAATTTCCTTGTAAGCAGACATAAAAACCTCCTTATGGGTTTATTCGGTTATTGATATAAACCTTGAGGAGGGAGGAAATTAAGGGGTAATTTGTGTCTATCAACTTACTTTAATCAGCAAATATTCTCAAATTGCATTTGACAATCTCCGGTCTTTCATTATCGCATGTTTGGATAAGTAACTTTCAACAACATAATTCTTTAATCTGTATAATTATTACGAAACACAAGTCAATTATCCCACGCAATTTTTCAAATTTATTATCTTGCAGGAGGTATTAATGGGCATTATTGAAATCCAAGGTGTTAATTGGCTGAGCCAGGTAGTCGCTGAAAGTAATTTTCTTGAACCAGCCTTTACTTACAATGATCGAACCCTTTCATGGGACGGAACAATTTTTGTCTACGAGGAGAAAGTTACGAAGAAAAATTTTATTGGTCGTATACCGGTCCAAATAAAAAGCGAGAAGGTAATGGAACTCTCTTTCGATCGGATCTCATTTCCCTTTGAAGTAAGTGACCTAAAAAACTATTCTCGAGACGGTGGTGTTATTCTATTTGTTGTTCAAATCATTGATTTATACCAGAAGAGAGTCTTCTTCTCGAGTTTACTACCCTCTGATATAAGAGCTCTCCTGTCATCGTGTAAACCAGATCAGTTCAAAAAAAGCGTAGTCTTACACGAATTAGATGTTTATGCTCTGCCAGATTTAGAGGTCGTCTGTAAGGATTTTCTTATTCATAGAAAACTGCAATATAACCTCAATGATTTACCAGTTTATAACAAAGCCGACCTGCATGAATTCATGCTCACAGGAGTTTCACTTGAGCAATCACTCGATAAATCTATACTTTCAAAGCCCCAGTACTTGTATGGGAAAAAAAATCAGGATGACATAACCTATGTGTTTATTGACAAAATAAATATTATTGAATACGTGGAGCGTATCAATCGCAAGATTGTGATAAATGGACATATATTTTATGAAAATTACCAGGTTGTTCACAAAAAAGAGGAAAACATTATTCTTTTTGGTGAAGGAGTATCCTGGAATTTGCGTACGAATAAAATTAGTAATTCCTTTCATGGTTCACTTGCTAGCCAAATCAATGATATTAATTTTTTATTAGCATTGTTTCACTTACATTATTTCAATATTGGTGACCAGCGTATTAACACTTCTCTTGAGGATGATGGTTTTATCAGTCAAATTAAGGAGCGCCTTAGCATAATAAGTGATGTGAAGGCTCTGATGGATATTTTCCAAATCAATCCTAATGATTTAGATTTAGATCAAATCGATGACACCAGCAATTTATTACTAACTGCATTCATTGATCTTATGGTTTACCACAAAAAGGAAACAATAATTGAATTACCTACTGGGATAAAACGCGTACGAATAGGCAATATATATTTGGGTGTCAATATTTCCCAAAGAGATCAAGAAGGGTTGAAAGTAGAAGACCTTTTTAACCAGACTGAAAGATTTCAATACCTACTCAGTGATGAAAATGGGAATGGATTGATATCTCCATATATACTGTTGGATAAGGAATTCCTCTTAGGAGTGAATAACCTTAATTTGGATGTTATTGTTGAAGGTATTACGGGAGTTCAGTATTCAAATATCTATGGCGACTATACCACTCAATTTATACTTGAATTGATACATTCATATGATGAAACAAATAATTATGACTTCCTCAAATCAGCAATGGACATCAACGATTGGCTTTCGCAAAATGACATGCAAGCGAAACATCATGTGATTAACAAGTACCAAATCATTATTCGAACGAGAGAATTAACTTTAGGTGAAAAAGAAGATTTAAACTCAATGAAACCAGAATTAAATTACATGCAAGTCTGTGGTGTTAGCATTTTGCTCGAAAACAAATCCGATTTCCAGATCAATTTTAATAAGTTGACTTCAGAGGAAAAGGAGGTATTTTGTAAATACCCAATTTATACATTGGCTCAAAACTTAAGATTAACTACATAAATAATGATAAGGGTGAAAAGTATCACCCTTATCATTATTTTCTTAGACCAGATCATTCATCCGCAGCATCTTCGAAGTCGATATTATCGGTCTCGGCTCAAGGCTTTCATCAGCCATTACCTCACGATCATTCGCCCATGCCCGCAGTTTGTCGATCCTCTCACCCATAGTCTGACGGATAAGTACAATCCGCTTGCTGGCGTTCATCACAGTGTGCTTTTAATTCCAGGATCCGAGAAGGAACGCTTATGCGTAATTTTTACGTTCTCAAAAAAGTATGAGCGAATATGCAGTAATATTTCACAAAACTATCACTACAGCATACAAAAACCGCCGCGGTTTCCCGCGGCGGTTTTTTGGGGTGCCTGATGGGTTTCGAACCCACAACATTCGCATCCACAGTGCGACGCTCTGCCATTGAGCTACAGGCACCATATCACTTGCGTGCGCCCTATTCTATCATAGAGATTCT
>CAZHMZ010000170.1:0-7574 GCA_964532655.1 uncultured Anaerolineaceae bacterium
CAAACCCTGTACACCCTCGGCAACCTGACTGTTGACGATATCGTCCTGTACGATCAACGACAAATACACCTGGCCAGCAGCGGTGGCGACGCGCTCTTTTCCGCCATCGGCGCGTGGATCTGGCACCGGCCGGCCGGGTTGATTGCGCGTGCCGGGCAGGCCTATCCCCAGGCGAATATCGATCTCATCCAGAAGGCTGGCATTGCCTGCCGATTGCAGCGTGTGCCCTACCCGGATATCCGCAACTGGGCTTTGTACGAACCAGACGGCAGTCGCCAGTTCCGCAATCACTGTACATCAGGCACCTACGAGCAGATGTCGATCCGCGGCGAAGAGATCCCGCCTGACTGCCTGGACGCAGCCGCCTTTCATATCGCTCCCATGCCGGTGGTGATTCAGCAGAGCGTGCTGCAGCGTCTGCGCAGCCAGTCCTGCCTGATCACCCTGGATACCTTCCCCCAGCACCTCACCACCCCGCACCACGCGCGGATTCTCCTGGACCTGCTTCCCGGCTTGGATGTATTTCTGCCCAGCCGCGAGGAAGCCGCCATCCTGTACGGCTCACGGGATGTGCACGCCGCCGCACGCTCGTTTGCCGGAGCCGGCGCAAAACTGGTATGTATCAAACTGGGTGCGGAGGGCAGCCTGCTGTATCTGCCACAGACCGATCAGTTCTGGCACATCCCCGCATGCCGGGTAGATGCGCTGGACCCCACCGGGGCCGGCGATTCGTTCTGCGGTGGTTTTCTGGCCGGGCTGCTGCAAAGCGGTGATGCGCTCACCGCCGCCTGTTACGGCACCGTTTCGGCCTCGTATGTGGTTCAAACGGTGGGGGCATTGTCGGTTTTGGAGATGGATTTCAGCGCTCGATTTGAGCGACTGGAGCAGGTGCGCGAGGGCATCAGCCCAGCTTGATCCTCACTCTGCTTCCACAGAGTCTTTTTGAGTCAACTTATCCATCGGATTGACCGCGGCTGCGTGGATCATCCACCGCAAAAACCAGAAGCGCCAGACCCAATCCGCCAAAGAGCAGCGAGGTGATGAACACCGGGATATACCCGCCCGCCTCAATGATCATACCGCCGATCACCGGCGCGGCCAGCAGCAGAGGTGCGGTGAGGGTGCGGGACATCCCAATATACATGGGCCGCATGGGACCCTCTTCAAACTCCATCGGCAGGTTCATATCGGCGATTAAATTACCGGGATACGCGATCCCAAAGAGGGCAAATGCCAGATACACCCCGGCTGGTTCGCGCCAGAAGATCAGAACCGCCAACGATACTCCCATCAACAGGGAGCTCATCACCAGGATGAGTTTTGAGCCCAAACGGTCGCGCAGCCAGCCCCACACCGGCATTGCCGCGGTGGTACCGGCCAGTAAAATGGTGGTGAATGTCGCCGCCGCTGAATCAGGCAGGTGAAAGGTGCGCAGGGCATACAACGCCATAAACCCGTTGGCCATGCCGCCCAGGTAGCTGAGCCCACGGCTGACCAGATACCGCGAAAAATTGGTGTCGCAGGTCAGAATGCCGCGGATACGTTGCCAGTAACGGGGATCTCCGCTCTGCCGGGCCTGAACAGGGATACCGTCGGCCTCTTTGGTGAGCGCGAAAAATACCAGCGACAGGCTCAATCCGATGAAAGCCAGCAGAAAAATCAGTGAGTAATTGCGCGGATACGGCATGCGTGCCAGAATCACCCCGGTGATGGATGCCGCCGCCAGCCCAAACAGCTTGCCGCCAAAGTGCGATACTCCAAAGAAGCGCCCGCGCAGCCATCCGGGGATCACTTTGGCGATAAAGTCCTGCCAGGCCAGCCCGGCAAAACCGCCTGTCAACGCCTTCCAACTCAGCAGGAACAAAAACACCCCGATACCCACGCCTTCCCGCTGTTGAGAAAGCCATCCAGCCAGCAGCGCAATCAGCAAATACGGCAGTCGTTCGATCACCCCCGCGATCAGTACCACCGGTTTTCGACGCGGCAGGCGCTCCAGCACCGGCGCGAAGAACATCTGCGGCAGATACCAGCCGGCATCCACTATGGCCGGTACCAGCCCAATCAACACCGGCGAGTTGGTAAGGGTGGCGGCGAAGACCGGCAAAATGGTCTGATAGGCGGCGAAGGAATCGCCAAAGTAGAGGGTAAGCTGGTGCAGCGTGTTGAACAGAAAATTACGCCTGAGATGTTCGGTCTGGCTGACCTCGGCGGGTGAAGTGTTCACCGAATCGGCCGGAGACAGGAACCGCTCCAGAATGCTGATTTTGGCCATGATGGATGTCTTTTCCTTTATAATTTGAACGGTCAAACAGCGTATAAAAATTGATTATAGGTACAAACACCCCGGTCAGCAAGA
This sequence comes from uncultured Anaerolineaceae bacterium, assembly GCA_964532655.1. GTDB lineage: Bacteria > Chloroflexota > Anaerolineae > Anaerolineales > Anaerolineaceae > JAJFTV01. The sequence goes on from CAZHMZ010000170.1 coordinate 2,357, forward strand.
GGATCTTTCTGTTGAAAACTGACTGTCCGGTGTCAGACACCTGTTCGCATAACAAGGAGGAGATCATGGACAAAACCCAAACCTGGACTGAATTTTATCTGGACGAGCGCAACAGCGCCATGCTGTATCAGACTCTGGCCGAGCTGGAAAAAGACGAGCGTCTGTCAGGGGTGTATACCCGCATGGCCGATACTGAGCTGAAACATGCCCGCAACTGGGTGGAGAAACTGGCCGCCCAGGGTAAGCCGGAACCGATTTTCAAGCCCACCTGGCGTACCCGCACGCTCATCCGGCTGGGAAAGCGTTTTGGTCCGACCATGATCCTGTCTGCCATGGAAAACATGGAACGTACCGGTTCCAACGGCTATGCGAAGGAACCTGGCGCGGGGACCATGGCCCGCCAGGAACAGTTCCACGGTCTGCTGCTGGGCACCCTCTCGCGCACGGTGCGCGGCGGTATGCAAGGGGATGCTCTGGCCCAAATGGAAGGCCGCCATCGCGGAGCGGGCGGAAATGCATTGCGCGCCGCCGTGCTGGGCGCCAATGACGGCCTGGTCTCCAATTTGAGCCTGGTGATGGGCGTGGCCGGCGCTACGCTGGATAGCAAGACCGTGCTGATCACCGGGCTGGCCGGTATGCTGGCCGGCTCCATCTCCATGGCGCTGGGCGAGTGGCTGTCGGTGCAGAGCTCACGCGAGTTGTACGCCAAACAGATCGAGGTGGAGAGCAAAGAGATCGAAGACGCCCCCGAGGAAGAGGCCGAAGAGCTGGCCCTCATCTACGAAGCCCGCGGGTTCACCAGAGAAGAATCACTGTCCATGGCCGGCCGCATCCTCTCAGATCCCAACAGCGCGGTGGAAACGCTGGTGCGCGAAGAACTGGGCATCGATCCCAAAGAACTGGGCGGCTCGGCCTGGGAAGCGGCGCTGACTTCGTTTGTGCTGTTCAGCGTGGGCGCTATCCTGCCGGTCATCGCCTTCTTCTTCCTGGACGGCATGACCGCCGTTCTGGTCAGCATCCTGTTCGGCGTCGCCGGGCTGTTTTTGCTGGGCGCAGCCATCACCCTGTTTACCGGGCGCTCCATTTTGTATTCCGGCATGCGTATGGTCATCTTCGGGCTGCTGGCAGCCGCCATTACCTTTGGTATTGGGCGGTTGATCGGCGGGAATGTAGGGTAGAGGCGAAGAGAGCGTTTGGTTTTGTTTTGTTTGGTTTTGTTTGATTTTCGTTCGACCGAGCTTTCTGAAGCAAACGCCCGCCCTATTATCATTCCGAGCAACGCGAGGAATCGGCTTGACGCTCATCTCAACAATTCCTCAATAATCACCTGGGACGCCCGTTTGTCATTCCGACCGAAGGGAGGAATCGGCTTGAAGTTGATCTTCGCGAGTTACTTGATAATCACCAATGGGCTGTTCCTCGTTTGACAAAACCTGTTATGAAAAACCGGATATTATCAAGAAACCTGATACATGTTCCTCTGTCGGATTCCTCGCAGCCGAGTTGCTCCTACGTCGCTTCCCGGCTCACTCGGAATGACAAAACGAGAGGTGGTGCATTTTGTTCAAATCTCGTTCAACCAGGTTTCCCAAATCAAGCCCCAGTCATGTTGTCATTTCGAGCGAAGCGAGAAATCGGCTTGACGTTTGATCTTCAGGATTTATTGAATAATCACCAGGGCGATACACTTCACTTGTCATTCCGACCGAAGGGAGGAATCGGCTTGACGCTCATCTTCACAAGAGACTTGATAATCACTATATAAAAAAATGACCCGCAACAAGACCTATTGGGTATACATCCTCTCCAACGCTCACAACACCCTCTATACTGGTGTGACCAATAACTTATTGCGCCGCATGTCAGAACATAAAGCTCATGAAATCGATGGATTTACAAAAACCTACCAGATCGACCGTCTGGTTTATTTGGAAGAAACCGACGACATTGAAGCCGCCATTGCGAGGGAAAAGGAAATCAAAACCTGGACCCGGAAAAAGAAACTGGACTTAATCAGACGGTTGAACCCCCGTTTTGAGGATTTGAGTGAAGGGTGGTTTTAAATCTTCTAAAGATTTTTGATCTTCTGGAGGTTCCAGATCAAAAGTATGGTTGGATTGGCCCTTAGCCGACCCCTCACAAGTTCGGGGTGACAAAATTCGGAGAGATGAACCTGGCTTTGGGGACTTGAGCACGGGGTGCTCCTAGACCAGCTCCAAAATTCAGATGAAAGACATAAGTTGATATAACTCGGCACTAACCCTACAGGTTCGGGGTGACAACCAGAAAGAAGGAAAAATGGAACAAGACCGCAAACTTTGGAACGAACACAACAGCATCCTGCGGGAAACCCTGGAGCGCAAGCCCGTCCCGCCGGAAGCTGTGGAGCTGTTTTATCAGCAGCACGCCGCTCTGCACAGCGGACTGGCTGAACCCGGCACTTGGTCGTTTGCCGATGAAGTGCTGGTCGGCCTGACCGAGGAGCAAATCCGCGGGGTGCCTGCCGGCGGCGAACACTCCATCGCCTGGATCTGGTGGCACCTGGCCCGCATCGAGGACGTGACCATGAATGTTCTGGTGGCGGGCACCCCGCAGTTGGCCGATTCGCAAGGCTGGTTTGAGCGGTTTGGCACGCTTCTGCGGCACACCGGCAACGCCATGGATGTGCCCGCCGTGCAGCGCTTCAGCGAAGAGGTAAACATCCCCGCGTTGCTGGCCTACAGGCAGGCTGTGGGACGCCGCACGCGGGAAATTGTACGCGCTCTGCCCCAGGCGGACTATCACCGCCCGGTGGAGCCGGCCCGATTGGCCAGTCTGCTGGAATGCGGTGCGGTGCTGCCCGAAGCACAGTCCATTTTGGAGTATTGGGGCAAGCGCGATGTGAGCGGTCTGCTGCTCATGCCGCCCACGCGTCACTGTTTTGTGCACTTAAACGAAGCGGAGAAGATCAAGAAGAAGGTTATTCGCTGATAAAAAGTTTGAAATCTCCAAAGCCTGAAGATTTTACCCAACAAACCGCGCATACCAGACTGCAGCGTGCATGCTGAACCGCTGTTGACTGATTGAACGGGTTTCGCAATGATAGATGACTTTGTGTAGATCGAAGGTAGCATCAAATTACTCTCACTCTCCCCACTCTTCACCGCAAATATGTCATAATAATTACACTGTACTGGCTCCGGTTCAAGAGAGGCTGGTAATGACCCTTCAATCCTGTATGAAACGCAGAGTGTTCTCGGCTTCACCGTATATCACCGTACGGGCAGCAGCACACATGCTCATCGAAAACCATATCGGCTCACTGCCCATCGTCGATGAGCAATCCCGCCTGATCGGCTTTCTCTCCATTCGCGATTTAATCGCGCTGGCCATGCCGGATTTTGTCAATTTGATCGACCGACTGGATTTTGTGCGTGACTTTGGCGCGGTAGAACACGAGCTGCCCGACGCGGCCCTGCTGAATATGCCCGTTGTGCAAATCATGCACCAGCCCATCTATCTGACCGAAACATCCGGGTTGATCCGCGCATTGGCGCTGCTGCACGAGCACAAAATCAGCGACCTGCCGGTAGTGGATGACCAGATGCATCTGGTGGGTATTGCCTCATACGTGGATATTGGCGTGGCCTTGATGAGTAACTGGGAAACGGTTGACCCGCAAGACGGGCCGGGCGGTTGACCATGCTGCCCATCCTGCTTACCTCCGCCATTTTCATTGCTATCCTGTTTCTGATCTTCTCCGAAAAGCTGAACCGAACCATCGCCTCGCTGTCTGGCGGCGTACTCATCGTGGCGATTGGCCTGGTTCTGCAATTCTACAATGAAGAGCAGGCCGTGGCGTCCGTCGACTTCAACACCATCGGGCTGCTGCTGGGCATGATGATCCTGGTCTCCATTTTAGAGCCCACTGGGTTTTTTCAATACCTGGCGGTGGGCGTGGGCAGGCTCTCGCGCGGGCGGCCATACCGCATGCTGGTGTTTCTGGGCACCATCACCACCGTGGTATCTCTCTTTTTAGATAACGTCACCACCGTGGTGCTGATCGCGCCGGTCACCATTTTGCTGTGCGAGATCCTGGGCATCAACGCGCAGCCCTACCTGATGGCCGAAGCCCTGTTAAGCGATACCGGCGGCACGGCCACCCTGGTGGGCGATCCGCCCAATATCCTGATCGGTTCAGCGGCCGGTTTCAGCTTTCTCGATTTTCTCACCCACAGTTTGCCGGTGGTGGTGGTGGTGTGGCTGACCGCCCTGGGCATTCTGTTTATTCTGTTCCGCAAAGAGCTGTCACAAAAACCCGCCGATCTGGATGCTCTCATGAATCTGAACCCGTCCGATGCCCTGACCGACCCCAAATCTGCCAAAAAGGCGTTGGTTGTGCTGGCCGGCATTGTACTGTTGTTCCTGCTGGAAGAGACCCTGCACCTCACCCCGGCTTTTGTGGCGCTCGCCGGAGCGGCCGCCGCGCTGGTGTGGCTGCGCCCGTCCATCGCCGAGACGCTCAAACGCGTGCAATGGGATGTGCTCATCTTCTTCGCCGCACTGTTTGTGGTTATCGGAGGGATGCAGGCAGCCGGCGTGTTCGACGGCCTGCCCCTTCTGGCCGAATCGGTGCATGAGTGGCCGCCGGTGCTGCTGGGGTTGATTTTGCTGTGGAGCGTGGCACTGCTTTCAGCGGTGGTGGATAACGTGCCCATCACCATCGCGCTCATCCCGGTGGTGCAGAGCCTGGGCGCGGCTGGCATCCCCACCCACGCGTTGTGGTGGGCTCTGGTGTTCGGGGCCGGTTTTGGCGGCAACGGCACGGTCATCGGCTCGACCGCCAATATTGTGGTGGCCTCGCTGTCCGAGAAAACGCGCAACCCCATTACCCCCTCGCTGTGGAACAAACGCGGTCTGCCGGTGATGTTAGGCACTTTGGTGGTGGCCAGTGCCTTTTATGTGATTCTTTTTGAGTTCCTGAGCCGATAGAGGCGGTGAATAATCAAGGTACCCCTTAAGAGAGAATACCGGCATTGCCGTCCAAAGCGCGGTTCGTTTCACCCAACCGACATTGTTGTGTGCATTTGAGTGAGATGGAGAGGATTAAGAATAAGGTGCTGAGGTGGAGCCGATTTTCTATCCTCCTCATTAAGTTTTTGAACCGATAAAGTTGGTGGAATCGAGTCATGCTTATTAAGGTGTCCTGGTAGTGGCGGTTCATGAACCGCCACTACGC
>CAZHMZ010000171.1:0-7570 GCA_964532655.1 uncultured Anaerolineaceae bacterium
AACGACGCCGATCATCAAGGGGAGATCCACCTTTTCATGCAGCAGACAAAGGCTGATCAGAATGGTCGCCGCGGTACCCACACCGGACCAGATGGCGTAGGCCGGACCCAGCGGGATACTCTTTAGCGCGATAGCAAACAAGTAAAACGATATACCATATCCGCCCACCACCAGCAGACTGGGAACCAGCTTGGTGAACCCGGTGGAATATTTCAACGCGGCGGTTCCAATCACTTCGGTAAAAATGGCAAGCAGCAGTAAAATCATCGGATGCATAGAAGCCTCAATATTTTGAATGAAGACGCTCAAGTGTACCACTGTTCATATTGCCGATTCGGACAAAAATCTCTTAGAGCGCTTTTATCGTTGACGAAATACAACAAAAAGAGAGTAATTTTCTTCTTTCTTTTTATGCGGATAGTTCATCAGGAACATTGACAGCCTGGCTTTCAGTATGGTACCCTTAAGCTCTGAAAGGAAAACTGGAATGATCGTTCGCAAAGATAACATCGCGCGTTTCGACGCCTGACACAGCCGGCAGGTTATCTTTTGCTGTTGAAGATCATTTCCTGATATTCATTCCCCTTTTTAATCGATAACCAGCCTGCAGGCGAACACAGCCTGCAGTTTTTGTTTTCAGGCCCGGGCGGCGGCCACAGCGTGGATCGCTGTTTTTCGCGTGGTTACCCGGGTTCGTTTATGCAATAATGGTAAGGAGAGTACAACATGCTTCAAGTCAATCAGGTATTAAAATCATACGGCGCACAAACGGTTCTGGATGGTGTGACCTTTTTTCTCAACCCCGGTGAGCGGGTGGGGCTGGTAGGCCCTAACGGTGGCGGGAAAACCACCCTGCTGCGCATCATCAACCAGGAAGAAAAACCCGACGCCGGCACCGTGACCACCTCACCGGCGGATACTTTTGGGTATCTGCCTCAGGGCGTGAAGGCGCCTGCTGATATGACCATTGAGGAGTATGTTCTTTCGGGGCTGCCGGGCTATCTGGAATCGCGTATCGGGATGGAAGAGGCGTTGAATGCGCTTGAGCGTTCGGTCGATAACGCATCGGCGCTGCGGCTGTACGGCGAGATGCTGACCCGTTTTGAGTCATTCGGCGGATACGAGGTAGAGTCGCGTGTGCAAACCATTTTGGCCGGGCTGGGCATCAGCGGGTTGGATCTGCACGGTGGTCTGGCCCCGCTGAGCGGTGGTGAACTCACCCGCCTCAGCCTGGCCCGTTTGCTGCTGGCCGAACCCTCGATCCTGATTTTGGATGAGCCAACCAACCATCTGGATATCGGCGCGATGGAATGGCTGGAGGGATCTCTGCACTCATACCGCGGGGCGGTACTGGTGGTCTCACACGACCGGGTTTTTCTGGATCACATGGTGGATCGCATCCTGGAGCTGGATGATATCAGCCATCAGATGAACAATTATTCCGGCAATTACACCGATTACGCCGCCGCAAAAGAAGCCGAGTATCAAAAGCTGCTCAGCGTGTGGAAAGATCAGCAGATTGAGATCCGCAAGCTGGAAGAAGACGTGCAGCGCACCAAGCAGCAGGCCATCAGCACCGAACGCGGAACCAACGATTCCAGCCAGCGCCGCTACGCTAAAAAGGTGGCCAGAAAAGCGCTTGCCAAAGAAAAACGTTTGCAGCGCTATCTGGAGGATGAAGAGCGCATCGAAAAACCGACCACCCTGGCCCATATCCGCCTGGATTTTGGAAATCCGATGCGCAGCGGACAGTTGGTGGCCGAGCTGCAGGAACTGGGGATCAATCTGGGCGGGCGGTGGCTGTTCCGCGATGCCAGTTTATCACTTCAATACGGTGATCGTGTGGCCCTGGTGGGTCCCAATGGCAGCGGTAAAACCACGCTTCTGCGGTTGCTGCAGGGCATGGCGGAACCAGATGAGGGAAGAGCTGTGCTGGGTAAAAGCGTGAAGGTGGGTTATATGCCTCAGCAGCAGGAAACGCTCGACCCACACGCTACGGCGCTGGAGATCATCCGCGCCATCGCACCGATGGGCATCAGCGAAGCACACCATTTTCTGCATTACTTTTTGTTTGATGCGGATGAAGCCCGCCGCGAGACTCAATTGCTCAGCTATGGGCAGCGCGCGCGGCTGCTGTTGGCGCGCCTGGTGGTGAGCGGAGCCAATTTTCTGCTCCTGGATGAGCCGGTCAACCATCTGGATATCCCGTCACGCCAGCAGTTTGAAGAGGCTTTGGAGGCCTTTCCGGGTACGGTGCTGATCTCATTGCACGACCGAGCCTTCATTCAAAACTTTGCAGAGCAGATCTGGCGCATCCGGGAAGGCAAAATCGAGCGGATATACGAACTGGTGCAGGTTTCTTCGCCCCGGTGATTTGTCTGACAGGTCGATCAAATTATGCGACGGAGAAGGGCTATTACGGGGTGAGATGAGGCTGAAACAGGCTGTTTTTTCACATATCGGCCATCAGGCGTGCAAAAAACAGGGCAGGGACTGTGAAAATCATCACTGCTCTACTTAAAGGACGCTGTTTTGGGCCGCTCCACCCGCTGAAAGGCGTTTTTATGGCAAATATACGGGCAAAAGCCTGCTTTGGAGACAAAGCTTGTGTATAATCCTATTGTGTATACACATTCTATTTTCTTTGGGGAGTAATGGATGAGCCTGATTCGTGTTCAAATTTTGCTTGAACCGCGCCAGTTGAAGGCACTTAAGCGGGCGTCGAGCCGTTCCAACAAGAGCGTTTCACAGCTCCTGCGTGAGATCACCAATATTTACCTGTCCGAGATGTTCCCGGAGGACGATGAGGTGTTGCAAACGCTGCATACCATCAAATCCATCCGCGAGCGGCAGCCCGAGACGCCGGGTGAAATTTTACCAGATGCTTACCTGGCTGAGAATGAAACCGGAGACGATTTAGAATGAATATCGTCATCGATGCCGGATTTACGGGTGCCCTGTTTCTTCACACCACCAACTCTGCTTTTGTAGAAAAACAATTCCGCACGTGGCGCAAAAATGGCGACCAGTTATTTGTACCGTCCATCTGGCTGGCGGAGGTGACATCGGTGTTACGGCGGGCCGCTTCGCTGGGGCGCATCAAGGAAGAGGATGCCCGTTTTATCCTGACGGTTCTGCCCAACCTGCATATACAGATCATTTCTCCCAATCCGGCCCTGTTGGATGCCGCGTTTACCGCATCAGGGCGGTTGGGGATCAAAGACGGCTTTGCCGTGCATTATCTGGCCCTGGCCGAGCACCTGCACGCCGAGTTCTGGACCGCCAACCGGGCGCTGTATGAGCCTTTAAAAGAGTTTCATTACGAGTGGATTAAGTTTTGCCCGGTTACCAATCCGCTGCCGGATGAAATTCGTTTCTAACAGATTCCACTTCACCTAAATATTTTGCGCGCAAGTTTGCTCGCAATTTTTGCGCAAGTTTGCGCACTCATCATGGAGGGAAGGACACGATGCCGAAACAGATTTTGATTGACAGTGACATGGCTCTGGATGACTGGATGGCGATTCTGTATTTGCTGCGCGAGCCCGAAGCGGATGTTAAGGCCATCACCGTGGCGGCTACCGGCGAGGCGCACGCCCGGCCGGGGGTACACACCGCGCTGCGGTTGCTGGCCCTGGCGGATCATCCGCATATCCCGGTATGTGCAGGGCCATCCAGGCCGCTCAAAGGGAATAAAGCCTTTCCGTTCAAAATACGTCTGATGGTGGATTTCAGAGGAATGCTGAAAATGCCGCTCCCTCGCGGATCTGAATCGCCGCGGGACGCGGTCTCACAGATCATCCACACCCTGGAGCAATCCGCTGACCCGGTGATCCTGGTGGCGATTGGTCCGCTCACCAATGTGGGTCTGGCGCTGCAAAAGCGCCCGGATCTGAAAAACAAACTCGCCGAAGTGATCATCATGGGCGGCGCGGTGGATGTGCCGGGGAACATCATGGATGTGGATCCGAACATTCAAAACCGGTATGCCGAGTGGAATATCTTTTGCGATCCGCATTCGGCCAACCTGGTGTTTGCCAGCGGAGCGCCCGTCACATTGGTGCCGCTGGAAGCTACCAACGATGTGCCTTTCAGTCGGCAATTTCTGCAAAGGTTGGCAGAGCACAACCATCATCCCTGGACCGATTTTCTGATCAGGGCTCTGCAAAAAGTGGCCGACCGTCTTCAAAACGAAGCTGGACGTGTATTCTATTTCTGGGATGCCCTGGCGGCAGTTCTGGCGCTTCACCCCGAACTTGGGCTGTATGAAACCCACCGCGTCAGGGTGGTGGAGGAAGATGGACTGGAATGGGGGCGTGTTGTGCGGAGCGAGAACGGTTACGTTATCAAAATATGCACCGGCGCAGATCGTGCGGCTTTTGAGCAGATTTTTATGGAGGGACTGAACCGCTAAAAAAGGCTCTGTCACCAATTGGTCTGCTTTGCCTTATAATAGAAAACAGTATTGTATCCATCCAATTGTTCGTTGTACCAAAACGGCAGTTTCGTTCAAAAAGGAGGATAGACATGAGCGACAAGATCACCTGGTACGGACATTCAGCATTGGGATTGGAGATTAACGGCAAACAAATACTGGTTGACCCGTTTCTGGATGGAAACCCGGCCAGTTGTATCCAGTCGAGCGAAGTCGACCCCGAATTTATCCTGGTCACGCATGGTCATGAGGATCATTTAGGAGACACCATTTCCATCGCCCGCCGCACCGGGGCCATGGTGATCAGTAATTTTGAAATTTCGGAATGGTTGCGCGGGAAAGGCATTAACACGCACGGGCAGCATATCGGCGGCGGATACCGGCACCCGTTTGGCTATGTTAAGTTGACCCTCGCGCTGCACGGTTCCATGCTCCCGGACGGCTCCAACGGCGGCAGTCCGGCAGGATTCTTAATCACCACCCTATCGGGACACAAGATTTACCTGGCCGGTGACACAGGCCTGTTTTATGATATGCGCCTGATCGGCGAAGAGGGGATTGATCTGGCGGTCATCCCGATTGGTGATAATTACACCATGGGGCCTGAAGACGCCTTTCGGGCGGTTAAGCTGTTGGGACCCACGTACGTCATCCCTGTGCACTACGGCACCTGGGATTTAATCGCTCAGGATGTGAACAGTTGGGCCAACCACGTGGAGGATGAAACCCAGACCCGGGTGATGATTTTGCAGCCAGGCGAGTCATTTTCCTTACCGGAATAATTTTGAATATTGATTTTGTGTGATAAAAGGGCTGCCGTAGAAAGGCGGCCCTTTTTTGGGTACAGGTACGGCATGCCGTGCCCCAACGAGATGGTTTTGTTTTGTCACCCCGAGCGCAGCGAGGGGTCGGATAAGGGATGGTCGCATATAAGACCACCCCGCCCTTACGGGCACCCCTCCAACGGAGGGGAATTTAATCCGGTTACGCGATGAAAGGATGTGTTTGGATTGGTGTGTTTTCCCGCTGATGGGAGGGGGTTGGGTGATTTGCGGCCATATTTCCATTCATGCGATCTATCGGTGGGTTCCGGGCGGATGGGCGTGTTGTGATACCGGTCAACCCGCCGCCCTCCACCCACCCTATGCGAGTTTTGTTTACTGGCAAAACAGGGTTGTGCAGAAGACTGCACAACCCTGTTAGATAACCAAATCCTGAGTTGGATATCCTACTGGATCGTCACCGGAACGAAGTTCAAATTGTAATTCCCATCCAGATCCAGCGCTCCCACACCGACCACATACGAACCCGGTTCAGCAGGAGCGGAATCCCAGTAAAAATTGCTGCTCCCAAAGGTGAGCGTACCGCCCTCGAACTCCACGAACTCCGGCTCCTTATTTGGATCATTAGGGTCCATGGAAATGGCCTTCAACAGCAGCTTGAAGGAATCACCCTGACGCGGGGTGATCTCGCGTCCACCGCCACCTTCCGGCGCGTAATTCATGATCTTCAGCATCCAGCCATCCGGTCTGAAGGTCATCACGGCATAAGTGGTGGCGCCGGTATCGCCGAAGGTGAAGATTCCGTCCACAGCATACACATTTTGATCGGGCGTGGCGCCGTATTCCAGCGGATACAGGACGGCATACTCATTTTTGATGCCGTCGTTGATGAAATACGTGGTCGGCGTCCAGTCAATCGACACATCAATCGGCCCGCTGCCCCAATCCGGATAGGTCACCCCGTTGACCTCCTGGGTGGCCTGCGCGGTCACGAAATCGGCATCCACTGCCAGATAGGTATTGTTTTCCGGGAAGAACTTGCCCGCGAAGAAATACACATAACCGATGTTGTCACCGGTGACCTGCGTTTCCAGGTGCACGGATTGACCGGCTGAGATTGTATCAGCTGAGGAGGTGAGGGTGCCCATCTCGATATTACCGGAACCCGGGGGTTGAAGCTGAGTACCGGGCGCCGGGATCACCGGGCCGGAGTATTGCAGATCAAACGGGGTGCCGGTATAGTGAAAGGCCAGAAAATCATCCCATTGCGATGCCTGCACAAATTGATCCACCTGCGTGTTGTAAGCAGCGTATCCGGCAATCTCGTTGGTGTACAGATAGGAATTGGGGAAGTAGATAGAGATACCGGTTGCGCCGGGTAAATCGGATGAATGACGTTCGGCCACAATGGCATCATCCATCACGCGAAACAGCCGGTTGGCCGCTGTGGAAAGCTGGGTACTGCCGGTTTCATTGACCACCAGGCTGACAAAGTTGCCCAGATCAATGTAAGACGGCGGATTACTATCGCCAAAGATGTTGTAGTATGACTGCGCATAGCTGCGTGCACGCGCCACGGCGGTTTGATCCACAAAGGTCATCTCGTAGGCAAAGTTGTTGAAAGCCAGGTTCAATTCTGAGAGCATGTTCAATTTGATGACCGCCAGGGTGGTATCCAGAGTCATTTCAGCGCTCAGATCGGCGGCGGTAGCCTGCCCGGTGTAATTGAAGGCCTCGCTGAGGAATTCCTGACGGGCCAGATCATCGGTGATGCGCATGTCGCGGTCGATATAGGTGGCCAGCATCCATTTGGAAAAATCCTCCGGCGACATGGCCGGGTTATTGACCAGTTCGCTGATAAAGGCATTGTAGGCAAACCCGATGGCTGGCACGGTTTCCGCCGAAGCCACAGCGTAATCGGCGTATGGCTCGATCATAGTCAGAGCTTCAAGCTGCGACATGAGACAGGCGTCAAAGGCCAGTACATCGAATTTGGGGACCCCGGTGCGATTGAGGATCTCAGCAAGCGCTCCGCTGATCTCGTTCATGCTCATGCCGTCATCCCCATTGTCACCGTCTGACCAGCCGCCCAGCCAGCCGCCGCCGTGATCCGACAGAAGCAGCACGTACCGGTCTGCCGGATAGGTGCTGATGGACCAGGTGGCAAAGTCTATTAACGTTTGGGGTTCACCCATATTGATTTCGCCCAGGTCGGTCAACGCAGCAGAGCCCAGGGCATTCAAATCGCTGTTGGCGGTGAAGACAAAACGCCTGGCGGTGCTCCAGTTTCCATCGCCCTCATAGGCGCCTGCGTTGCGGTCAAACTGGCTCACCACGGTCACGCGGTCACTGG
>CAZHMZ010000172.1:0-7554 GCA_964532655.1 uncultured Anaerolineaceae bacterium
CGTGACCATCGGTTCTTTTGACGGCGTTCATCTGGGTCATCAGGTTTTGATGTCTCAATTAATTGAGATCGCGCGCCAGAAATCCCTGCCATCCGTTGTTGTTACCTTTTTCCCGCACCCCATCGTTGTTCTGCGAGGTCTCCAGCATCCGTTTTATCTGACCCTGCCGGAAGAAAAGGCCGGCATTTTGCACCGCCTGGGCATCGACTACGTGGTGACCATTCCATTTACGAGAACGCTCTCTGAAAAAACCCCGTTTGAATTTATGTCGATGCTGCATGACCACCTAAACGTGCGGGAACTGGTCATCGGACCGGATTTTGCCCTTGGGAAAGATCGCCTGGGCAACCCGGATACACTGCGCGAGATCGGCAAGACGATGGGCTACAACGTAGAGATTGTTCCCTTCAGGCAGGATCAGGATGGACGCATTTCCTCCAGCCGCATCCGCACCAGCCTGACGACCGGACAGATCGAAACGGCCAATGCGCTGTTGGGCCGCCCTTATACCATACCGGTTACATTGTCAGTTACGGGAACGTCAGAGGCGGATGAGGGTGGAACAACCAGGGTTGAATTGAGCTGCGACCCCATGCAGCTTTTACCGGCAGCAGGGTTGTACAACGCTTTCGTCGAACAGGACCCGGCTAATCGTTTCACATTGTTCATCCGCTCCGCTGTCAGTCAGGGAAAACCGCCGCTGACAGGCTGGCTTCCTGCGCCAATCAGGCGATTAATCAGCGCCAACCAGCCAACCTGCCTATCAATCGTCTCAGCGGCTGATACTCTGCCCCTCACACTGTCCGGTATCGCTGAGAACGATCCGATCCTCACTGAAATCAACCGTGAATTGAAAGGAGACTGAGATGACGGATGAGCGAAGAATCTATCTGCTGGATCCCAAAGAACTTTCTCCTGAAACCATCGCCGTCGCCTTTGCCAAAACATCTCGCTCCCCAAAATCCTTTGCCGAAATTGCCGGCGAACTTTCCGATGAAACCAGCGCCGATTTTCATGAAAAATGGGTGGTAGGCTACGGTCATGCTTCTGTGGCGGAACATGCGGTTCTGCACATCGCCGTAGAAAATATCTCCCGTCTGGCGATTGAATGTCTTGAGAGCAACCGGCTTGCCTCGTATACCGAGAAATCGAGCCGTTATCAAAAGTGGAAAGCGGACAGCTTTTTCACTCCCGCCGAGCTGGATGATCAACCGGATCTGAAGGAAATCTATCAAAATACCTGCCGAACGCTTTTTGAAACGTATCTGCAATCGCTTCCAGCCATCAAATCTGTCGTCGAAACCGTGCAGCCGTGTGAGAAAGGTGAAAATCCCGATTCCTGGCAGGCCCGCATTCGCTCCGATTATATTGATGTGTGCCGTTACCTGCTGCCGGCCAGTTCTCTGGCTAACGTCGGTGTCACCATCAACGGGCGTGCTTTGGAATATGCGCTGATCAAGATGCTTTCTCACCCGCTGACTGAGGTACGCAGCATGGGTGAAGAGATCAAGGCTGTGGCGCTGCAAAACATCCCCACGCTGGTGAAGTACGCCCGCCCTTCTGCCTACCTCCAGACGGTTGAGCAGGCCATACCGGCTGTGGCTCAAACGTTTCCTTCTGCGGCTACGGATGCCTGTGCCTGCCGGCTGGTTTCGCATGATACTGAACTGGAAGAACAGGTGATTGCGGCTGTTCTATACCGGTATGGCGAAAAATCTTATCTCCAATGCCAGCGGCTTGCTGCAGCGATGAACCCTGATCAGAAAAAAGCCTTTACAGAACAATTTTTGGGCAGTTGTTCGCGTTTTGATATACCCATTCGCGAACTGGAACATGCCACATATACATTCGATGTGGTGCTTGACCAGGGTGCTTATTTTGAGTTGAAACGCCATCGTATGATGACCCAGACCGCTCAACCGCTCGCCATCAGCCTGGGGTATGCCCTGCCGAAGAAATTTGTCCTGGCCGGGATGCAGGATGTATTTCAGCAGGCCATGCAGAGAGTGCAAGATACCTATGCGCAGCTTTACGCGTGGAACCCCCACCTTGCATCCTACGTGGTGCCCAATGCTTTCAACCGCCGGGTGCTGATTACAGCCAACCTACGTACGCTGTTTCATTTCATCAGTCTGCGGGCGGCTCCCAATGCCCATTTTGCCATTCGCCGGATTGCCAACCTAATGCGTGAGGAAGTCCAACGCGTTTCCCCCATTCTGGGCAGCTATCTGTTTCAGCCGGAAAACGAAACCTGGCAGGATATCGAAACCTGTCACTTCGAGTTCACCGGAACAAATTAGCATCCTTTCCGACTTCAATCATCTTTGAATCAGTCGTAAAACTGCCTTATTGGCAGTTTTTTGGTTCGATAACCGACAGATACTGAATCTGTTTTCAGGAAAAAGCCGTATACTTATTCATATGACAGCTATACGACCCATGTCAGAATATATGGATGACGGCCGTTCACTGCCTTATTTTGCGGGAGAAAGCATCCCTGTTGAAGCCCCATTACATCGCTTTTTACCTCCCGTACCCACCGGCGCACTGGCATATGGCCTGAGTACCCTCATCCCCCCGCACACCTGGGTGATTGATCCGTTTGGCGCATCCCCGCATTTGGCCGTTGAACTGGCTCAAGCCGGATACCAGGCGTTGATCATCTGCAACAATCCAATTCTCCAGTTTTACCTTGAGTTGATCTGCTCCGCTCCTAAACGGCAGGATTTTATCGCTGCTCTGGCAGATTTTGCCAAAGAGAAGCAGGAAACCATGCGGGTGGAAACGTATCTTCAATCACTCTATGAAACAAAATGCCCGCACTGCGGCAATATGGTTCAGGCTCAGGCGTTCACCTGGCGCAAAGAACCCCTGCAGATGCGCTCCAAAATTCTCTCATGCCCAAACTGCGGCTCGCAGGGTGAGTTCACGGTGGATGCCGAGGATGTGGAACGGTACAACTCCACCAGCCTTGATGCCCTGCACCGGGCGCGTGCCCTGCAACGGGTCAATATCAACCCGGATGTGTTGAAGGCCGCCGAAGATGTAAGTCAGGTGTACACAGCGCGGGCTCTCAACTTCCTGTTCACCTTCATCAACCGCATCGAACGGATGGATACCAGCCCATTTCATAAGAAATTGCTGAATGCCATCCTGTTTTTCCTGCTGGATGAGGGAAATTCGATGTGGAGCTGGCCGCTTTCGAAAACCCGGCCAAAAATCCTCTCCACGCCGGGTCAGTACCGCGAACCCAATCTGTGGCTGCTGATCGACAAAGCGATTGAACAGTGGAGCGCGTGGGAAAAACCGGTCGCGTTCAGCGTATGGCCCGATGTTCCGCAGGGAGATCAGGGCGTGTGCCTGTACAAAGGCCGCATATCAGGCTTCAAGGCTGATTCCGCTGATCGCCCGCTCACTTTTTCAGCAGCATGCACCGTTTTCCCGCGTCCCAACCAGGCATTCTGGAGCCTGACGGCTGTCTGGTCCGGCTGGTTATGGGGGAAAAACGCGGTGCTGCCCATGAAAAGCGCGCTCGAACGCCGCCGGTTCGATTGGAGCTGGTATGCTTCAGCGGTGCATCAAACACTCACCGGTCTGCATGGGCTTCTGAGCAGCGGCACCCCTCTACTGGGTGCGGTCAGCGAAGCAGAACCTGCTTTTTTGGCCAGCACCCTGTATGCGGCAGAGAATGCCGGTTTCTCCGCACAAAGCTCAGCTATGCGATCTGATGAAGAAGTTGTTCAGGTGTTATGGAAAAATGAACCCACTTCTCACGCAAAACCGCCGCTGACCACCCACACGGTATGCGTCGATGCAATTCGCAGATATCTAATGGAACGCGGCGAGCCCGCGGATGAACTGGAAGTCACCGCGGCCTGTTTATCGGACCTCACCCGGCGGCATCTGCTGTCTACCAGTGAAGAATCACTGCCGTATCACGTCATTAAGGATATCCAGCAGGAAGTCGCCGGTTTGCTGAGTGAAAACGGTCCATTCACCAGCTTGCAGATCCAACATGGAGCGCAGGAGAACCGTCTGTACTGGCTCAAAAACGAAGACCAACCCAGGTCGGTTACCCTATCAGATCGGGTTGAATGCGCATTCCGGGAGCAGTTTTGGGATGTCAGTTCTCTGGATCCGGTCGAGGTCGATCGCGCCTTGTGCGCGCGCTTTCCTGGAAACCTGACACCGTCCTCCACGCTGGTGAAACAGATCACGGCTGCCTATACCGAACATCGTAAAGAATCCTCCGGCCCCCTTCACTGGCTGCCCGAGTTTGAACGCGAATCGCTGACCGATGAGAAACAGCGCACGGTGGATAACCTGCATACGCTGGGGATGCGCCTGAATTACGCCATCCACGCCGATCCTGATGTGATTTGGCAGGACGACGATCTGGGTGACCCTCAGTTCACTTTTTCGGTCATCGATCATGCGGCGGTAAGCGCGATCGCTTTTCAGGCTGCCGGAACGGGTACGCGTGTGATCGTCCTGCCGGATTTGTTGCTGGGTCTGTTAATGTATAAGCTCAACAGCAACCCGATCCTCTCTGCGGCGATGAACGACCACATTAAGATCCTCACCTATCAAAACATAACGGATCTTTGCAACAGGGAACTGCTGCAAAGATCCGATTTTTTCTCCGCGCTTGAAGGCAGCCAGTCGGGGCCTCAGCAGCCTTCGCAAATTTCGTTTTTCCCGCTTTAACTCACTTCTGTTACGGTTGCTCTGTCGGGGTCTCGCTGGGGGTTGGCGTCTGCGAAGGCGGTATCACCTCAGTGGTCGATGTCTGCGTTGGCGGCAGGGTAGCCGTGGGCGTGCTGGTTGAGGTGGGTGTCACCGTTGGCGAAGCAGTCTGTGTTGGTGTAGCGGTGGGTACCTTGATATTCAGGTGAATCTTCTTTTCCGCATAGGTGCCTTCAGTGCTGCGCATGTAGATACGCAGGGTGATGATACCCGGCTTTACGTCAGACAGATCCCATGTGTAAATCCGCTCCGGCGGATCATACTGTTCGGTGATTTTATTGAGCAGATTGTTCCACTCAGACGGATCATCGCCCACTCCCCAATCCAGGCGGTACTGTTTGAAGTTTTCCGTGGCTGTGATGAGGGCATAAATATCCAGCGGATTGGTGGTGATGGTCTGTCCTTCTTCCAGGTTGGCAAACAGGATGCGCGGTCTGGGATCATCCATGGTGCACTCACGTTTGGGAACGAACAGGATCGGGTCGTCAAATCCCATGGAGTCCGCCCATTCCTGCCCTTCCTGGGTGTCCTGGATCCACTTTTTGGCCCATGATTCTTTTACATTGAGCACAAAATCATCGGCGGTAAAGTCGCCGCACTCAGCCGATGCTTTCAGACCGGTCCAGGTGTCAATCTGTGTTTTCACCCACAAATCTTCACTCTTCTTTTTGGGAAGCTGATCGGAGGCAAAGATCTCACTGTATTGCGATGGGCACCACTCTGATGGGCGCGTTCCGGAGTAAGTACACACCACCTCATCCACGATACCGTCCGGGCGTCTGAAGTTGGAATAATTTCCGCCGGTCAGTTGGTTCACGGCCGTTTGCATGTATTGCGACCAGATGGGAGCAGCACCGGTCAACCCGGTGGTGTTGACCATGGGTGTGTAATCGGGGTTGCCCACCCATACACCCACTGCCAGATCAGGCGAATAACCTACCGTCCAGTTATCACGGAAATCGTTGGTGGTACCGGTTTTCACCGCCGCCTGAAACGGCAGATTCAGCACTGAGTTGGAGCCAAACATGGGTGTCCGGGCTGCATTATCCGAAAGAATGGAGCTCATGATATAAGCATGTTCCGGTCGGATCACCTGCTTGCCTTCGGTCTGCTCGTGTTCGTACACCACATTTCCTTCATGATCCACGATTTTCAGAATAGCCACCGGTTCAATGTAACGTCCCTGATTGGCAAATACTGAAAACGCGTTGGTCAACTGCAGCAATGTCACCTCGCCGCCGCCTAAAGTAAGCGCGAGACCATAATCGGTTTGCGTCAGGGTGGTGATCCCCATCCGTTTGGCAAAATTGATCAAACCGTCAGCCTCAGAGGTATCCGGGTTGTCATACACACCCACAAATTGCAGCGTCTTGACCGCCGGCACATTGTATGAGTTTGCCAGCGCGGTGCGCACGGTGACGGGACCGTGGAACCTGCCGTCATAGTTCACCGGCTGGTAGAGCGGGCCATTGTCATCCTCCAGTCCACTGGGGGTGAAATCGGTGGCCACATCCCAGATCAGCGTGGAGGCCGTCCAGCCTTTTTCGAAAGCGGCTGTATAGGTGAGCGGTTTGATGGCCGAACCAGGCTGGCGGGGATTGATCGCCATGTTGATCTGCCCGGAATCGGTTTCGTTGTAGAAATCCGGGGACCCCACCATGGCCAGTATTTCACCGGTGGTGGGTTGAATGGCAACCAGCGCTCCGCCGTGCACATTGCGATCCGCCAGCGTTTCCACCTGGTTTTTCAGGGTCTCTTCAGCTGCATCCTGCAGGGAGGGATCCAGGGTGGTGTAGACTGTGAAACCCGATGTATAAATGGTTTCTGCGCCAAACTGTTCTTCCAGCAGCATCCGAACGTAGTTCACCCAATGGGGGTGATCCATTACATTCTGGTCCATCTGAAAATCATACGCCTTGATATCATCCAGCGCCTGCGTGGCATTACCGGCGTTCACACACACCGGCTGATCGCTGGTAGATACATGGATGCAGTCTTTCTCTTCTGAAAGCTCGAACATCAGGACGATGACATCTTCATGACGTGCCAGTGTTTCCTCCCGATTGGTGAAGATGTCATAGACTGCCGGCAACTGTGGGATACCAGCCAGGAAACTGGCCTGCGCCAGATCTAACGAAGCAGCATCGGTGTGGAAATAGGTCTCAGCGGCCGCCTCTATGCCGTACGCCAGATAACCGTAGTTGTTTTCATTCAGATACAGCTCGAGGATTTCCTCTTTGCTGTACTTGCGGGTGATCTCGGCCGCCAGCACAATCTCGCGGGCCTTGCGGTAATAGGATTGCTCAATTCGTTCATCAGGTGTGAACAGCAGAGTTCTGGCGAGTTGTTGGGTGATGGTGGAAGCGCCTGAAACGATCTCCTGGTTGGTGTAGTTCTGCCATAACGCACGTGCCAGTGCCATGGGATCATACCCTGGGTGATTGTAGAATTCCTTGTCCTCGGTGGCAATTGTGGCCGCGATGATATTCGGCGACATTTTATCCAGTGGGATGTAGGTACGCCGGCCGGCATTGGGATCCAGCACCTCATACAGTTCATTGCCTTCGCGATCCAGAATCCGGGTTGTTTCAAACTGAGAAGCCCGGTTTTTCAGATCATCGATTTCAGGCAGAGAAGCCAGGATGGAAAAATACTGGTACACCACAAGCGAGGCGCCGATGATCAGAATACCCACCAGCCCGAACAGCATCACAATCCCGACCCGGTAGGCGCAGCCAAGATTCTTTTTCTTCTCCGGTGGAGCCGCATTGGGCGGGGCATTACGGGGGGTATATCGGCGTACAGGCG
>CAZHMZ010000173.1:0-4944 GCA_964532655.1 uncultured Anaerolineaceae bacterium
AGGAATAGAAATGGCGTCGGGAAATGATTTCCTGACGCCATGATCTATGTTTACGAAGATTGTTTTTCTCGACAGACAGAGTTCGTTTATCTGATCAGCAGATTTTGATAAACGATCCAGTGACTGTCGATCTATGAATTACCTGTCCAGTTCTGACAGCATCTCGCGATACTGCTCCAGGGTGATTTCACCCCGTGCATAACGCTGCTGCAGTATCTCTTTGGCACTGAATTGCATGGGAGTGCGTCCGGCAAAGGAACCTATATGCGGACCATTCATCCGCCGTGCCAGCCACACGATCAGCAGAATGATGCCCACCAGAATCGCCACGCCAATCAACAGGCCAAGAATCATCCCAAACCATCCGAACCCATACATACCCCATCCGTGCATATCGTATACCTCCGAAGAATGCGATTTGCGGAATATTGTTTATTCTTCCGTCATCTTATCCCGGTCTGATTAAGCGTTGGTGAAGAAGATTTGAATTTCCTGTGAAGATGTTCCCAATGTGACGACTATCATATACCACGGTTTTCTCAAAAATCGATATTTCATGCCTGTAGATTGCAACCATGGAGTAGATTTGACTATGAAATTCTATGTTGACTGTATCCGAAAATATCACCTACCCGATGGAACTGCACGGTAATAAAGGTGAAAAAGTTCGCAACTGTGCCCGGGAACTGGCGACACAGGCGGCGCACTGCCAGAAACAGTACTCAACCGGTTTCCAAACATGCTCTCGGGCGGAAAGCAACAACGGGTAGGTATCGCACGCGCGATGTCTATGCATACACGCTTGCTTCTGGCAGATGACCCAACCGGCAACCTGGATGAGGAAAACAGTCAGAACATCATTGAAATATTGGTTAGGCTTGCCCATACATACGAGTACTGTGTGATCATCGCCACCCATGATTTGATTATCCTGCCAGGGACGGATGTGGTGTTTCGTGTGAATCACGGAATTCTTACCCATCAGGGAGCGTAATACTTACCCCGATTCCGGCAACTCCAACCACGGGAGAGACAATCGATACACATGTGCGATTCACAGTCAATTTGAACCTGTCGCAGTTCTCGTAAAGAGCAAACTATGTGTCGCACAACTTCTTGAGGAAATCAGGAACATGGGTATTGAAGATGTAAACCATGGTCTCTACCGGCACCACCATCCCGTCCCGACCCCATTTTGTGGTCAGTGCAGCTAATGCCTTGATCGTGTAAACTAATTCCACCAGTTCAGGGGCCGTCCATTGGTGATTCTTTCGTTTCGTCACATTGGCTTTGACGGCATTATATCCTCCGCGATAACCATATTCCAGGATGGAATTGTTGTCATTTTCCCAGTAAATTTTAGTGAATAACAGTTTATGCTCAAGGAGATTCTGGAACATCAGGCGATGGCCCTGGTCCCAAGTTTTGGCATCACCGATCTGATAAAGAGTGCTGTTCATCATGTAATCCCATAGCCATTGGGGGACCGCATAAATATCGCAAAAATGCGAGTAAAAAGTTGATCTGGGCACTCCGCTAATCTGGCATAACTCAACTACACTGATATCCCCCAGTCTCTTTGTCTGCACCAATTGTTCGAGACCCCTACAGATCAGAAAAAAAGTTTGATCATGTCTTGACAAATGATCCCTCTCCGGACGTGATAGACAGTTTGGCGAATGTTAATCTGACTTAATGAAAAATAGACATTAATTGAAAATTGTTCAGATTATACCCGAAATTTTGAACAAAAATGCAAAGCTGTTCATTGCTTTCGGTTATCAGAATCAATAAAATATAACCGAATTTGCAGGAAAACAAATCCCCACCTAACATCCAATTATTTCGCCCCAAGAGATACTTTACTTTAACAGGAGGAGTCGTATGAGCAGCAAAGTGTCAAGAAGGAAATTTTTAAAAGGTGCCGCCATCAGTTCTGCCAGTCTGGGTATCATCAGTGTAGCCGCATGCAGTCCCCGGGTTGTCAATGAAACTGCAGGCCAAACTGGAGCTGAGGCTACTGCTGAAGCCGTTCAGTCAGGCGCCATTCCCTCATCCCTTACCGCAGCAGAATTCAAGGATTCGAAGGTTGAACTTGAACCCATCACCAGCTTTGGCGGTGAGGTTACTGCCGATATCATCGTGGTTGGTGCGGGAGCCGCTGGGGTGGTGGCAGCCATCACCGCAGCTGAAGAAGGCAGTTCGGTTGCATTGCTGCAAAAACAAAATGCAGTCGTTTCACAGGGTAACTGCGGTTCAGGCCTTATCGTCGATCAAAGCGATCCGGAAGGTTTACTGCGCTATATGCATCACACCAACAGCCTGAATAACTGGCGTTCTGATCCGGGACTGCTGAAGGCTTACGTGATGAATTCCGGTGAGGCTGTCAATTGGGTGTACGACCGGGCTCGTTTGAACGGAACTTCCGCTGATAAACCGAATGACAAGGGACTGTTCATGTACCTGGATACCAGTCAGGATTTCACCGGTGAGTGGAGTGATGGACGGTATTGTCGATTTGATTACGGTGCTGCGAAAACCCATATGTATGCCCCCTGGATGGGTCCCAAACCTAATAACATTGGCACCTACCTGCAATATGTGTTGGATGAGGCCGTGGCTGAGTTTGGCGGCAAGTTGAAAGTCTATTATGAGACCCCTGGCGTTCAACTGGTCACTGAAAACGGTAAGGTAGTTGGGGCAATTGGAAAATTGACCGATGGCAGCTATGTGAAATTCAATGCCAACAAGGCAGTGATCCTTGCGACCGGTGATTATCAGAATAATCAATCCATGATCAACCGCTGGTGCCCCGATGTGGCCGATTTTGACCGCAAGCAGTTTGATAAAACCGGTGACGGACATCTGATGGCCGTGACCGCCGGTGCCGTGATGGAAAACCTGGGCCAGACCAAGATGCTGCATGACTTTGACGCTGGTTTGATGTACGAAGAGCCATTCCTGTACGTCAATATGCAGGGACAGCGCTTCTGCAATGAGTTTATCGGTTTTGTTTACATGAACGATATCATGCTGCACCAGGGTTTCTACAAAGGTGGGGCGAACTACACTTATCCGGAGAAGGGCTCAAAAGGCTGGTATTGTCAGATTTATGACAGTGATTATATGGATCATGAAGCGGTCAGCGGTCTGGTTCCGCCCACAGTCATGGAAAAGTACATGCCCGCTATTACAGATGAGGAATATGCTGCATCCCATGACGGCGCCAAGCGCACTGGTGTTTTCACTTATCTGATCGATACATGGCGAGCTGATACTCTCGATGAACTCGCTGACAAGCTGGGCATCGAAGATAAAGCCGCATTCCTGGCATCTGTAGAACGGTATAACGAGTTATGTGAAAAGGGCCAGGATGAAGACTTTGGTAAAGACGCTAAATGGATGAACCCGATCAAGACAGCGCCTTTCTATGGTATTCGCCGCCATCTTCGTGTATCCGCCTTATGCTCAGGTGTATATACCAATGCCAATGGCCAGGCTTTGGATACGAACAAAAACCCCATCGAAGGGCTGTATTGTGTAGGTAACCTCGGCGGGCAGTTCTACGGTGGCGCAGATTATCCATTCCATGCGACTGGCTTATCCATCGGCCGCTGTTACACCTTTGGCCGCCTGGCTGGCAAACATGCCAACTCGCTGGCAGGGGGAACCGGAGCCGTTGAAGAAACAGGTGTTGTAGCCAAGTAAGGCCAGCAGATTATTTGTTTTATGAGGAAAGGGTGCCATTTTGTGCATCCTTTCTTTTATTTAGTTAAGTGATTTGGTTGGAGATGCAATTAATCCAAAATGGCGTGCTATGGAGATCTCGTGAGGAACTTCTGAAAAACAGGCCCTTTTTTTGACGAAAAGAATCATCGAGGTAATTACGTTTATCAGCGAAACACCTACCACCAGATGTTTCCAGCCTTTAGAGCCTGGTGATTTTTGTATTGAGGTGATTTCTGATCCAAATTTTTGTGATCTATTTGATTTGCTTCTGGTTACTACGGAAAGCTTACTGACGGACCAGGTTGAAGTTGTTAATAAAACTCATATAGAAAATTGATTGACAGCGCTAGATCATCCGTTTATACTCGATTTACTTACCGACCGGTAAGTAAGAAGAGGATTATTATTATGAATGAGAAAACTCGTAACAGAATATTAATTGTATTATTCCTGGGTGTGTTGATGGGGGCCATGGATATTGCGATTGTGGCTCCAGCTCTGCCGTCTATTCAAAAGTATTTTAGCGTGGGCGAACGAATTTTGGCCTGGACCTTTACCATCTACGTGCTGTTCAATTTGATTGGAACCCCGTTGATGGCTAAATTATCTGATAAGTTCGGCAGGCGGTCTATTTACATACTGGATGTGGTGATTTTCGCCACGGGTTCCATTCTGGTGGCGTTATCACCGCAGAAATCATTTACCGTGATGTTGATAGGGCGGGCTCTTCAGGGCTTTGGCGCGGGTGGGATATTCCCGGTAGCCAGTGCTGTCATCGGCGATACCTTCCCGCCGGAAAAACGCGGCCGTGCTCTGGGGTTAATCGGAGCGGTGTTTGGGCTGGCGTTCCTGGTCGGGCCACTGCTGGGTGGTGTGATCTTGTCTTTTACTACCTGGCAATGGCTGTTCCTGATCAATTTGCCGATCGCTCTGTCCGTAATTGTGATGGGATGGCGTTTACTCCCCACCAAAAGTTCGGTTTCGCAGATGCGCTTTGATTGGGCCGGTCTGCTGGTTTTAAGCGTGCTTCTGGCATCCCTGACCTACAGCTTGAATCAAATCGATACACAGAATTTCTTCTCAAGCCTCGTTTCGGTACGCGTGTTGCCGTTCCTGTTGCTTGGTCTGGTATTGGTATTCATCTTTCCGATCGTGGAACGGAAGGCAGCAGATCCGGTGGTCAATATGAACCTGTTCCGCCGCCGCCAGGTGCGA
>CAZHMZ010000173.1:5044-7549 GCA_964532655.1 uncultured Anaerolineaceae bacterium
GGCTTTATTCTGTCCGGTGTGGTGATCGGTTTTGGGCTTTCTTCGCTGTTGGGCGCTCCCATGCGGTATATTATGCTGAATGAAACATCCGCCGAAGATCGCACCTCAGCACAGGGGCTGATCTCGCTCTTTACCAGCATTGGTCAGTTAACCAGCAGCGCTCTGATCGGTGCAGTGGCGGCGTCCAGGGGCGGCGGTGTGGCAGGTTATGGCGGCGCTTACCGTTTGGTGGGTATTGTGGCAGTAATTATGATCTTTTTGACCCTGGGTTTGAAAAACCGCCAGCAGGAACTCTCTACCGCACAAAGTGACCCGTCGAATATGGTGACCGAATCCAAATAAGGGAGGCCGGGATGGTTGTTGAAGAATCTGGCATGCGAAACACGATTATTGAAAAAGCGAAAACCCTGTTTATCGAACACGGTTATCACGGCCTTTCCATGCGCGAGATCGCGGAAGAGGTGGGAGTTTCAAAGCCGGCGTTGTACTATCACTTCAAAGATAAAGAAGAGCTATTTTGCGCGGTGCTCAATAACGGAATTGAAGAAATTGGCGCTGTCATCGATTCGATCAACAACCAGCCTGGCACCAGTTCTGATAAGTTATGTCAGTTCATGAAATATGTACTGAATCAGCCCTCAGGATTGCGGGCGGTCATCCATCTGGGAACCCAGGAAGTATCGCAATTGAGCCAGGGGGCCAGACAGGTATTTGCTGAATCCTACCGGCAGCAATTCCTTGGAAAACTTCGGGCCATGATCCAGACCGGAATCGAAAAGGGTGAGTTTCGCGAGATGGATACCGACATTGCCACGTGGGGCTTACTGGGTTTGATGTTTCCCTATTTTTATCATAACCAGTTCAGCTTTTCTGCGCTTTCGTCTAACCGGATCGATATGATTATCAGCCTGTATATGAAAGGTGTTCAGAAAAGCTGAAATAACCAGGATCAAAAAGGTAGTTCTCCAGGATCAAGCTGGCCGCGATTGATTTTTCGAAGTACATATTTGTGAACTCAGTAGAAAGAAGAGTGATGAGTTTAATGAAACTTTTGGAAGGAAAAACAGCCGTCATTACAGGTTCAAGCAGGGGTTTGGGTTTTGCCATCGCTCAGGCATTTGCAGAACAGGGAGCCAATGTTGTACTGGCCGCCCGCACGGAAGAAACGCTTCATTCGGCGGTGATTGAACTGAGAAAGAAGGGGTATAGCGCTGAAGGATTTGTCTGCGATACGGCCAAACTCGATGATGTTGAACACCTGGCGCAAGGAGCCGTAACCGCTTTTGGACGGATTGATATTTGGGTCAACAATGCGGGGATTGGTGCCCCGTATGGAATCACCATGTCGATCTCCCCGGAACGGATCAAAAAGGTAATCGATACCAATATTCTGGGTGTCTATTACGGTTCACATGCAGCCATGCGGCAGTTTCTGACGCAAGGGTCTGGAAAGCTGATCAATTTACTTGGACGGGGGGATTCGATGCCGGTGCCGTATCAAAACCCGTATGCATCCAGTAAAGCCTGGGTTCGGAGTTTCACCCGGACGCTTGCCAAAGAATACGAGGGTTCCGGTGTGGAGGTGATGGCGATCAACCCGGGATTGGTCATCACAGAAATGCTGACGCGTGTGGATGCCGTCGAAGGCTTTCAGGAAAAAGTGCTGCCCCTGAATACCATCATACGCTTGTGGGGCAAAACGCCCGAAGTGCCTGCTCAAAAAGTAGTCTGGATGGCATCCTCCGCTACGGATGGAAAGAATGGATTGATGGTCAATTTTCTATCCTTTGGGCGTATGGTAGCCGGTGCGGGCAGAGAACTCTGGCGGATTATCACCCGTGCGCCGGCATCCACACCGACCATTCAGGTGAAAGTGGTAGAGTGCCAGGAGACCCGTTAAAGCGAAGAACCGCACGAGGACAAAATTCTGTTTTATTGCATTGATCGATCCTTGCAGTTTTACTGAAAAAGACCATTTTTGCTTAGTTTTACATCTGACATAATGACCAGAACTAAATCATCCGGAATACGGATTTGGTTCTGGTCATTTATTTATCTCTACTCAGAATGACCCCATATCGGTCATAACGAGACAGGCATCTTTACAGAGCGGGTATGTCAACCTGGAATGTCGGTATAAGTTGTGTGCTTTCAACTAATTTTGCACCCGTTGGTTATCTACCATTAAAAGCGAACACTTCGTAAATCCCCAGGCGAAAAATCCTGATATACTCAGAATATCTTCTCCGAATAAATCAATTGCAGATACTGATTGGGGTGTAGAAAATGAAGAAAACCATTTCTATCCTTCTCACTGTGGTATTTGTTATTTTCCTGTTTTCCAGCGCTTACGCAAGAGAATCCACTGAGATTCCAGGCGAGATGGATACCCATGCGTTGGATCAGGTTGTGAACAGCCAGATGACAAAACATGGTCTGCCGGGTGTCGTATTGGCTGTGATCGAAGATGGGGAAGTGATCTATCAAAAAGGGTATGGCATCGAT
>CAZHMZ010000174.1:0-7533 GCA_964532655.1 uncultured Anaerolineaceae bacterium
CCTGACCTGCCCGTATCCGAAATCACCCAGGCGGCCGGGGAAATGGAGAATTCTTCCGTCAACCCGGAACAGACTGAAGCGCCGCTTGATTTCTTCACCTCGGAGAGCGACGAACCCGCTTTATCGCAGACCTCATTGGAGGAAGAAAATCTGCTTGGCGATCTGAACCTGGATGCGGAGGATGACGTCGAGATTGAACCGCAAAGCTTTCAGACAACCCCGCCGGCCCCGGAAACCATCAAAACCTTTGACATTGATCAGGATTACAACCAGATGATCATTGCCATGCAGCAGCGCATGTCGGCCTTCGACCGCGCGGTGCAGTTCCGCGAAGAGGAAGAGGGCGAGAAAGCCTCCCCCAACGAAGCGGAAAAGGGCGAACCGGCTTCGGATGATTTTGCCGCCTTCGCAAAATCGGCCGCCGAACCGGAAGCAGACAACTTGTTTGACACCGCCATCCCGGACGATCAATCGAACCTGGATATTCAGGCGGTCATCTCCAGCGCGCTGTCCGAACCCGGGCAGGAAACCCCCGCCCCGGAACAAACACCGGCTGCCGATACCCTCGCCGAACCGGACAAAGAAACGCTCGATCTCGGCTCGCTATTCAACGACGATGTGTTCCCCTGGGAAGTGGAAGGCGACGCAAAAGACATGCTGGAAGCCACACCCACCCCGCAGGCGCTGGCAGCCGGGCAGGCCGGTGAGGGACTGGTGGATCTGCTGTCTGACACCAACCTGGATCCCGTTCACCTGGGATTTGACCAGCCCATGTACACCTGCATTCTGGTGCCGGAACTGAGCGAATACAGCCTCACCAACGAGATCTCCGCCAAAATCCGGGAATGGCTCCCGCGTCTTTCCCGCGTGTTTGGCTGGCAGTTTGAAAATATATTTATACAACCCGCCTATCTGCAGTGGACCGTGCGGGTACCCACCGGTACCTCGCAGGGATCCATCGTACGCAAGGTGCGTCAACAAACGTCACTGCGTATTTTTGAAACTTACCCCGAGCTGAAGCGCTTCAGCCCGGATGGCAATTTTTGGGCAAAGGGATACCTGGTCGTGGCCGGCAGCAATCCGCCGCCCGCCGAGTTTCTGGAAGACTTCATCCAGAAGAACCGCAAACCAGCCGATTTTTCGGGGTAAACCCGCCCTGCCGGATTGCGGTAATTTATCTCTGCCCAAAGCTGGAAAGACAGGAGATCATTGCTTATGCCTCCGATACTGTATCTGATCGACGGCCACGCGCTGGCATATCGCACCTATTTTGCCCTCACCTCCGGCAGCGGCGCCGGCTTCAGCACCAGTACGGGAATCCCCACCGCGGGTACGTTTGGCTTTACCAGTTCTTTGCTGCGGTTGATGGAACAGGAACGGCCCGAATATCTGGCGGTGACCTTTGATACCGGGCGCACCTTCCGCAATGACCTGTTTGCCGATTACAAAGCCACCCGCGCCAAGATGCCCGACGATCTTCGAACGCAGATCCAATGGATTAAAAAGCTGATCGATGCCTTCAAAATTCCACGTATCGAGGTGGAGGGTTATGAAGCCGATGATGTGCTGGGCAGCATCGCCGCCACCGCCGTGCTACAAGGCTTTGGCGTGAAGATCATCACCGGTGACCGCGATCTGCTGCAACTGGTGGATGAGCGCGTCACCGTCAGTCTGCCGGGAAAATCGCTGGCCGAATCAAAGGATTATTCCCCCGCCGATGTGAAAACGTATCTGGGCGTTCGCCCGGACCAGGTGGTCGATTACAAAGCGCTGGTGGGCGACACCTCCGACAACATCCCCGGTGTGGCCGGCATTGGTCAGAAGACCGCCGAAAACCTGTACGAGAAGTACAACACGCTCGATGAAGTTTATGCGCACCTGGATGACCTGCCCAAAGGGGTGAAATCCAAGCTGGAAAGCGGCCGCGAGAGCGCCTTTTTAAGCCGCGAACTGGCCCGCATCCACACGGATGTGAAAGTGATCCTCAACCTTGAAGAAGCCCGCACTGACGACGTGGATGTACCGGCTGTGGAAACGCTTTTCAAGGAGCTGGAATTCAACACGTTGCTCAAACGCTTGCACGCGCTGACCGATAAGAAGGAAGAGATTCCTTCCATTCTACCCAATACCCAACCGTCGCTGTTTGGCGAAGAAATCCGCCAGATCGGCGCTGCCCCAAAGAGCAATCTCACTTTTGGGGTGATCGACGACACCGCGAAGCTGGAGACCCTGCTGGAAAAGCTATCGGGGGCAGCGGTCATCAGTTTTGACACGGAAACCACCTCCACCGATCCCATGCGTGCGGATCTGGTGGGTATCTCACTAGCAGTAGACGACCAGGAAGGCTTTTATATCCCGGTGGGGCACCGCAGTGATGCGCAGCAGCTCAACCTGGCCCAGGTGATCCATGCCCTCAAGCCTGTATTTGCCGACCGACAAAAGCAGTTTGTGGGACACAATATGAAGTATGACGCCCTGGTGCTGGCGCGCAATGGGCTGCCGCTGGATCATTTCTCGTTTGATACCATGATCGCAGAATGGCTGGCCGATCCCGCTTCACATCACCTGGGTTTGAAGGATATGGCCCTCTCGCATCTGGGCATTGAAATGACCCATATTGAGGAGTTGATCGGCCGGGGAAAGGCGCAGCTCAACATGGCCGATGTACCGGTGGCCAATGTGGCCCCGTATGCATCCGCGGACGCGCAGATCCCGGTTCTGCTCATGCCCATTCTGGAAGAACGCCTGAAGAGTTGCAACGCGCAAAAGCTGTTCAGCGATCTGGAAATGCCCCTGGTGCCGGTGCTGATGGAGATGGAAAAAGAAGGCGTCAGCCTGGATATCCCCTTCTATAAAAAGATGGCCTCCGAGCTTTCCACCCGCCTGTTTGACATCGAGAAACAGGTCTACGGATCGGTTGGCTACAAGTTCAATCTCAATTCCACCCAGCAGCTCTCAAAAGTTTTGTTCGAAACTTTGGGGCTGGCCACCCCCGGCATGCAGCGCAAAACCGCCAGCGGGCACTTCTCCACCTCGGCGGCCGTGCTGGATGAGCTGAAGGGCAAACATCCCGTTGTGGATCTGCTGCTGGAGTACCGCGAACTGGCCAAAATCAAGTCCACCTATGTGGATTCGCTGCCGCTGCAGGTAAACCCGATCACCAACCGGGTACACACCTCGTTCAACCAGACCGGTTCGGTCACCGGGCGGCTGGCTTCCTCCAACCCCAACCTGCAAAACATCCCCATTCGCTCCGAGATCGGGCAGCAGGTACGGCACGGTTTCATCGCCGAAGGCGATTGCGTGCTGCTGTCGGTGGATTATTCGCAAATCGAGCTGCGGATTGTGGCGCACATGTCTGGTGATGAAACCATGCTGGAAGCGTTCCGAAAGAACCAGGATATTCACGCCACCACCGCCGCCGCCATTTACGCCATCCCGCTCAAAGAAGTCACCAAAGAGCAGCGCCGTCACGCTAAAGCCATCAATTTTGGGCTGATTTACGGGATGAGCCCCTTTGGGTTGAGCAACTCCACCGGGCTCACGCTGGCGGAAGCGGAAGACTTTGTGAAAGCGTATTTCCAGGAATTCCCCGGTGTCAGAAAATTTCTCGACGGGATCAAGCAACTGGCCAACCAGCAGGGGTATGTGGAAACGCTGCTCGGGCGCAGACGCTACTTCCCCAATTTACAATCCCAGAGCAATTTCAACATGCGCCGGCGCGAAGAACGCGAGGCGATCAACGCCCCCATTCAGGGCACCGCTGCCGATATCATGAAACTGGCCATGCTGCATCTGCCGCCCGCGCTGAAAAATGCCGGTCTGCACTGCCGGTTGTTGTTGCAGGTGCATGATGAGTTGATTTTGGAGTGCGCGCCTGAAGAACTGAACGAGGCAGCCCGAGTAGTGCAAAACACCATGGAAAGCGCCTATCAAATTGGGATCCCCCTCAGCACCGAAGCCCGCTCCGGTAAAAACTGGGGCATCATGAACGTGCTGAAAACGGAGTAGCCCGCAGGCGGTCACCCCCTTATGACCGAGAACCCCGCTTTTACCCCCGTTAATATCCAGGCCGCTCATCTGGCTGCCTGGGATGGGCGCTGGGATCAGGCAGTCAGCGGGTACCGGCAGTGGACCGAGCAGCAGCCGGACCATCCCAAAGCGCTGCAATATCTGGCTCACTCGCTGCTGGAAAAGGGGGATCTGCAAAGATCGCTGCATTATTTTGAGCTGGCCTGGCGTCGATCACCACAGGAGTCGGTGATCGCTGAAAGGATCGCCCTGATCTACGAGCAGCAGGGCAAAAATCAGGAGAGCCAGTCTTTTTACCAGAAAGCAGCCGATTTATTCGAGCAAAAGGGGAATACAGTCAGGACTGCGGAATGTCTGCAGCATATCCTGCAGCAAAACCCCCAGGATCGGGCTGCGCTGGACCGGTTATCAAACCTCTCCCAGAACAGCGATATCGTCCTGTCCGATTTATCCAGACTGGTGGAAGACCAGAATGGAAAGACGTCCGCCGGGCAGGGGCAGGATTACCAGAAAGCGCAGGCTCCGCTGGAGAAAGCGTACGAAGCGGCGCAATCGCATCTGGCAGCGCTGTTTTTTGAGTTTGCTGCCACACTCCAGATGAGTAAACCTGAGGCTCAGACCACTGCCCCTGACGGGGTCAGAGACCTTTCCACCGATCCGGAATGTCTGGCGTTGCTGGGTCATATCAACCGGGCGGTGGAGTATCTGGCTCGCGGCATGGAAAACTGGTGCCTCACCGAGTTGCAATCACTGCTTCAGGGAGGGATTAACAACCCGGCCATCCACTTCCTGATCGGATCCATCCTGTCGGAAGACAAGGTGATTCAGGCTATATCCCATCTAAAACAGACTCGCTCCTTCCCCGACTACGCCCTGGCTGCGTTTCTGCTGCTGGGCAAGATCTATTATGCGGAAGAGAACTATCCTGATGCGGCAGCGGCGTATCTGCAGGCGCTGGCCGTGGCAGACAGCAGCGCTTCGTCACCCGATTTGCTGCACACACAATCGGGGATGTTTAAGCCATTCATTCAATCCTATTCCAAAGAGAAAAACCCCGCCTTTCTGAAAAACCTATGCGAAACGATTGAGCAGGAAGTGAACTGTCCCAACTGGCACGATCGGCTGGCCGGGCTGCACTCGCAAATCGCATCGGGGCAATCGGGCAGCACCCTGTTAGCTGAATTGCTGGCCGCCGGCGGAAGCCCGCTGGTGGAGCGTTTCACCGATGTAAAAGAGCTGGAAAAAGAAAACCATACCCGCAGCGCCATGGAAGAGATCTTTTACATGATCGAAGACGGCCCCGTGCTGCTACCCGCCCAGATTTTAATTGCCGAGAGCCTGGCAAAGCAGGGACGTACGGAAGAAGCGGTTGAAAAATTCAAGTTGATCGCCACCCTGTACAACCTGCGCGGGCAAACCGAGCAGGCCGTTCAAACACTGGAACAGGGCGTTCAGGCTGCTCCGCTGGACGAATCGATACGCACCAAACTGGTGGAGATGCTCAAACGGCAGGGAAAAATCAAACCGGCCGTCGAGCAATTGTGTCAATTGTCGGAAATATTCTTCCAGTCGGCTGAACCGGCCAGGGCGCATCAGGTGCTCACCGAAGCCATCAATATGACACTGCCGTTTCCAGCTCACAGAGCTCTTTCCATATCGCTGCTCCATCAAAAGGCTTCGCTGCACATCCAGGAGGTTCAATTCCAGCAGGCGGTTCTGGTGTATGAAAAGATCCTGGCTATGGATCCGTTGGATATCGTCGCCAGCGTTCGCACCGCTACACTTCATTACCGCATGGGCAACCGTGACGCTTCCAGACAGAAGATGAATAATTTTGTCGTATTCCTGATGGGCAGCCAGAAAACCGATCGGGTGGAGCTGTATCTCAAAGGTCTGGCGGATGAACTGCCGGATGCGATGGAGATCCGCAAAACCCTGGCGGACTGGTATCACAAACGCGGCAACAAGGCTCAAGCTATCGAGCAACTGGATATCATCCTGGAGCAGTTGACGAAAAAAGGCAAATACGATGCGGCTCTGACGGTTCTAAAAACCATCCTGGCGCTGAATCCCCCCGATCTTGTAAAATACAAACAGGCGTATAACCAGTTAACCGGCAGGTCTTGAAAAAGACCTGAAAGCCCGTATTATAATGGTGGGGGGATAAACAATTGTTACGTATAGGAAACAGGGAACAAACTTACATGGACGAAATTGAGCTGGCAGTTGCAGCAAGAGAAGGAGACCTGACCGCGTTCAACCGGTTGGTGCTTCTGCATCAGGAGCTGGCCTACAACGTTGCCTACCGTATCCTATCCGATCCGGACATAGCCGAAGATGCCACTCAGCTTGCCATGATTGCTGCATACAACAATATTAAGGGATTCCGGGGCGGTTCATTCAAAGCCTGGCTGATGCGAATTGTGACCAACCAGTGCTATGATGAGCTGCGCCGCCAGAAAAGACAGCCTCACGTCCCCCTCGAGCCGGTAAACCAGGAGGATGAGGAGGAAATCGAATCGCCGCAATGGATGGCGGATGATAAACCGCAGCCGGAAAAAGCACTTGAGGATACCGAACTGGAGGCCGCCATCATGCACTGCCTCGACGATCTGCCGGATGAATTCAAGGTCATCGTAGTGATGGTGGATATGGAGGGTCTGGACTACAAGGACGTTTCCAGCGCCATCAACCGCCCGTTGGGTACGGTTAAATCCAGGCTGGCCCGGGCTCGTATGCGTCTGCAGGATTGTCTGCGCGGTTTTCAGGAACTTTTACCTGAAAAATTCCGTCTAAATGACGAGGCAGCGATATGAGAATGAATGAGCGATCCAGGGATTGGCTTGATCTCTCCGCATATATAGACGGAGAACTCAGCCCCCGCGAAAAAGAAAAATTCGAGAGGCGTATACAGAGCGACCCGCAGTTGCGCAGCGAACTGAACCAACTGAAGGTCACCCGCTCGATGATTCGCTCACTGCCCCGCCGCAAAGTTCCCCGCAACTTCACCCTCACCCCTGATATGGTTCCCGCACCGCGAAAAAGCCTCTGGCTGCCGGTTTTCAGTTATGCATCTGCTGCATCGGCAGTGATCGTGCTTGTGCTGCTGCTGGTCCAGTTTTTGCCGGGCGGCTTTTTAGGTAACGAAGCACCTGCCGCAAACCAGATTGCCATGAGCGCTGAGATGGATGGGTATACAGAAACTGCCGCCGAGCAGCCTCAGATTATTTATTGGGGCGGGGTGGCTCCGCAGGTGATGGCGGAAGGAAAGGGCGGTGGAGGCCCAAGCGCGCCGGTGTACACACAGGATAATGCCACTTCCCTGATGCTTCCGCCTGATCAGACTATCACCGGCGAACAGGAAACCCTGACGGGTGAAAGCGCGCCGGAAACCTCCGCGGATGCATCCACAGAGGAAATGCCTGCTGAATCCTTGCAGGCGCAGGCTACCCCCACCGCTGAAAGGGGTCTGGCTTCACCTGAGAGCACCGACACGCTGAG
>CAZHMZ010000175.1:0-7503 GCA_964532655.1 uncultured Anaerolineaceae bacterium
ATTTAATTGTGGATCCACTGGCAATATGAAAATGGATTTGAGGTACCTCCTGATAGTTCCCTCCATTGATGATGATTTGAAAGTCATCTGATACCGTATCCCGACATGTATTTTGAATGGCTGATAATAAATTTCTAAAAACGCTCCTGGGTCTGGTTGATTTCAGGTTCCATACCGAAAAAGATCGTATTCGCAATTTGGGGATCGCCAGCAAATGGAAATCCCAGTAGGGAACAGGATGTTTGAAGATGACGAAATCCCTGCCCTCATACAATCTGTCTATTGGTAATAAAAAGGAAAAATATTGAAAGATAAATCCGATAAAAATAGAGGAGATATTGCTTCGAGCAATGCTGAACAGAAATTTTTTCACGGTGGTTTATCTCCGGCAGATGGGTGATCGAAACCGAACCCGGGTTATTCATCAAAGAGAAATCATGGGGGTGTTGACAGTATAGAATATTTTTCCAGAGTGTGGGTCAAGTTGATAACGATGGATTTCCGCCATATAGAAGATGACGGGCATTTGTCTGTGGGTCACAGGACAGCCTGTAGGTTGGGTTGAGAGGTCTGCCTCTCAACCCAACCTACACACCCATGGATCTGTAACCCACCGATGGTTGTTTTGACGTCCTGACAGTGGAGTTCGCATAGGGTGGGTGGAGGGCGGGAAGATCGTTTGTGGAGACAATAACACACCCGCCCGGAACCCACCGATAACGCTAGTGCTATAAATCATGGTGGGTGGAGGGGCAGGTAAATAACTTGATAACAGGTATACCTTGTGCCCCTCCACCCACCCTATGATAGTTGTCGTTTGAAATCTCTCGGATTTACGGCGTGATTTCTACCACCACACCATCTTCGGCCCAGTTGTAGATCTTCTCGGCTGATTGCAGATCCATGATGATGCAGCCGTAGGAGGCTTTGCTGCCCAGCACGCTGGCCCACAACTGCACCCCGCTGGATAACGTGGGCAGCCCGTGGATGCCGTTCCAGAACCCCGGCCAGCCCTGGTAGATGCCCAGGAAGTGCGGCATGTACAGATCCCACACCGAGGCGTAGGCTTCCAGTTCATGGGTTTGCACCTGGTATACCCCCGGCAGGGTGGGTGATTCATCCACACCGGTGCTGATCACATACTCATCCAGCAGCTCACCGTTTTTGTAGGTCCACATGCGCTGTTCGGTGATACTGATCACAATGCGCTTGTTGGTGACAATGGGCAGCGGCAGCAATTCGTTTTTGGAGGGGATAATCAGATCGCTGCCCACCACCAGGGCATCGGGGTCAATCGACGGGTTAGCGTCCAGGATCAACCAGTACGGCATGCGGGCCCGGTAAGCGATGGCGCTGAGCATGTCACCCTCTTTGACGATGTAGGTTTTAGCCGGGTGCCAGACGATGAAGTCATAACGGTCGTCATTTCTCCAGGCATCCACCACATCTTCAATGTCGAAGTTTTCCTGAAGGGTTTTCCCGTCGCTCAGGTTGGAGGATTGCCACTCTTCCAGATATGCGGCCAGTTCTTCGGTTTTTACGGTCACGTTGGGTTCGCCCTGCAGATCTTCCACTCGCAGCCAGGGAGCGAAGGTGTCCGGTTCCACGGTCCAGTTCACCCGCTCATCGGTGATGGGGTCATAGGCCGAAAAACGCATGGGGCGGTTCAACAGGGGTTCCAGCACCGTCAGCGCGCCGCTTACATCATTGAACTCCGGCTGAACCTCCGTCATACTGAACAGGAAGTAACCGCTGCTCATCACCAATGTACGCTGGTCGGCCAGATTGGCGGCTGAGGCGGCCTGATCGATCACATAACCCGGCTGGCCCGGCACGCTGGTCCACTCGCCATTCTGATACAACAGACTGGCATCCTGAGGCGGTGAATCGATAATCACAGCGTAATCCTCCAGGCGTGAACGGGCGGTGGTCATGTTGAGCATCACCTCCGGCAGCACCTGCTCCTTTCGCAGGGTTAGAAAGCCGAGGAACTGCGTGATTCCACCGCTGCCGCGCCCGAGCTGATACGCTTTCTCTACGGTAGCTTCAGCATCCAGGTATAAACCCAGACCGGCCGGGGTATCCATCCAGGCCTGCCTGCCGTCTGTGACGATCACCTGGCGGTTTTCATTCCATTCGGTCCAGAGCAATTGGCTGGCATCTGTACGGCGCATGCCGCCGATGGGGGTATCGCCCACCAGCGCGCCGGGCAAAATCCGGTCCGACATACTGAACAGCACAAACATCATAAAGAAGGCCACACCGGCCAGTACGGCCAGAGCCACCGAACCCACCGCCAGGCCGATAATCACCTCGGTGGAGGAGTAGGACGTTTTCTTTTTGCGCTGTAAGCGCGGTTGAGAAGCAGCCGGGGGAACAGTAACAGGGTTGACTACCTGTGTCGGGTTTGGCAGGCGCGTACCGCGCGGTTGAGCCATCTGAACGGGCGGGCGGACCTGGGTTTGCTGATAAGAATTGTTCTCCGCCTGGCCTGGAGTCGCTGGCTGAGAACCCCGTTGAGGATCACCGGCCTGACGATACACCGTCTGATTCTGACGGTACACCGTTTGAGGCGGGATATTTTTGGGAGGATTGCCTGACATGGTTTTCATAAGTGTGCAAGTACTGTACCTGTTAAATCGACTGATTTTATCAGAATTATCTATGGTTATAACTCCAATACAATGCACAAAGTTCCCGTTTCAGAAGCGGGAACTTTGAGAAATGGTTAACAATCTTGAAAAGCAGTGCGTTTAATCTCTGCGCTGATAGTTGGGAGCCTCGCGGGTGATGGTGATATCGTGGGGATGGCTCTCGATCAGACCGGCGTTGGTGATGCGCACCATGCGGGTGTTGTTGCGCAGTTCCTGCAAATCACGCGCCCCGGCGTATCCCAACCCCGAGCGCAGACCGCCCACCAACTGGTAGACAAAATCAGCCAGGTGACCCTTGTAGGCCACAATGCCTTCCACACCTTCCGGAACCAGCTTACCGGCTCCGCCCTGCCCGGTGCCATAGCGATCGCGGCCGTAGCCCTGCATGGCGGCCATACTGCCCATGCCGCGGTACTCTTTCACCCGCCGGCCTTCGTACAGCACCACCTCTCCGGGAGTTTCATCCAGACCGGCCAGCATGCTGCCCAGCATCACCGTTTCAGCGCCGGCTGCCAGGGCCTTCACGATATCACCGCTGTACTTCAAGCCGCCGTCAGCGATGACCGGTACGTCATACTTCTGGGCTTCACGCGCGCATTCAAACACCGCGGTGAGCTGCGGCATACCCGCACCGGCCACAATCCGGGTGGTGCAGATAGAACCCGCTCCCACACCCACTTTGATCGCATCAGCGCCGGCTTCAATCAGATCGCGCGTGCCCTGGGCGGAGACCACATTGCCGGCAATGAGCGGCAGCTCTGGCCAGTTGCCCTTGATGCGCTTAATGGCGGCAATCACACCGGCGGTGTGCCCATGCGCGGTATCGATCACCACCACATCCAATCCTTTGGAGACCATCTTGCCCACGCGGGTTTCCACATCCGGGCCAACACCCACCGCCGCGCCTACCAGCAGCCGTCCATTGCCGTCTTTGGCCGCGTTGGGGTACTGCGTACGTTTCTGGATGTCTTTGACCGTGATCAGCCCTTTCAGCAGGCCGACGCTATCCACCAGGGGCAGTTTTTCGATGCGGTGCTTCTGCAGGATTTCCTGAGCCTGTTCCAGTGAGGTGCCTACCGGTGCGGTGATCAGACTGGCGCTGGTCATAAAGTCAGACACCGGGCGCGATTGGTCTTGAGTGCTAGCGAAACGCATATCGCGGTTGGTGATGATGCCCACCAGCCGTTTTTCCTTGCCGGTCACAATGGGAAGCCCACTGATATGGAAGTTGGACATGATCACTTCCGCTTCCTGAATAGTGGCATCCGGTTCCAGGGTGATGGGGTCCAGGATCATCCCGGATTCCCAGCGCTTGACACGATCCACATGATCGGCCTGATCTTCCGGTGACATATTGCGATGCAAAATGCCGATACCACCGGCGCGGGCCAGCGCAATGGCCATACGCGCTTCGGTGACGGTATCCATGGCCGCCGAAACCAGGGGGATGTTCAGTTTGAGGTTGCGGGTCAAACGTGATTTGATGTCCGTTTCAGCTGGCAGCACTTCGCTGTAGCCCGGGACGATCAGGACATCATCAAAAGTGAGCGCCTCGGTGGATGAAAAAAGTTGTTCGTTCATTCGATCTCCTGCAGGGTTGAAGATAAAACTCCGGTTTTTCTGGAGCTAATGTCGAAAATGACGTACACCGGTGATCACCAGCGCCAGGCCGGCGGCATCCGCAGCGGCCAGTGTATCGGCGTCGCGAATGGAACCACCCGGATGCGCTACGGCGGTGATTCCGTAGCCGGCGGCCGCTTCCACGCAATCGGAATAGGGGAAGAAGGCATCCGAGGCCATCACCGCGCCCTGAGCACGTTCACCGGCCCGTTTGGCGGCGATATGCACGCAGTCGATGCGGTTAGGCTGACCGCTGCCGATACCCATGGTGGCGGTGCCTTTGGCGAACACGATCGAGTTGGATCTGGCATGCTGCACGGCTTTCATGGCAAAATGCAGCGCGTTCCATTCCTCTTCGGTGGGTTGGCGTTTGGAGATCACCTGCCACTCGGTGCCGGCCGGGTCTCCCCGGTCGATGGTCTGACGCAGGATGCCGCGGGTGATGGAACGCAGCTCGGTACCTGGCTCAATCTTCAAATCGGGCATTTCCAGCAGGCGGCAATTCTTCTTTTTGGCCAGCATGGCCGCGGCCTGCGGGGTAAACCCGGGCGCCGCGATGCACTCGATAAACAGATCCTTCATGGCCAGGGCGGTCTCTTCGTCGATGGGCTGGCTGCTGGCGATCACGCCGCCGTAGGCGGAGACAGGATCCGATGCGAAGGCCAGTTGATAGGCTTCGCTCAGCTTTTCGGCGGAAGCGATTCCGCAGGGTGAAAGATGCTTGACGATGCAGATGGTAGGACCGTCAAAACTGACGGCGGCTTTCCATGCGGCATCCAGATCAAGCAGATTGTTATACGACAGAGGTTTGCCCTGCAGCAGCTTACCGCCCAGCGGGCCGGCATTTGGCTCGTACCCGTACACCCAGGCAGACTGGTGCGGGTTTTCGCCGTAACGCAGCGACTGGATGGGATAGGCTGTGATTTGCAGGGGCTGCTCATGTTCGGGGTCGGTTACACGGGCCAGCCAGGCGCTGATGGCGGCGTCATACCGCGCGGTTTGGGCAAACCCTTTCAGGGCCAGTGCCCGGCGTGTTTCAGCAGAAATCCCGCCCTGCTGCAGTTCAGCCAGTACAGCCGGGTAATCGGCAGGGTCGCACACCAATGTAACACGCTCGTGGTTTTTGGCAGAGGCGCGAATGAGCGTTACCCCGCCGATATCGATATTTTCAATGGCATCCTCAAAGGTCACACCGGTTTTGGCAACCGTTTGTTCAAAGGGATACAGGTTGACCGCCACCAGATCGATATAGTCCCAGCCGTGTGATTGAATCTCAGCGTGGTCTTCGGCGGTGCCGCGAGCCAGCAAACCGGCGTGTACAGCCGGGTGCAGGGTTTTCACCCGCCCGCCCAGTACTCCCGGTGAGCCGGTGTAATCGGCGATTTCGGTGACGGGCAGTCCCGCCTGCCGGATGGCTTTGGCGGTTCCACCGGAGGCCAGCAGGCTGCATCCCAGTTGGTGCAGCCCGGCGGCAAATTCCACCAGACCAGTTTTATCAGACACGGATAATAGCGCTTTTGGCATGATGACACTCCTTACACTTGAACAGGTTCCCGGAGGAGGCTCCGGATGGTTTCCACATATAACTGGTGCTCCACCTGGTGGAGGCGCGCTTCCAGACTTTCCAGCGTATCCTCCGGGGTGATTTTCACTTCCTGCACGCCCAGCACCGGACCGCAATCCACGCCTTCATCGGGCACCCGGTGCACCATTACGCCGGTTTTGTTCAGGCCGTTTGTTTGATGCGCTTCCCAGGCTCTTTCGATGGAATGCGTACCCGGAAAAGTGCCCGGCAGCGCAGGATGGATGTTGATTACCCGGTCTGGAAAACGGGATAAAAATTCGCTCGAGAGCAGCCGCATCCACCCGGCCAGCACCACCCAATCGGGCTGGTATACCTCAACCGCATCCGCCAGTTGACGGTCATACTCGCGCCGGGGTGTCTCTTTCATCTTACGAAAAACGTGCGCCGGAGTCTCGAGCTGCCGGGCACGTTCCAGACCATAGGCTTCAGACTGGTCGGAAAATACCGCCGCCACCTCGGCATCCAGTTCGCCGCTACGGCAGGCATCCAAAATAGCCTGCAAATTACTGCCGTTCCCAGAAATCAAAACCACCAGACGAGATTTGCTCATTTTAACCTATCATCATCCTTTGACCGGAGAAATCGGCCATTACTTCATAACCTTATTAAGCAATCATCACTCTTTGATCAGCGGCGGGGATCAAGTCCCCGATGATCCAGCATTCTTCCGGGATACCCTGCATCACCTCGGCGGCCCGGTCTGCATTCACCACTGCCACCATACCGATGCCCATGTTGAAGACCCGGTACATCTCTTGTTCCTGAACCCCGCCGGTACGGCGCAGCCAGCGGAACAGGGGCGGCACCGGCCAGCTTGTTTTCCGGATCCGTGCCGTCAGATGTTCGGGCAGGACGCGCGGGATATTTTCAATGAACCCGCCTCCGGTCAGATGAGCCAGCGCTTTGATGGGCGAATCATCCTGTTCGATCAACCCGGCCAGCAAATTGAGGTAGCAGCGATGTGGTTTCAGCAACGCATCCGCGAGATTGGAGTTCAGCTCGGGGAGGTATTCCTGCAAATCACAGCCGGCGATGATTTTGCGAATCAGTGAATATCCGTTGGTATGCGGCCCGCTGGAGCGAAACCCAATCAGCACATCCCCGGATTGGAGATCATGGCGCGGCAGAAGATGACCGCGCTCCAGCACACCCACAATGGTGCCCGCCACGTCAAACTCGCCGGGCGTGTATACCCCCGGCATCTCGGCTGTCTCGCCGCCCAGCAGCACCGTTCCGCTCTCGCGGCAGGCTTTGGCTATGCCGCCCACCACGGCGGCTACCGCTTCAGGGGTGAGCCTGGAGCTGGCGTAATAATCGAGAAAGAACAGCGGACGCGCTCCCTGCACCAGAATGTCATCGATGCAGTGATTGACAATGTCTTCGCCGATACTTTCCAACCGGCCCACACTGGCAGCCAGTTTCACCTTGGTGCCCACGCCGTCGGTGGAAGCCACCAGCACCGGCTCCTGCATCGATTTCAGATCAGCGGCGTCATACAGCCCGCCAAATGAGCCGATGCCCGCCAGCACGCGCGGGTTGTAGGTGGATTTGACCGCCGCGCTCATCAGCTTTACGGATCGGTTTCCGGCGTCGATATCCACCCCGGATTGGCGGTAGGCTGAAACGGGTTGGTTTGTGGAGGAG
>CAZHMZ010000176.1:0-7261 GCA_964532655.1 uncultured Anaerolineaceae bacterium
TGCCGGTGTCTTACGGATCCTTACCGTTGTCCCCACACACGTGGGGGTGATCCTGTAATAATGGCCGACGGCATGGTGTTGCTCTGAGTTGTCCCCACACGCGTGGGGGTGATCCTCCGTGTGTGTGGGTGTACGAGTGGAGGCGGGTAGTTGTCCCCACACACGTGGGGGTGATCCGGATTTTTACACCCGGCTTGAATATCACCAGATGGTTGTCCCCACACACGCAAGGGTGATCCTAGTCCACAAATTTCCACAGTTGATTATGGGCTGTACTTAGGAAAGTGGATACGATTCATGTCCTGGGATTTACTCGAATTCTACCAGGCTGAGAGAGCCAAAGGGGGTTAAATGCAGCCGTTGGCGATTTGACCAGATCTCGATGTATTCGAAGATCGTCAATTGCGCCTTTGCCCTGTTTGTTAATCGCCGTATGCATATTTTCCCTTTATCCGCTTTTGCGTAAGAAGATGTTGATTAATTTTTAACATCTCACGCTCCTCCTCCACTACGTCCAGCTCACGCTCTAGCCTTCGGATCTCGGCTCGAACAGCCTCCACGTCACTCAAGCCAATTTGC
Organism: uncultured Anaerolineaceae bacterium; assembly: GCA_964532655.1. Lineage (GTDB taxonomy): Bacteria > Chloroflexota > Anaerolineae > Anaerolineales > Anaerolineaceae > JAJFTV01. The sequence continues at coordinate 580 of CAZHMZ010000176.1, forward strand.
GCCGCCTGTCCCTCCTTTTCCAGCACTTTGTATTGGGCGCGTTACTTGACCAGCAGCCCAGGTGTGATGCCCAGCTCCCGTTCAATTTGACCGGCACTTTTGTGCCACCGCTTCAGCAGTTCCAGCGTCTCCATTCTAAATTCACGTACGTATTCCCGGTTAGTTCTCCAATCCATGCCTGATCTCCATCTTTCTTCAGTCTACTTGTTCGGGGCTTTTTGCGCCCAATTTTTCACACATTTTAAACCCTTCTGGCCCAAGCTCTGGATGATATGCTCTCCGAACTGTTCGTTCCACACTCTAGCTCCTTCGTACTAGCAAAGTTACGACTTATTTCGCGTCTTTATAAGCACTCTTGAGCGCCCCATTGGACTTTGGAACGCTGGGTAGATGCTGCCTTACTGCTCATTCTCCATTTTGTTGTTTCCTGAACTCTACGTAAATATCAATAAAGGCGACACGATACTTAATCCGATCGGTTATGCTCCAGACAATGAGACGGAAAATTTTTCATTTCCTTCTATATCACCCACTCTGCAGTTTATTTGTTTCTTGAGATCAACGATTCTAAATTCTGGTTAATCTTTTCGAACATAGCAATGATTTGGATTGTAAAAATAATTCATTTGTTAACATTGTCTTAAGAAATTTTAAGGTCATTTTCCCTAAGCTTTTTTGAAATTTTTATACAATATCCAATGGGGATTTCATCTCCATTTCCCTTACTGGTAATTAATTCAATTGTCGAAAACCAAGCCCATTAGGAGGGAATATGGCCACGCGTCGCTTCCAAAACTGGAAAATTGCCACTCTTTGTACCGTATTCATTTTCTTATTCAATTCGGTCAGCCCGGTTTTTGCTTCTGTTGAGCCAAAGACCAATTTGGCCCAACCGGAACAAGAACCACAAGATATTGCTTACGGATTAACAATTGGTTCCCCCGAGGGGTTCAATGCATCAAGCGAAACGATTTATGATGACCCCGGAATAGCAGCCCAGGAAACCAAAGCAGAAATTTTCCCAGACTTGGTCATGGATGTGACCCCCAGTCTGCTGTTACCGGGAGTGCCGGTGGTTGTCTCTTGGAGCCTGACCGGCATGGATCGCTATGCGGGGCAAAAGGATATTCGCATCCAATTCGATCTTCCTAAGACGCTACACCTAACCAGTGAAATTGCTGGTGCAACGCTTTCGGAAGCAGTAGCAGCCGATACCGTCAGGTATAGCTTGCCGTATAATGTCAAATCCACCTCTGGTGAAATGGTCTTTGCAGCCGATGAAAAGGTGTTATCCGATCTGGATGCACTGACGGACACCGAATTGCCCTATATGGTGATGATTTCCGTCCTGAAAGGCGATGAATTTCTGGCTAACAATGCGGTACTTCTCGATCGAGGACATCACGAGATCGATAAAGCAACCGGGGGGAAGTTCACTGCGCAAGACGGCAGGGTGACAGTGGAAATTCCTGCAAAGGCTATCTCTGAGAATCTGGTGATGGAAGCACGGGATCCAGACCTCGCTCACAACCCCGGTTATTCGATGAGCGGCAACCCGGTCGAGATTATCGCCGTTGGAACAGAGAGTAAGCAGGATGTTACCAAGTTTAATGAGGACATCGCGATCACCTTCACCTATGATGAAAAGTTCATTTATGACTGGACCGAAGAGGATTTACAGATCTTCTACTACGATGAAGTAACGACTGACTGGCACCCGGTGAACACGGTGGTGGATACTGAAAACAACACTTTGAGCGCCCGGGTCAACCACCTCACCATCTTTGACTATAAGGCTGCCACCTGGCAGGGATATGCAGCACCCAATATGGATGCGGTTCAGGTTTCGGATTTCAGTGGCGCAGGAACTTACAGCGTCAATTTTTGGACGCCCCCCGGTTCCGGTGGATTTCAACCCACGCTAAACCTTGCCTACAGCAGCCAGGTGGTAGATGAATCGGTGGCTTATACCCAGGCTGCCTGGGTGGGCATGGGCTGGTCCCTGGATACCGGTTATATCGAAAGGGATATGCATTCCACCAATTCGGATCTCACAGATGACACGTATAGGATCAATGTCAACGGTATCAGCAGTCGTTTATTGCTGATTGCCATCAACGACCAGATCACGACTTACACCACTGAAAATGAAACCTTCATGCGCATCTATTTCGATGACACCAACGATACATGGAGCGTTTATGACAAGGATGGAAATCAGTATTCCTTTACCTGGAAAACCAAAACGCACACAACCAATGGTTGTGCGACCTCTTCAGGTGGCCTAAACTTAATCTGGCGATGGTCGCTCACCTCAGTGACCAACAAGTTTGACCAAACGATCTCTTACGGCTATGAGAACATTGTCAAATCAAGCTCCTGCTATAACGAGTTGGCAGTCTATCCGACCACCATTACCTATCCCAATGGCATGTATAAAATCGTCTTCGTAACCGAGGCGAGAACGGATTATGAAAATGCGTGGTCGGATACGGATGCAAAAGTGCTTTTCCAGAAAAAGCGACTGGATAAAATCCTGGTACAGGAACAGCAAGATTCAACATGGACGACAATTCGCGTGTATGATCTGACATACGCCGACGATACCCAAACCCATGTTTATCGCAACATGCTGTGGACAGCCGGCGGAAAAACGACCACGCTGGTGAGCATCCAGGAAAAAAACGACGATAGCGATCTGGCGATTTCGCTGCCCTCAACCGTATTTACCTACGGAGATTCCTTGCATCTTACAAATGTCAACAATGGACAAGGCGGCTCGGTTAGCCTGAGTTATGAAATTTGGAATAAATTTGACGATTACAATGATGATTACCGCTCGCTGTATACCGAGTTCGGCATTACCGAATGTATCGGCTCCACGACAGCCTGGTCACGATATCTATCCTACGGATCCGTTTCCTGTTATAACCAAAAACTAAAGATCACCGGTTCGAACCCGTTGGGCATCGCTGTGCGCGGGATGCCGCAGCATCTGATCAAACCCGGGGGGCGGTATCGCCTGTATATTCAAGCCAGAGCCATTTCCGGTACGACGGATATTATGTACGGCATGCATGATATGACCAGTGGTGATGATGTCGAACTGGAGTTTGCGAACGCCACCACCTCGCTGGCAGGCAGTGAAGGATCTGTCAATCTACCGACCTATTGGCATCCGAAGGAAGCCAAATTTATCCTTGAATGCCCCCAATGTTATATCAAGAAATTGCAATTTATGCTCATGCACACCTGGCATATGGTGACCACCCGCACCGTCACCGATGCAGTCACCGGACAGGACCGTGTCTACACCTATCAGTATGATGAACACGGGGTGAATGATTCGGAGAACTCAGCGGTGGTCCCCACCAGCGTTTCAGCCGATATCACCAATCTGTATACTCCACCGATGATGGAATTCCGCGGGCACGCCATGACTCGCGTGATTACACCGGATAATCTGGTGACCACCAATTGGTATTTCCAGGATGATTACCGTAAAGGTCTGCAATACCGCAGCTTGACGTCCTCGAATGATCTCTACCAGGAGTTCAACCGCCTCACTGATACCACACCCGATAGCCATGATATTGCTGAGGATTTTATGTTGAGTGGCTCAACCCATACCATTACCAATGGGTATGATCAGCACCTTACCTCCACCAATGCCAGCGCCAACTGGAATGTCACCGGCACCCGGAACGGTTATTCGCTCACCAACGGAGATGTCGTTTATCTCAAGTTCAGTATGGACAAGGCAAAACTCAATACCCAGGCGGAGATGGGTATCCAAAATGCCAACAATGACTTCTTTGGTGTGGGTGTGACCATTTCAGGCACAAACCACCTGGTGAAACTACGCACCCGCTCAGCAGGTGGAGCCAATGTAGATTCTGTGACCCTGTTGACCATTCCCTCGACCAACATGAACGAATGGTATTGGTTGATGTTCTTCCTCAATGATGAGGGGAACTTTGTGGTGCAAGCTTGGCATGAGGATGAGCCCGAAAGTACCTTCAACCAGGCAGGCGCCGATATGCCGAACGGAGCCAGCTGGCAATACAAGTTTAAAGTGTATAACGGAGCGCTGGACACTGATTCCTATCATGAAGGTATTCCGTACAGCATGACGGCTACCAATTACACCACCACCATATTTTTCGACTCAGAGAGTGGTGGGGCTCCGGATATTGCCAATACCAACCTGGTTACCAAGTTTAAAGATTTGGAGGTGGTGTGGAATTATACCGATGAGGTAGTGAACTGGAATTACAACGGCGATGCCACCTTCACCAGCACGAAAACCAGCTACGAATATAACCTGGCCGATCAAGGCAGCCTGCCCACCACTCAGTTCGGCAATCTGACCCGTGTGACTCAATCGGCCTGGGATGGCAGCGACTATATTCCATACCGCGCGACACGTACGCAGTATTGGCCGACGATTCCGTCCATTGCCAGCAATGTGATCAGCGGGAGATATCTCAATCAGCCTGCCCGCCAGATCACCCTGGACTGCTCGAGCGGGTGCGATTTCACTGGCGAGACCAGCAAAGAGGCTGAGACGCAATATCTGTTTGACGACAGCCAAGTGTATGGCGTCGCACCGACTGCTGGCTTCCTGACCGGGCAGCGGGTTTGGGTTGATGGGGACGACTATAGCCAAAGCAACACTGGTTATGACAGCTATGGCAATCCAACCAGCCAGACCGTCTACGCTAATTTTGGCACAGTGTCCAGCAGCCCCATCACCGGAGCTCAGACCACCACTACGGTCTATGATTCTGTCTATCACACCTACGCCACCTCCACCACCAACGCGCTCGACCAAACCACGGTGATGGATTACAACGAATCGGTCGGTCAACTTGATTCGGTAACCGATCCCAATGGGGCACTAACCACGGCTGTTTATGACGATTTTGGACGCCAGATCAAGATCGTGGCTCCAGGTGATACAGATGATCACCCCAGCCTTTCGATTGCTTATGTGGATTATGCTTCGCCATCGTCACCGTTCCACATCAACCTGACTCAACGCGTAGACGATAACGCCGATATCCGGCTCAGCCATTTCTACAACGGGCTGGGACAGGAGATCCAAACCCAGCAGGTGGGCAGTGTGGTCAATGGTTCTCAAGCCACGACCGTGACCGATGTGCAGTATGACGAACTGGGCCGGGCAGTGAAGCAAACCGTGCCTTATACCATTACCTATGCCGCTTCGCCAGCTTTTGTGACGCAAACCTTCAGCCAGGCTTTTTCCCAGACTACCTATGACCTGTTGGGGAGAGTTTTGACCAGCACTCCTCCCAACGGCAACGATATTGCTTATGCGTATGATGATCTGACCGTGAGCGTCACCGATCCGAATAACCACACCACCACCACCACCAGTGATGTGTGGGGCCGCACGGTGCTGGTAAATGCTCCGGACGGGCCGGATTTGACCTATACCTACGATGTGAGCGACCGCTTACTCTCCACTACCAAGGGTAGCGGAACAAGTGCTACCACCGTCAGTATAGAATACAACCAGGCCGGGCAGAAGACGGAAATGGCGGATCCGGATTTAGGCACCTGGTACTACAGCTACAATGGGGTTGGCAGCCTGTCTACCCAGACCGATGCGCGTGAGTGTGTGACGACCCTTTCTTACGACGACCTCAACCGCCTGACCGGGAAGGAATACAGCGGCCCGGATGCCTGTGCCACCACTGCTGCGGTGGAGTACTACTATGATGACCAATCCTTCTCCTTCCTGGGAGTGGACTACGGCGGCAGCACGGTCAATACCATCGGTCGGATGACCGGTATGCTGAACGGCAGCGGCGCCACCCTGTTCAGTTATGACGATCGTGGCCGCACTGTGGATCAAACCAAGCATATCTACCAGGGCACTGAAATCCTGGCGGCAGAGACCTATGAGACGAGCTTTACCTATAACTCGGCCGATCTGCCGGTGACGGTGACCTTGCCAGACGGGGAGGTGCTGACTTATACCTATAACGCCCAGGGCTCGCTGCTTTCACTGACCGGGGAGGATGGCACTCCGTATACCTATGTCAAGCAGGCTGAGTATGACGAAGCCGGCCGCATGACCCTGCTCGAGATGGGGTCATCCAACGATAATCCGGTGATCAGCAAGGTCTACAGCTACTACGGCTGGAGCACCCCGGTTACGGGTGGGTTGCTGCAATCGTTGGTGAGCACCAATGCGGCGCAAACCGAGTTGCAGAACCTGGTGTACAGTTATGACGCCAATGCCAACATCACCGGCATCGCCGATGAAAAGGCGGATGAAACCGCCGCTTACACCTATGATGCGCTCAACCGGCTGACGGCGGGGATCGTGACAGATACGAGCCAAACTGAACTGCTGAACGAAACCTTCAGCTACAACCCGGACACCGGCTCGATGGCGGTCAAGAACGGTGATGCCTTCACCTATGATCTGGCGCATGCCCATGCGGTGGCGGGATTTGACGGCAACAGCTACAGCTACGATGCCAACGGCAACCAGATCGAACGCGCGCTGGACGGGGAGAACCTGACGTTGGTGTATGACGCTGAAAACCGCCTGATCGAGGTGAGTTCGGATCAGCCCTTCACCCCTGAAACGGTCAACTGGGCCGGGCAGAGTCCCACCCCCACCGCGACAGTCACCGAGACCCCTACC
>CAZHMZ010000177.1:0-7239 GCA_964532655.1 uncultured Anaerolineaceae bacterium
GAGACCAACGGGCATGTAGATAACATTTGCTGTTTTATCCGCCCCGGTGTAGCGGCGCTTACCTGGACAGATGACCCGGACGATCCGCAATATCCCATCTCACAGGATGCTTTTGAGCGCCTGAGCAAAGCGGTGGATGCACGCGGGCGAAAACTGGAAATTCACAAAATTCACCAGCCCAATCCCATCTACATCACCCGCGAGGAAAGCGAGGGCGTGGATGCCATTGCCGGCACCTATCCCCGTGAGGAAGGTGACCGTCTTGCCGGCTCGTACATCAATTTCTACACCGCCAACGGCGGAATCGTGGCTCCCATTTTCGATGATCCGCACGATCAGGACGCGTTGAAAACATTACAGGCCCTGTATCCGGATCGAAAAGTGGTAGGGGTCCCGGCACGCGAGATTCTGCTGGGCGGCGGCAACATCCACTGTATCACACAGCAGCAGCCCAAAGGCTGATCCAAAAACAGGCAGAAAATAATTTCTGCCTGTTTTTTTTCAGACAGTTCCGTTATTTGGATTTTTCACTTTCATCTTCCATCTGAACAGGATTCTGCAGATATTCTTGTTGCCGTTTTCGTTCTTCCAGGAATTCGGACAGCCAGCTCCTCACTTGAACGGGTGTATCTACCCGAAAATCCGCCTCAGTAACAGTCGTTTTAGGAGTCACGCGCACGGCGTATCCGCGATATTTATGAACTGCTTTGAAAGCCTCTTCATCTTTATCATCATCGCCGAAATAGATCGCTAATGCCCCTTTGGGGGTCATGCGACTTTGTATTCGCTGTACCGTACGAGATTTACTCGCCGCACGCGGCGCATATTCCAGAAAGCGTTCTCCGCCCAGCAGGGTGAAAGTATCATTATGCAAGAAATCATCGGCTATATCCATTGCCTGTGCCAGAACCTCCTGCTGCTCGTGTTCATCAGCAAAACGGGCGTGCAGAGCAAGCGCCCAATCTTTGTTCTCCAGATAATAGCCTCGTTTCCCGTTGATCAATTGCTGCCACAGGGGCTGTAAATGCAGAATCTTTGGGCGCACCTGTGACAATGACATGCGTTTGAATACCCGACCATCGGGGAATTCGGTTTCAATCCCGTAGGTTCCGCACTTTAGCAGACCCGGAATGGGAAGCAGTTTCTGTATGTGCACCAACGTTCGCCCGCTGATGACGGCTGTGAGAACACCCGGTAAAGCATCGATTCGGGCGATCAGATCGACCAGATCATCCTCTACCAGGATAATATCGGGTGTTTTTACAAAGTCTGCCAGCGTGCCATCATAGTCCAAATACAGCCTTACAAATGGAGCCCGGGCAGCCTGGTGACATAAATCATCAAGGCTATTCATCATGAATCTTCGTCGTCTCCAACAACGGAAGGATTTTCCGGCTGAAAATTACTCTCCATGAAAAACGCTGACGTGCACGGATACGCATAAAATGCTCCGGCTTTTCTGACATCCAATCCAGGATCTTTCGCGCGAGTTCCCGTGCGGACATATCGGATGGAAATACCAGCGTGTGACCCTGTGCGTGATCCTCTACAGCCGGTATCAATGTGGATACCACCGGTAGCCCCAACATACCGGCTTCCAATACCGGCATACCAAATCCTTCGGAGTGTGAGGGCATAAACATGACATCTGCCACGCGATAGAGTTCCGCAACCATCTTGTTGTCTATATCAAACCCGATATTTGGCTGGAGCCCCATTTCATAAATGAAAAACATATCCCCCTCCAAACCCAGTTCACGTCTTTGACCTCGCAGTTTTTCATAATATGCCCAACTGATCGGATCGTGCGGATCAGGAGGCCCGGTGAGAATAAGTTTTGGTTGTACTTGGAACTGTTTCAGTTCTGCCAGAACTTCAAGCGCAAATTCGATATTCTTGGCCGCGGTGACGCGTACCGGCATCAACAGGATCATCCCGGAATCCCATAGCTTCATTTGATCCATCAGCTTGAAACCTTCATCTGACAGGGCCAGTAATGTACATGGGTCTACCCCATTGCTGATCACTTGTACCGCATCACGCGGCAGGCCGAACGTCTCTGCCAGTTCTTTTTGGCGGTGTGTTGATGGCACCACGTAAGTTATTTTCGGATGTGCGGTTTTCAGCAGCGTCCACGGATACCTCGGATAGACCTCATGCAGTGAGCGCGGGCTGGTCCATGACAGGTCATGGCACCAGGCAATCGCGTGCCGTAAAGAACCCTCATCTATCAGGGTCAACAGGGCCGCCGTGAGCGGTAAATTCAAGTTCTTACTGAAGATATTGTGGATTATCACGTGATCAAATTCCAACAGAACGGGACGGAGTTTTTGGATCAAATCATCCACAAGCGCATCAAAGTTGTCTGGGACTTTACCGGTGGCCAGTATGGCGGTTGCTTTGGCGATCTCCGGGTGCAGCGTGTCCACTTCATCAACACAGATGAACTTTACCCCTTCCGGCAGGCTTTCCGCGGTACCTCTCCCGGTGATCACGGTGAGCGGCATCCCGGCGGCCGCAAACTGCTCGGCATGGGCCTGTATCACCACCTCCACGCCCCCAACGGTAGGCAGCGCGGTAAAATGCAGAATGGCTGTTTTCAACGGATAACCTCTGGTTTCCTTTCTATTGATAAACTGGTATCCCTCAACTTTTATAATCCAAGCTGGTTGATCTCATTAATCTGTGCGCAAAACCAGGTTCGGATATCATTCTCTTCCACCGACCATTTCAAACGATGGGCACGTGTCATACGATCCGCTTCAGGCATCACCAATGCCTGGTGCATCGCGGCGGCTGTTGCCAGCACATCAAATGGTGAGATCACCAACGCTCCAGGCTCCAGTTGCTGACGAGCGCCGGTGCGTTCAGACAATACCAATACACCGTTTTTTTGATTAACAACAGCGCCTTCCTTGGCCACCAGATTCATCCCATCGGCAATGGAATTAACCAGAAGTACATCATAGGTTTCAAGAGCGGCAACAGCGCGGGTATAGTCATCTCCAAACAAGATTCGAACCGGCTCCCAATCACTTGTGCCGTATTTTGAATTCACCCATCCGGCTGCTGCCATAAACTCATCATGGTAGGTGCGGTACTCCTCCACATCCAATCGGGAAGGAACCAGAAGAGCCAGAAACTTTACCTTGCCAAGATGCTCCGGGTACATCTCCAGCATATCTCCAAACGCCTTGAACCCTCTGACGATGTTTTTACTGGGTTCGGTACGGTCCACCCGTAAAATGATCTGCATACCGTGGAATTCATCCTCGAATTTATTCCTCATTTCGATGGTTTCATTTGCTTCAGCCAGGTTTTTCAGTTCGGTTACATCAATTGAAATCGGGAAATCACGTACCTGCGTGGCCCGGTTGCGGTACCAGATGCGTCCACGCCGATAATTGACACTTGCACCCGGCAGATGTGATTCGACCGACCGCATAAAATTCAACGCATCATCGCGTGTCTGCAAGCCGATCATGTCTGATCCGGTTAATCCATCTAAAATTGCCCGGCGCATCCCCGGTGGAAGCATGCGGATATCTTCAGGCCCAGGCCATGGGATATGAATAAAATGTGTCAGAGTAGGTCTGTCCTGTTTGCGTTTTCGCCCCAGAAGGCCACGCAGCATGCGCGGTACTAGGTACAAATGGTAATCCTGCATCATCACCAATGTGCGAGCTGAATTTGCCCCAATTCTATCTGCCACCGCCTGCGCGAACTTTCGATTGACAGCCGTATAGCCGTAATCCCAGGCATCCCATGTGTCACGTGTGATGGTTGGATTCGATTTGAAATCCCACATGGAATGCTGCAAAAACCACAACAGCGGGTTGGAAATGACATTGTAATAGCCGTCATATTCTTCCGACGTAAACGGTATCAAATCCAGGTTTACAGCTCGGTTGCTCCCATCTAACTGTATTTCCCCACCGGGCCATTCTTTTTCAAGATCATTGATGGCTGAGGCGATCCAAGTGATATCGACCTTTTGCGTCAACCCCAGTAATGCGGTCACCAAGCCACCGCCGCTGCGATGGACCTGTACACTGTCATCTTCCTGATTGGTGAAACCAAAAGGTCCCCGATTCGACACGATGATAAGCGCGCGATCCTTCAATAATTTCTCCGGATCATTGTTGCAATATGAACCCTGATCCTCTGAAAAATCATTTTCATCCATAAAAAGCCTCTGTTCGCCGTAGCCCTCGCCGCGGCTTGTTTCCTTTAGCCTGGTTCGATGGTTAGCAACACAGCCCTGGATGACTGTTATTTATTCTATTTACCGTTTCGCACCTCTGCCATCCTCTGGTTTACCGATTCTCATACCCCCAGCGAAAAATATCATTCGCCGTCGCCAACGACAGCGTTAATCATTTACCCCTGTTTCGAGTGTACCACACCGGAAATTTCTTCCGGTCAATGAATTAGCCCAAACCTGAAGTTAATCCCGAGAATTAATCAGAGACATATGGAAGAAATCAAACCGATTGTTCCTGGTTATCTCTCTTTTAATGCAAGGATGGATCTTCCTGCGAATTTATTGATCCAGGCTGGTAAATCACCATTCCTTAGGTATTACCGCTTCCAGCTTTTGTACCCTTCACTCAACCAATATGCGGCAATGAGTATGACTGTCAGCACCCCGTCTGCCATGGCTGAAAACTGGGCGTTGGTTGCGTTTTCTTGGATCAAACTCACCTCAACAACAGTCAGAAGCAGTTTATTGAAAATCGTCAGTTCCCACAAGCCAGGGTATTTACGCGGATTCACTGCCAGAAGGATAAAAACCCCGGTAAACATCAAAAAGCCAACTGCCCTCCACCATTCAACCTGTTTCGTATCCGGGCCTGCTGAAAGAGCAGCGCCCACCGCCGTCACAACGGCGTACAAAGCCGCCAAAGCCGCCAGAATCATCAGCGCTGTACCAATTCGTTTGCGAAGAATCGCGCCGCTTTTATACTGTTCTGTCATTTCCATCATACTACCCCCATAAATTGCTTCATCAGTCATGATTATTAGTAACTGCCGAGTTCAGTATATTTACGAATTCAAAGTTTACCTATAGTTCAATATGAAACTTGGATGAGAAATCACTACGTTTATGAAAAATGGGTACAATATGAAACACCGCAGGTACTGCCGAACACCTTTATATGATTTTTATTACTTGTTTAGCCAACCTTCATGGTTTATTCAGTAAAACCTGTATATAACTGAGAAAAAGGATTATCGGTATCACTGGCCAGCCAGAATGGACTTGCCATGAAGGCTTTTAACCGGTAAGAAATCTGGATTATTCTGATGAAAAGTCTGATTGCCATGGAAAAACAGTTCAAGATCTGGGCAGCAGCCGCTTTAATGATTATTCTATTGACCGGCATGATGGTCAATTTCCTGGCGAAAAGTTACCAAAATCAAATTAATACATTAACGCAGAACGAACTTGAATCGTTTGCGGCCAATACCAACACCGTATTAAAGACCTATGAAAATTTTTCTAATTATATCTTTACTGAAATCGTTGATACATCCAGTGTAAAACTGCTGATCAACGCTGCCAATAATTCTCCGGAACCCCAAAAAAGCGACCTGCGCCACAGTCTCTACGATCTCCTGTCAGATAATTATCAGGAGATGCTGAAGTTCAATTTTCGCCAGCTCAGTTTTACTTTACTGGATGGCGAAACATTTCTGCGTTTTCAAAATAGCGGGTTATTGATTGGAGAAGACCAAATCACGCCGGCGGGCATTCGAGAATCTCGATCAAAATCACATCTTTACACCGTTTTAAGCGGGGTGAAGATGAACAACAGTTATAACGTTCTGTATCCCCTCCTTTTGCACGATAATCCAATCGGCGCCGTGGAAATATCTATCACATTGTCAACCGTGGTGGATATTCTGGGTGAATTGAACCCCTATATGGAGACTTATCTGGTGATTGAAGAGGGTGTGGTACAAGATATGACCCCATCCTTATCAGTTGACGAATATGAACCGAGTTTTATTTCGAATGAATACATGTTTGACAAAGAAGTCAACAGCCACTCACGCGAGAAAAACATACTTCTTTCCATGGAAGACAGAATCAGGCTGTTTCAAACCGCTCAAAAACGGTATTTACCTCTTTTAAGTGAGAATGAAAGCTTCGCCATCGTTCAGTTCTTGGACGGATCGTTCTATTTGATCCGTTTTTTGGTCGTCAATAATATCACCAACATCCCCACCGCATATCTGGTTGCCGTAACTCGCAACCAGCATTATGAGGTGTTTTACCTGGATGCGATCATCAGTATTGTGTTGACCCTTTTAATCATGCTGAGCTTTGTGGTGACCACATTTTTATTTACCCGTTATCACGTGAAATTACGAAAAATTGCCGGTACAGATTATTTGACCCGGGCAAACAACCGGCAACGGTTCATGCAGCTTGCCCAGGTAGAAATGGCTCGCTGCCAGCGGTATAACAAACGGTTTTCGATCCTGATGTTTGACATCGATTGGTTCAAGAAAATCAATGACCGGCATGGCCATGCAGCAGGGGATCGGATATTACGAAAAATTTCTGATGTCATTTTAGCTAATATTCGCTTCAATGATACGTTTGCTCGTTGGGGTGGTGAAGAATTTATACTGCTTCTGCCTGAATCGGATATGGAAGCCAGTTATCGGACCGCTGAAAAACTGCGCAAACTGATTTCTACGGTGAATTTCCAACTGAATCAACCGGTCACAGTCAGTGTGGGTGTCGCTGCCTGGGCAGGTGGGGAACAATCCATTGATACGGTGATCGATCTGGCGGATCAGGCATTGTATCAGGCAAAAAATTGCGGCAGAAATCAGGTGTTCCGGTTCGATCAAATGCCTGGCATTCCATCCCCCATCTGATTTTTCCCCATTCCGGCTCTGAAAGGATCCTGTTCCATACGAGCACTTGTCTGTCCAAAATGTGGGGCCCCGATGCAAACCCGCAGCGGGATATGCAATTACTGCGGTGTTTACCTGGTGGATGATGAACAAGCAGCAGTTCACGCCGGAAATTCAACGCGCCATTCAACTCCGCCCCCTCCTGCCGATATTCCGGAGGGATGGATCACTTACAAAGACCCGTGGGTTGGGTTTTCCCTTGCACATCCAGCCGGCTGGCAGGTGATGACCTCAAAAGGACTAATCAGCATCCGCGAAGATGTGGCAGGGCTGACTGCTGCCCTGATCTGGGCGTTCCCATTGAAC
>CAZHMZ010000178.1:0-1177 GCA_964532655.1 uncultured Anaerolineaceae bacterium
GTCAAGCTCGCGTCGAGAAGCGGCAGGTTGGTTTCCTCCATCCTGGCGAATGCACTTCCACCAGGGTATACAGGACGTAAAAGGCACGTTTCAACACGTCAGCTTGCTTGGCAACAATCTTGATCGCCTGGACCTTTCTGCGAAACAGGTTAAGTTCACGAGTCAGCGCTTCCAATTCCACATGGTCAAAGTTCATCGTTGCGGTCCCGTCGGGGGGATAACTATCACACTTTGCACGTCCGGGTAGAGAGCAGCTTTCTCGACATGGGCGTGTGGGAAGATGAACCGCTCGATGACGATCCTGGCCGCCTGAATATCCTGCCAGCTGGGCGTGTCAGCCACCTGTTCTCGCAAGGTACGGAATACTCCCTCAAGGGCTTTGGGGGAGAGCTGGAGATGCCACATTGTACATCGATAATTTCATTCTTACTAATACGAATAAAAAAACGCCCTCGTTTCGAAAATTTCTGAAACGAAGGCCATGGACTTTGTGTGCCCCCAAGGAGATTCGGACTCCTGTTTTGGCCTTGAGAGGGCCACGTCCTGGGCCGCTAGACGATGGGGGCAGGACAACTCACAAATTTTATCATGCGGCCTGACACGTGTCAACAAAAAACCGGCTGGAAGCGCAAGGTTATTTGTTTCCTGCGTCCAGCCGGTTGTAAGTCGATCCAATATTATTGTTTGACGAAGTTGATGATTAGCAGGTTCTTCAACTTATCGGCATAGGTATCGATGGTGACGGGATTACTGATTTGCACGCCTGACAGTGAATAAAGCGTGATGCTCAGCTTATCAGTGGAGGCCAGCGGCGTGGTTCCCAACACAATCTCATAGCCTCCGGCTCCGTAATCGGTATTGGTGCCGGTCTGGGTGGATTTATTGATGGTCACTCCATTAAGGGTGCCTTTGACCACCACCACAATCTGGTTGACCGGTACGCCTTTTTCGTTGAACACCTGACCGCCGATACCCATCCAGTTATTTCCCGCTTCAGGGTGCGCAAAATTGGGAATGTAATACGGGCTGCCGCTTTGAACCTTGTAATACGACGAGGGATCCGGTGTGGCGAGAATGGTGGATGGCGTGGGGGTGGCAGTCCCGATTACCTCGGAGCCATCCGACCAGACCTGAACCTCAGCGATGGTGAGGTAATTGGTGGAGTTCAATTGCACAC
>CAZHMZ010000178.1:1277-7135 GCA_964532655.1 uncultured Anaerolineaceae bacterium
CGGCCATGCCGGGCAGGCCCATGTTGGTGCGGTCTTTATACACGCCGGATTGAGTGGCCGGCATGCCGATGGCGATGTTGATTAATCCCTGCCCATCCGGGGTGGAGGTAGCGGTAGCCGTTGGTGTGGAGGTTGCCGTGGGCGGAACAGGCGTTTTAGTCACTGTGGAGGTGGCTGTTGCTGGGATGGAGGTGTTCGTCGCGGTCGGAGTGGATGTGGCCGGCACGGGAGTCTGACTGCTGGAGGGTGTCCCGTCCGGAGACCAGACCTGAACCTCAGCGATGGTGAGGTAATTGGTGGAGTTCAATTGCACACGCACATATCGACCGGTGCGGTTGATGTTGATGTTGGAGGGTCTGCCGGCTTTGCCGGAGAAGTAGTAGGAGCTCACCCCGGACTGTGCCTTGGTGGCAGCCAGACCGGTGGAGGTAAAGGGTACATCCGAGACGAACACATAGAAACCGGTCAGACGGGTGTTGCAACAGTCGGTACGGTTCCAGATGGAGATCTTGCTGATGTTCTGGACGGAACCGAGATCCACCTGCCACCAGGGTTTGGCCAAATATTCGGTGTGAGCCACCGACTGGTTGAAATAGTTGCCGTCGGTGTTGCCGTCCACGGCCATGCCGGGCAGGCCCATGTTGGTGCGGTCTTTATACACGCCGGATTGAGTAGCCGGCATGCCGATGGCGATGTTGGTCAGACCCTGTGCGACCGAGGTGGGACTGGATGTAGGTGTTCGAGTAGACGTGGGCGTTCGAGTAGAAGTGGGCGGAACTGGCGTTTTAGTGACTGTGGAGGTGGCAGTAGGAGGTTTGGTTGTGGGGGTATTGGTGGCAGTGTTGACAGGCTCCCATTTGATCGCATCAAAACGCACCTTGCCGCCCGATCCGCCGGTATAGTCGGTGAGCATCACAGCCGCAGAACCCACTCCAAAGTTATAGGTTCCCAGCAGGACAAACTTGTTCCCGGTGCTGGATTGGTTTACCGCAACGGTAGCAGCTCCGCCGGAGTAAAAGATCTTGTATTTTGCATTGGTGGTATTTGTACTGTCTGATGGCCAGTAAGCGTAGACCCGGTATTGACCGGCGGTTTTGATATAGGTTCCCCAGATGGCCCAGTTGGTCGATTTGGCTGAAGTACTCATCTCGTAAGTCCAGAACGAGCTGCCGCCATAGCCGCTCTCAACCGGGTACCAGTAGCTGCGGTAGAACAATTGCGTCTGGGCTTCGCCGATATCGGCGATGTTATCACCGGCCCACATCCACTCGCTGTCACCCCAGGTATCATTCACCGAGGTGGACCACCATCCAAATGGATCGACGGCTTTGTTTGCCCTCACCAGCCGCAGGCCAAAATGGAGATGGGCTCCGCTGGATTTGCCGATGTTGCCGCTGTAACCCACCAGATCGCCGGCTTTTACCGTTTGCCCGTATTCCACCACAATGGGGTCCATATGCCAGTAGGCGGTGCGGAATCCGTTGGCATGGTCGATGTACAAACCACTGTCCACCGTCCCGGCGCTTGCATCAGTGTTGTAGTATTTGTACACCACCGTGCCGGCCGCCGCCGCATAGATGGGCATACCGGCGCCGGTCTTGTAATCGATACCGTTATGCCCGCCATAACAGCTCACACCCAGCGTGCAGGTGGAAAAACTGGCTCCGGTGATCGTCTTCCCGTCAAAACGCAGGATACTGTCATCAAACACGCTGGGAACCGCGTGATCAAAAAAGCTGTTCACCGCGATATTGCTGCTTTCTACCTGCTTGAAAGGCAGTTGCAGAAATGGTTGGATACCGGTGATTGCGTGCGGATCCGTTTCCTGTTTTTCAATTGAAGGATCCACGCCAAAGACCTGCTGGTAGGCAGCTTTCCAGGCGGCCAGTTGTTCGGCCAGACCAGTTTCGGTCTCATTGCTTTCAGCCAGCAAATAAGCCAGCGCATAGGTGGCCGAGTTGATGTTGCTCAATGTCACCTGCGTCCCGTTGGAAAGCGTTACGCTGCGGCTGCCTTCCAAATATTTTACGTAGCCGTCCCAAAGGGTCTGGGTCATGTTCTGCACAAACGGGGTGAGCAATTCAGACGGCTTCTGATCCAGCCAGCCCATTACCTGTAAGCTGACCAGCAGAACCTTGGGGTTCACACCAAAATCTTTGGTCTGGCTGGCGAGCCAGATAATTTCAGATGCCGGGATGGTTTGATCCGAAAGGATTTCGGTATAGGTTGTCAGCGGGCTGTTCAGGTTCTGCAAGGTGGATTGGATGGATTCGGTGTAATAACCTTCTTCAGCCGTAAAAAAGATGTTCTCAGTCAGGATGGCCTGGTTAAGCGCGGCACTGGCCGGAAAAGGAGTACTCAACAAAAAAATCAACAGCAGGGGCAGAACGCGAATAGCTCGTTGGGTGAATTGTCTCATCAGGTATGGCTCTCCAATGGTATGAACTGCCCGCCTGATAGAAAGCCGGCCGGGAGTTCGATTGATCGAAAATTGGTAGAAAAGGAGATGCAAGTTCAGGGCCAAATTGTCAAAGCCCAAACGGGCAGGTTGGAAGTACGCCATACCTGCACGAACTGGCGGGAAGCGCTCATGCACATAATTCCTTGACAGAATTGTGAAGAAAACGTCTATAATATCAACAATTCAGGTGCATCGTCACATCAACAGAGGCAACCATCTGAAAAAACCTTTCATCGGTAAACATACGAAAAGCGATCAAACCTTATCATTAAGTTTGTCTTTACGCCGGCAAATTGGGGGGATGCAGCAGGTCATGGTTGGGGAACATATCCTTACGCAGCAGCGTCATTATTACGGTCCACCGTAATTCGGTGCGCCGTATAACGGAGATTGCTGATCAGGGTATTCCGTTACCCCTGTAAGATTCTGCAGTGGATATTTTTCATCCAGGCATTATTTGTTGCGTGTTGAATAATCAGAGTTTATTTGGGAGTACAGCGAATGGTTGAAACAACGACAGTAAACACGAAAGAAATCACACAAAAAGCTGAATGGTCCTGGCTGGCAGGTATTTTCCTGAAACCCCGTAAGACCCTCAAGAAAATTGTCGAGGCGGAAAAAGCGGTCTGGTTCCCCGCGCTGCTGGTTTTGTGCGTGACCGCCATCATTCTGGTGATCGCCAATGGGATCATCCGCCAGCGGATCGGTCTGGATAATCCTGCCACACTGCCTGAATACTTTCAGTACTACAGCCAGGAACAGCAGCAGCAGTTTATGAATGCGCTTCAGGCTACCAACAGTACCGCCTTCATCTTTATTCTTCCGGCCATGGCAGCCATTGTGAAGGTGTGGGCAGGCTGGCTGATCGTTGGCAGTCTGGTCTATCTGGCTTTAACCGCTATTGGCAGCGCAGTGAAAGCCGGCACAGCCTTGAATCTGGTTGCGTGGGCAAGCATGCCAATCGCCTTGCGAGATCTGATCCGCGCTGTTGCGGTGATCAGCAGCTCCAAACTGATCCAGGCGGAGGGATTATCCGGCTTTACCCCGGAGGGTACCGGGAATTTCCTGATCTTCCTGAACGCCCTGCTCACACTGGTGGATCTGTACTGGGTCTGGCAGGTGGTGCTGGTCAATCTGGGCGGACGGGCAGCCGGCAAGGCATCCACCGCCAAGACAATCACCGGTTTAACGCTCACCATGGTCATTATCCTGGTATTACAGGCGCTGGTTGGCTTTGGGTTCGCGATACTGGGCAATAACATGACCGCAGTACAGGTATTTATCTAATGACGGCTGAACCTATCATCAAAACCGAAGGGCTATACCGCACCTTCCAGATGGGCAACAACAAGTTCAACGCCCTGGCCGGTGTAGACCTGGAGATCGAACGGAATTCATTTTGCTTTGTCATGGGCCCGTCTGGCTCAGGCAAGAGCACGCTTCTTCATTTAACAGGAGGACTCGATCGCCCAACCGCCGGGAAACTGATCGTCAATGGAACGGATATCGCCCAGATGGACGAAAACCAGCTTTCGCATTACCGGCAAAAGACGATCGGATTTGTTTTTCAGTCGTTTAATCTGGTACCCGGCTTAAGCGTGCTTGAAAATATAGCCTTCCCCATGCGTTTCAACGGCACGCCGGTCAAGCAGCGCCAGCAGATCGCCTCACAGTTGATGGAGCAGGTGGAGCTGCAGCCTTGGGCGCATCACCGCCCGCATGAACTCTCAGGCGGGCAGCAGCAGCGTGTTGCCATGGCGCGCGCGCTGGTGAATGACCCTGCCATCATTCTGGCCGATGAACCTACCGGTAATCTCGATTCAAAGAGCGGCGATGTGATTATGGAGCTGCTCAGT
The DNA here is from genome assembly GCA_964532655.1 of uncultured Anaerolineaceae bacterium. Taxonomy (GTDB): domain Bacteria; phylum Chloroflexota; class Anaerolineae; order Anaerolineales; family Anaerolineaceae; genus JAJFTV01. The sequence continues at coordinate 5,595 of CAZHMZ010000178.1, forward strand.
CGTTTTCATCACAGCGGCAAGACCATTCTGGTGGTCACGCATGATTTTCGCCTGACCAAATACGCCACCCAGGTGATTCAACTGCTGGATGGCAAGGTGGTTAACGGCAATTCTCACAACGGCGCTGCCGCAGCACCAAAAGCAAGCACCACACAACCCACCCTGGAGGGACAGGTATGAAGAAGAATCAATACTTAAAGGTCATTTTTATTTCCGTCGCAATGCTGTTCATGCTGGCATTTGCAGTTTCTCCGGCCAATGCCATGTGGGATTTATCCGGGGCGACTGATGAACAGAGGAACAATGGTGATCGCCTCTTGCAGGAAAGCTCTCCATCTCCCGAACCTGAAGATCCTATAATAGAAGATCGCCCAATGATTGTGGTCAAAAGTTATTATACGGAGCCGGGAGCGGTAACAGCGGGAGCTGAATTTACGCTCTATATAGAATTGAAGAACAGAGGAGGAACAGCAAATGATATTGTGCTGACCTTCTCTGCTACAAATTTTTCACCCCTTGATACTGGAGGAGTTCAATGGCACGATGAACTCGAAAAGGGCGAGTCAAAAACCTTTAAGCAAACCTTTTACGCGGCACCGGGTTTGTGGGGTTACGTGGTGGAACCCTTATCCCTGACGGTCAGCTATGTTGGCGGCGACGGAAACTCGTACACGGAGACGTTCAACATCAGCATTTCGCTTGCCCCTGTTTCATATGTTGCTCCTACTGCCACGCCAACCGTGAGCGTCTCACGCCCGCGGCTGCTGGTAACCCAGGCGAAGACCGATATTGAGGTGCTGCAGCCCGGGTCACAGTTTGAGCTGTTCCTCGATATCGCCAACCTGGGCAGCGAGACCGCTCGCAGTGTCAACATGGTGGTAGGCGGCGCTTCCGTGCCCGTGCCGGACGGCACCTCCACACCGGGTGGAAGCTATTCGGCTTCCGGCGGTGATTTTGCCAATTTCTCACCTCTGGGTGGGTCCAACGTGCAGTCTCTGGGAGATATCAACGTTGGTTCAACCTTCACAGCCTCGCAGCCATTGATTGTAAATGTGACCACGGTCCCGGGAGCCTACACGCTGAAGATTTCGCTGGTTTACCTGAATGCCCGGGGAGAGACACTGGTGGATGACCAGGTGGTCACGCTGCTGGTCAAGCAGGTACCCATGGTGAATATCAGTTTTTACCGTGAACCCGGCGATCTGTTCACTTTTCAGCCCAATATGCTGCCCATTCAAATTGTGAATGTGGGCAAGAAGAGCGTTATCCTGGGGTCGATGAAAATCACCGCCTCCAATGGGATGATTGAAAACAACACACTTCAGGTGGGTTTCCTGGATACCGGCGGATACCTGACGCAGGATGCCATGCTGACGCCCGATATGGCCGGCGAGGTTAACCTGACCGTCACCGTGGATTACGTGGATGACTTCAACCAGCCGCAGACCATCACCCAGGAACTGACGGTGAATGTGATCGACATGCCGGCCCCCGAGATCATCGAAGATCCCGGTATCAGCAACCCCATCGACCAGATGCCC
>CAZHMZ010000179.1:0-7088 GCA_964532655.1 uncultured Anaerolineaceae bacterium
CTGGGTATGCTGCTTTCGGTGCTTTTCCAGCAGCGCTATCGATCCGGTTTGTTTGAATTCTTACGGCATCCTCTGGCCGCCGCCGGGGCAGTTGGCCTGGCATTGATCCCGCTGACGATGCTGGGTGTTTTCTTCTCATCCAGTGGCGAAGCAGCCGTTCGTCTGGATCTGGCTCTCACCCAATCCTGGCCGGTGATCGTTGCTCATTTTATAGAATTGCTGGCCGCCGGCCTGGTCGCCGAAGTCCTTTTCCTGGTGGATGCTCCCCGCTGGGCGCCCGGTAAAATCTCGGGCTGGCTACCCTGGGATACTAGCCTTTCGCGCCGATTTATGGCCGGTTTGCTGCCGGTTTTCTTTGGCACCTTTCTCGTTTTATTAATCGGTAGCTGGCTCACAGCCGGTATGGCTGCCCGCAAGCTACTAGAAAACCGTTTGGAAAATCTTTCCGATGTGGCTGCTGAGACCTTTCCGGTATTTTTGCAGACCGGACAATCCCTGCTGGACCGGTACGCTTCGCAGGACTTGCTGGCAGGCTCGAATGATGAAATCCGCACGCGGCTGGAGAATATCCGGGAAGCCTATCCCTTTTTCACAGATTTACGCGTGGTGACCGTCGATGAGAAGCTGCTGCAAAGTTTAGCTGGCGACGGGTTTAGCCTGCTGGAAGAAGAACGAGCGACATTGGCTCGGGTAGAAGCGGGTGAAGAAACCCTACCCTTTGCTGTGACATCTCCGGTGGGTGAGAAAAGCGCATGGATCGTTTTCTATTCGCCTTTGCTGGGTAAAAGAGGCGGTTTGCAAGGCGTGCTGTTTGGCTACACCAGCCTGGAAACCAATCCATTCACGCAAACAGCCATCCAGGCTGTACAAACAATCGAAAAAAGCGACGGGCAAGGCTGGATTCTTGATCAGTATGGGCGGGTGGTGTACCATACCAACCCGAACCTGCTGCTGACCCGTTCGTTTGGTTCACAATCCGCGGTTGATCGGTTCTATGAGCAGATCAACCCGGGTGAAGCACCCAGCTATGTGTTTTATCAGGATACGGTGGACCGGCCGTGGTCTGTGGCGTTATCGGTCCCCAGCCGTCAGGTACAGCAAACGGCTTTGGATATTGCCATCCCGCTGTTGGCTGCCATTCTGATCATTTTACTGGTGATTCTTTTCGTCATCCAACGTCTGCTCTCGCAGATGACGCGCAGCCTGAATTTGCTGGCCGAGCAGGCTTCGCAGATCTCCAAAGGACACCTGGACCAGCCGTTGGTTGTCAACCAGCCTGATGAGGTTGGGCAACTGGCGATCGCTTTTGAGCAAATGCGGCGAGGATTGAAAATCCGCCTGAAAGATATCAATTCCCTGCTGAAAGTCAGCCAGGCTGCTGCGTACCATCCTGATCCGCGCAGGACTGTTCTGCCCGTGCTGGAATCATTTTTGGGGAAGAATGCCTGTGCAGCCAGGGCCATATTTTTTGACAGCGATAACCTGGATGCCACCCCGAGAATCTCGTATACCTATGGGATCGGACACCGCTCCGATTATTACGGAGATCTGGATGAGGCAGTGAAAAACCTGCTACAGGACCAGCCGCGGCTGCTCCTGAATGATTGTTCTCAAACAGCCAGATTGAAGGAATATAGCCGGGTCCCCGGATCGATTGCCGCTTTTCGGTTGCAGCGTGAAAACTCCAGCGACGGCATTCTGTGGGCTGCTTTTGATCATCCGCAGCAGTTTTCCGAGTCGGACATCAATTTCTTTACCGCGCTGGCCGGGCAGGCCTCGCTTTCCGTGGCGAATGCAAACCTGTTCCGTTCGGCTGAAATTGGCCGCCAGCGGATGGAGGCCGTGATCAACGCCTCTCCGGATCCTATTTTGATCTTCAATTCCGATAACCGTCTGGTCATGATGAACCCGGCTGCCCGGGAATCTCAACAATTAATCATGACCGATCTGAGCGGCTCGGTGGTAGATGAAGTGCTGACCCACCGAGGTCTGATCGATATGATCCGCACCACTGAACCGAGCGGCAACGCCAACCGCGAACTGACCATGACCGGCGGAAAGACCTATCATGTGACGGTTGCCGAGGTAAATTCAGCCAACCGGGAGGTAGGTAAGATCTGCCTGTTGCATGACGTCTCACGCTACAAAGATCTTGATGCCATGAAATCCGAGTTTGTTTCGACCGTCAGTCATGAAATTCAGGCACCGCTGTCTGTCATGCGGGGGTATATTCGCATGCTGGATCTGGTGGGCGAAACAAATCAGCAACAGAAAAACATCACCCAAAAAATGAACACTACCATCCAGCAAATGAACGAGCTGGTGGATAATATTCTCAATTTGGGGCGCATGGAAACGGTGGAGGGGATCGATCTGGCGGTGATCAACCCGGTGGATGTGGTAGAAAAAGTGATTGCCAGGCTCGGCACCATGGCCAGCCAGAAGGGTATCAAGCTGATGATGAGCGGGTCGGATACCGGCATGACCATCCGCACGGATCCGATGCTGCTGCAACATGCGCTGCTGAACCTGGTGGAAAACGGGATCAAATACACTCCCAATGATGGGATGGTGGAAGTATCTGTCGATCAACAGGTATCGAAGGTGTTTTTTTCCGTCAAGGATAACGGCTTTGGTATCGCGCCGTTGGACGTACAATTTATCTTTGAGAAGTTTTACCGCGTAGGCCAACGGGCTGCATTTCGTCAAAAGGGGACCGGTTTGGGCCTCTCGATTGTCAAGACGATTTCGGACCGGTTGGGCGGAAAGGTATGGGTGGAGAGTCAACTGGGGAAGGGCAGTGCTTTTTACTTTGAGCTGCCGGTGGAACCCGGAAAAGAATAAAATGCAAAACGAAATGGATAAATCTCTTGATTTTTCTATGAGTCTCGTGATATAATTTTCGTTTGCATGTATGTCAATGGTTGACACTTTTACTTGTAAGCGCGAGGAATAGAGCCTTTGCGCATGATTTGTATTCGAGAATAATTTACGGATCGATACAGGAGGCATCTGGGTGGAAACAAAAGGTTTAGTGGCATTACGTATCAGCTTGGCCTCTCCGGAAACAATTCGCAGTTGGTCGTATGGTGAAGTCCTCAAGCCAGAAACGATCAACTATCGCAGGCTGCGTCCCGAAAAAGATGGACTGTTTTGTGAAGCGATCTTTGGCCCTCAAAGAGACTGGCAGTGTTATTGCGGAAAATACAAAAATCCCCGCTATAAAGGGATTATTTGTGATAAATGCGGTGTAGAAGTAACGCGTTCTTCTGTGCGCCGGGAAAGAATGGGTCATATCGACCTGGCTTCGCCCGTGGCGCATATCTGGTACACGCGCCGTATCCCTTCGTACCTTGGGTTGCTTCTGGATATCTCCCGCCGGAATCTGGACCGGGTTCTTTACTTTGCCCAGTACATTGTCACCTATGTGGATGAGGATGCCCGCCAGAAAGCTTTGAAACGCCTTGAAGATGAGATCAGCATTTCCGAACGCGAGCAGGCAGATCAGATCAATGCACGGATTCTGGCCGTGAAAACTGATCGCGACCGCAAGATCGAAGACCTGCGCCGCCAGCGCGCCGATCTGGAAAAACGATCGGATGAGCAGATTGCCGCCGAGCTGGAACCGGTGATGCACGAAGGTCAGGAACTGGAACGCGAATTGACCGAAAAATCCGGAAAGGCGACCCGCAAGGCCATTGTGTTCACCAAAACGGGAACCACTATCGCCGAAGCGGATGAGGTCATTACCTCTCAGCATATCACCAAGGTGCAGAAGGTCGTCAAAGAGCGCCTGGACGAGATTGAAACCGGGTTGAAAGAACATCAGACCCGTGATATTGAAGAGATCAAACTGCATATCGAGCAGATCCGCGCGGAGGCTGATGAACAAATGGAAGCCCTGCGCAACCAGTTAGAAGACCAGTCTGTGGTTAGCCAGAACCAGAATTCCACCCAGCGCGATGAACTGCATGAACTGCGTGAGTTTACCTTCCTCACCGAAAACCGCTATCGTGAACTGAAATCACGTTGGGGTCAGGTCTTCCGCGCCGATATGGGCGCCGAGGCGTTTTATGATATTCTGAAACGTCTGGATCTGGACCAGATTTCTGAGGAACTGTGGAAGGAACTGAAGACCTCCCGCAGCAAGCAAAAACGGAAAAAAGCAACCAGCCGCTTGAAAGTGATCGAAGCTTTCCGCCGATCAGGCAACCGCCCCGAATGGATGGTTTTGACTGTACTGCCGGTAATCCCGCCCGACCTGCGCCCCATGGTGCAGTTGGATGGCGGTCGGTTCGCCACTTCCGATTTGAACGATTTGTATCGTCGTGTGATCAACCGTAACAACCGTCTGAAGAGACTACTGGAACTGGGCGCACCGGACGTGATCGTTCGCAACGAAAAGCGTATGCTACAGGAAGCTGTCGACTCTTTGATCGATAACTCGCAGCGCGGCAAGGCGCTTTCACGCCGCGGCCGCCGCGAACTGAAATCACTGAGCGATATGCTGAAAGGCAAGAAAGGCCGCTTCCGCCGCAACCTACTGGGTAAGCGTGTGGATTATTCAGGCCGTTCCGTAATCGTGGTTGGCCCGCATCTCAAGCTGTACCAATGCGGTCTGCCCAAGACCATGGCGCTTGAACTGTACCGTCCGTTTGTCATCGCCCGGCTTGTGGCGCGCGAATACGCCTCCAATGTGAAAGGCGCCCGCCGCTTCATCGAACGCAACCGCCCTGAGGTATGGGAGGTCTTGGAAGAGGTGATCGGCGACCGGCCCATTCTGTTGAATCGTGCGCCTACTTTGCACCGTCTTGGTATCCAGGCGTTTGAGCCTGTCATCATCGAAGGCAGCGCTATTCAACTGCACCCGCTGGTGACCACCGCTTTTAACGCTGACTTTGACGGCGACCAGATGGCCGTGCATGTGCCGCTTTCCGGTAAAGCTGTGTGGGAAGCCCGCAATCTGATGCTCTCATCCCGCAACCTGCTCAAACCCGCCGATGGCGAGCCGATCATCAGCCCATCGAAGGACATGGTGCTGGGCGTGTACTATCTGACCCAGTGGGATGACCGCCCGCACAAAGGCGATGGCCGTGTGTTTGGCGATATGGACGAGGTTGAGCTGGCCTACCAGTTGGAGCAGGTTGATCTGCACACCAAGATCAAGGTTTACACGTCCACATGGTATTCCGAAGAAGGCGATCGTATGAAACGGCAGCGCCATCGTATGATCGATACCTCGGTTGGACGCGTCATTTTCAATCGCATTTTGCCTCCCGAGGTTCAGTTTGTGAACTCCACGTTGGATAAGGGCGATGTGAAGGATTTAATTGCGGATGTGTACGAAGTCAGCGGTCAGGACGTCACCACCGATGTGGCAGATAAAGTGAAAGATATTGGCTTTGAGTATGCCATGCGCTCCGGCTCCACGCTGGCCGTGGCTGACATCACCATCCCTGCCGCCAAGGCTGACATTTTAGCTGCCTCACAAGAAGAGGTGGACCGCCTGAATCGTGACTACCGCCGTGGTTTGCTTACCGAGCAGGAACGCAACGAACGTATCATCGAGATCTGGCAGAAGACTACCGTTAAAGTCGGTGAAGCCGTGCGCGCCAATATGGATCCTTACGGGAACCTGTCTACCATGGCGAACTCAGGCGCCACTAAAGGCGGTTTTGGTCCTATCGCCCAACTGGCGGGTATGCGCGGTCTGATGGCTGACCCGGCCGGACGTATCATTCGTCTGCCCATTCAGTCCAACTTCCGTGAAGGCCTGACAGCGCTGGAATACTTCATCTCCACTCACGGCGCCCGTAAAGGTCTGGCTGATACCGCTCTGCGCACGGCAGACGCCGGTTATTTGACCCGCCGTCTGGTGGATATTGCCCAGGACATCATCATCAACGCTGAAGATTGCGGCACCTCCGATGGGATGTGGATCCACAAAGCCGACAATGTTGCCGGTCAGTCGCTGGCTTCGCGCCTGTACGGGCGTTTGCTGGCTTCAGCGGTAGCGGACCCGAAAACTGGCGAAATCATCGCTGAAAAAGGCGCCATGCTGGACCATGACCTGGTGCGCGTGATCGTCAATGCCGGTGTTGAGGATGTAAGAGTACGCTCCCCGTTTACCTGTGAGCTGATCCAGGGCGTTTGCGCCCACTGCTACGGCATGGATCTGGGCCGCGGAAAAATGGTTGAGATGGGTGCGGCGGTTGGTACCGTGGCTGCCCAGTCCATTGGTGAGCCGGGTACCCAGTTGACGCTGCGTACCTTCCACACCGGTGGTGTGGCAGCCGGAAGCGATATCACGACCGGTCTACCCCGCGTGGAAGAGTTGTTTGAAGCCCGTCGTCAGCCGAAAGGTGAAGCAGTTGTTTCAGCCATCGCCGGTACGGCATACATCATCGAATCAGACCGCTACAGCGATCAGCGCATGGTGCGTGTAGAACGCAGCGAGATGGTCAGCGATGTGTTCGAGATCCCGGAAGAATGGTCGATCATCGTAAAAGATGAAGACATGGTGGAGATCAGCGATGTACTGGCCAACCTGGGCGAAGCAACCATCACTGCCCAGAACCCGGGTCGTGTGCGCGTGGAAGAACGCAAGATCTTCGTTTCCTACGAACAGAAGGAAACCGAAGAATATGACATTCCGAGCAACTCGCGCATGATTATCAAAGACGGCGACAAAGTGGAAGCCGGTCAGCCGCTGACTGAAGGCTCGCTGAACCCGCACACTATTCTCCGCATCAATGGCCGCGAAGCCTGCGAGATGTACCTGCTGACCGAAATCCAGAAGGTGTACCGCGCTCAGGGTCAGAACATCAACGACAAGCACTTTGAGGTGGTTGTTCGCAAGATGGTCGGTAAAGTACAGATCACCCGCCCGGGCGACTCACCTTACCTGCCCATGGATCTGGTAGACCGTTTGGAAGTCCGCCAGGTGAACGAACGTCTGGCTGCCGAAGGAAAGCAGGTTGCCAAATACGCCGAAGTGCTGCTGGGTGTGACCAAAGCCTCGTTGAGCACCGAATCGTTCCTGTCAGCCGCCTCCTTCCAGCACACCATCAAAGTGTTGGCCGGAGCAG
>CAZHMZ010000180.1:0-7042 GCA_964532655.1 uncultured Anaerolineaceae bacterium
ATCAAAGAGTAATTCCCGTCTCGTCGCACTGAAAACAAAGTCGCTTTACCAGCATCACGACAATTTAATAGAAACGGCTGCCCACAGGGCAGCCGTTATTTCTTCTTCAGATTATTCTCTTTGTAAACTCAGATAACCGAACAGTTTGACGTACTCCTGAATGGTGACCTTCCAACCCTGCCGATGAAGCCACCAACCGGATGAGGTATACCAGTGATCGCGCACCGGGTGAACCGCAAAGGTGATCCCTTCATCTTTGAAAACCTGTCGGAAAATCAGGCGTGTGCGGAAGGTGTGGTACGGATCGGTCACCACGATCAGTGAATCCATGCCGCGTTGTTTCATCAGCGTCAGCACTGCGCGGGCTTCGTCCAGGGTGCTTTCTGATTGCTGTTTGGTGATCAGCACCTGATTGCCCGGCACACCCTTTTGCATGGTGATATACCGCATCAGCGTGGAATACTCGGCTCCTTTTTCCGGTATGGGGATCTCCGTTTCCGTTAGAATAATGTATTCCATGTACTGCTCTTCATACAGCCGCACGGCTTCATCAATGCGGGTGTTGTCACCTCCGCTGAGCACTACGGCGGTGTCAGAGGGATGGATGGGATCGGCAGTCACCAGAATGGCGCCGGCCAGTCGCAGCAAAATCGCCCCGGTGATCAGCAGCACTGCCGCGCTGAACACACTCACCAGCAGGCAGGATCGAGGCTTCCGATGCGGGTGGATTTGCCGGACAGTCGGGCGGTTCTCCTCAGACATCTTACGCGGGCTGAGCCTCCGTGCGCTGCGCCAGAGCCTTTTTCATGCGCTCAAGACCGTCTTCCAGCAGGCTGCGCGGGCAACCGTAGTTCATACGGATAAAGCCTTCACCCTCTTTTCCGAAGCGCGCACCGTCATTGAAGCCCACCCGGCCCTTATCCAGGAAGTACTGATAGGGTGACTCACCGAGTCCCATGCCGGTAAAGTCAATCCAGGCCAGATAGGTACCCTGAGGCTTGCCCATCACCGCGCCGGGCATCTCGTTTTTGACTGTCTCGTACACCAAATCGCGGTTGCCCTCCAGATAGACCAGCATTTCATCCAACCATCCAGCGCAATCGCGGTAGGCGGCCAGCATGGCGGTTTGCGCCAACGCATTCACCCATCCGAGCAGGCCCTGGCGGGATTGGTCAATTTGCTTGCGCAGATCGGGGTCTGTACAGACCAAAACCGATGCTTCCAGACCGGCAATATTGAAGGTTTTACTGGGAGCCAGCAGGGTAACGGTGTTTTTCGAAATTTCAGGGGAGAGTGAGGCAATGGGGGTGTGCTTGCTGCCGGAATACACCAGATCATGGTGAATTTCATCGGAACAGATGATCACGTTATTGCGCAGGCAGATCTGGGCCAATTTTTCCAGCTCATTTCGGCTGAAAACGCGACCCGTGGGGTTTTGGGGATTGCACAGCATGAACACGCGTGTGTTATCGCGGATGCTTTGTTCAAACAGGTCAAAATCAATCTCATAGGTGCCATCTTGATTGCGCACCAGTGCAGCTTCCTGCTGTACCAGGTTGGCATTACGCGAAACCCCAAAGAAAGGTGGGTAGGCGGGTGTTTGCAGAAGCACCCCATCACCGGGTTGGGTGACGGCATGACCCACCAGGTTGAACCCGCTCACCACCCCCGGCACCAGCAGCAGATCATCCGGGGTTACTTTCCAGTTGTGCCGGGTTTCGAGCCAGTTAACGATTGCCTCGGTTACCTCAATGGAATCGCATGGATAACCAAATACGCGGTGATCGACCCGTTTGTGCAATGCCTCAACAATGGGTTCAGCAGAAGGGAAATCCATATCGGCTACCCACATGGGCAGGACATCTTCATCAAAATGACTCCACTTCACACTGTCGCTGTTCCGCCGGTCAATCAGTTCGTCGAAATTGCATTTCATACTCGCGCCTCTCCGAAAAATGTTATTTGGTTGGATGCCAACCTAACCATTATAATTGGGTTTTAGATAGAACCAGAATCATTATAGACTGGAATGGTAAACAATATCAACATAATGAAAAGCAGCCTTCCTCAGAAATCATCCCGACCGGCTGGTATTCAGCTTTCAGCGCCCCAGGGCTGGCGCGATTATGCGTTGCTTGACAGCGGCGGCGGGCAAAAGCTGGAGAAATTCGGTCCTTACACACTAATCCGCCCGGAGCCCGAAGCCTTCTGGAACCCCGCCCTGCCTAAAGCGGAATGGGATCGCGCGGCCGCCGTTTTTGAGTCGGGATCCGAGACGCATGGCGGGCACTGGAAAACCAGAAGCAAACTGCCAGAGCGCTGGAAGGTGGAGTATCAGGATTTACGCTTTTGGGTGCAACCGAGCGCTTCCCGGCATGTGGGCATCTTCCCCGAACAGGCTTCGCATTGGGATTGGCTGGAAGAGAAAATCAAACAGGCTAATCGCCCGGTGAAGGTGCTGAACCTGTTTGGCTACACCGGAGCTGCCAGTCTGGCAGCAGCGCACGCCGGCGCTCAGGTGACCCATCTGGATGCCGCCCCGCGGGTGATCCAGTGGGGGCGTGAGAATCAGAGCCTTTCCGGTCTGGACGCGAAGCCGATCCGCTGGATTAAGGATGACGCGCTCAAGTTTGTCAAACGCGAAGCGCGGCGGGACTCCCGCTATGACGGCATCATGCTGGACCCGCCCAAATTCGGGCGCGGGCCGCAGGGCGAGGTATGGGAGTTCTACGATCTGATCTCATCTCTGCTGCAGGCCTGCAAGGATATTCTGACAGAACAGCCGCTCTTTTTGATCCTGACGGCTTATGCGGTAAAGGCATCCTCGATTACATTGTATAATGCTATCTCGGAACTGATGCAGCCCTGGAGCGGAACGACAGAATCCGGTGAACTGGTGCTCGAAGAACAGAGCGCCGGCCGGTTGTTAAGTACGGCAATTTTTACCCGTTGGAGCAGCACCAAATAAATACAAGGTTTGGAAGGAAATCATGGAAATTGCATTGATCGGTTCAGGTGTAATGGGAGAGGCGTTCATCGCCGGTTTGCTGAGGAATAAACTCGCGGATGCAAAACAAATCGTGGCCAGCGACCCGCTCAAGGAACGCCGGCAAGCTCTGGAAGAAAAATACGGTATCCGTACCGCCGCGAGAAATGTCGAGGCTGTTTCAACTGCCGATGTGCTCATTCTGGCAGTCAAACCGCAGCATGTCGATAAGGTGATCTCCGATCTGCATGGCAACATCCCGGACCGAACGCTGGTACTCTCCATCGTGGCGGGCATCCCTCTTCAATATTTACAGGATGGGTTCGCGCATGCCAGCATCATCCGTGTGATGCCCAATACCCCGGCCCAGATTGGTGAGGGCATATCCGTGTGGACCGCTTCTTCGACTGTAACCGATGAACAAAAACAACACGCGCATGAGATCCTCACCTCGCTGGGGCCGGATGTCTTTATGGATGATGAGGTCTATCTGGATATGGCAACGGCTCTTTCCGGAACTGGCCCTGCTTATGCATTCATGTTCATGGAAGCCATGATCGACGCGGGTGTGCATATGGGTTTTCCACGCCGGATTGCCGAAAAACTGGTGATCCAGACCATGCGCGGTTCGGTGGAATACTATGATTCCAAGAAAGCGCATCCGGCCGAGCTTCGCAACGAGGTCACCTCACCGGGCGGTACCACCGCGGCGGCGTTGTATTATCTGGAAAAAGCGGGTTTCCGCACCGCCATTTCGCGCGCCATCTGGGCTGCTTACGAGCGCTCTCTGGAATTAGGGCGCGGACGGAAGAGCCAGCCGCCGGAAAACGGCTCATAATTCGCGCCTGATAGCAGGCGTTGAAAAGGTCAAACCATGCAATCGAGTGATTGGCTGTCTGTTCTGGCGAGAATTGCGCTGCCCTGTGTAGTGGCAGTCGTTTTACAGTTACAGCCGCTGCCCGATTTGCTGAAGACCAATTTGAAGGCAGGCCGTGAAGCCGAGCAGGCCGGTAACAGCCTGGAAGCGGCTGAACATTATACTGCCGCCGCTGAAGCTCAACCCTGGCGTGAAGGTTTGCTTGAAAAAGCCGGGCTGTTGTTTTATGAGGGCGGTGATGCTCCGCACGCAGCACAGGAACTGCAGGGCGCACTGGACCGGGAGCAGCTTTCCGAAACGGGACAGATTGCGCTGGGGAATGCATATTACCAGACCGGCGCTTACCCGCAGGCCATGGAAATATGGACGGCTCTACTGCAGGACCCGGCTGTCGATTCGGCTTTTTACGAGGATGTAACCGATAAACTGGCCGCAGCCGGGTTGGTGGAAGATCAGACAGCGGTGTACAGCCAGTGGGTCATAAACGACCCGCACAACTCACGCGCTGTGTACCGGCTGGGCTTGCTTCAGTCAGTCTACGACCCGTTGCAGGCGGTGAGCTTCTTAAGTCTGGCCAAATCGCTGGACAGTTCCCTGGCGGAACCGGTGGATGAGGTTCTGGATGTTCTGGCCAGTATGCAGGAAGCCGATGAACGCTACCGCCTGGTGATGATCGGACGAACTTTAGGCAATTTGGGCGAATGGGCCATTGCCAACCGGGCTTTTCAGAAAGCCGTAGATCTGGACCCCGAGTATGGCGATGCATGGGCTTTCCTGGCAGAAAGCCTGCAGCAGCTTGGTAAACCGGCATTAAAGGCGATTGAAACCGCCAACGAACTCTCACCCGATTCGATCGGCGTAAAAACCCTCACCGCCATGTACTGGCAGCGCCAGAACAAGCCGGAACTAGCCCTGCAAATCATGCAGGAAATCGCAGATTTGCGACCGGGTGAATACATCTGGTTGATCGAGATGGGCAATATCGCCGCCGATGGGGGTGATCTGGACACGGGGCTGACGTATATCACAAAGGCCATCGAGGCCGAACCGCAGAACCCGCAGTGGCGCAGAGCGTTGGTTGCCTTCTGCCTGGAGAATAATTATGAAATCCGCACCCTGGGCTTGCCGGCGGCGCGTGAATATCTGCGGCTTTCTCAGGAGAGCGCCGATGCATTGAGCATCATGGGCGCGGTGATGTTGAATTTGCAGGATACACTCAGCGCTGAACGATACCTGACCCGCGCCCTGAAGCTGGACCCGGGGAATGCGGATACGCACCTGACCCTGGCCCAGGTCTATTTGATGGATTCGAAACCCGTTCAGGCTTACAATCACCTTAACGCAGTGCTCAACCAGACTTCATCGCAATCTGAAACTGCTAAAATGGCCATGCGTCTGATGGAAAAATACTACCCGGACGGTGCACCGGAAACACCCTGAGAGAAAGGCTGGCGAGGATGAAAAGAGTCATACCGATTTTTCTCATGATGATATGGATGATGATGACCGCGTCTGCCTGCGGGCTGTCCTCGCAGATCCGCTACTTAACCGATCCGCCGGAAGCCGGTGAGGTGTTGTATACGGATGATTTCTCGGCCAGAGGTTCGTGGGATACCTGGAGTGATGACAGCTCCATTGTCGATTACAGCAGCGGGGGACTGCGGTTTTTTATCAACCAGACCGGCTATGATTACTGGTCCATCCTGGGTGAATATTTTCTGGATACCGCTATTGACGTGGATGTCACCAAGGTCAACGGCCCGGATGACAACCGTTTTGGGGTTCTTTGCCGGTATCAGGATGAAAAGAATTATTACCAGTTCATGATCAGCAGCGACGGCTATTACGGCATCGTCAAGGTGCTGGATGGACAGCCTTATTTGATCAGCAGTGACCAGCTCCGGTTTACGGATGTAATCACGCAGGGAACCGGCGGGGTCAACCATCTTCAGGCAGTCTGTCTGGGTTCCAGCCTGACGCTGTCGGTTAACGATGTCCTGCTGGCATCGGCTTTTGATACCGACCTGGATCACGGCAAGATGGGATTGACCGCCGGCAGCAATGCCGAGAAGGGTGTGGATATCCTGTTTACAGATTTTCAGGTCAGCCAGCCCTAGAATTTGGATGATGGATGAGAGTTTATGTTGATTCGGTCGGTTGCCGGCTGAACCAGAGTGAAATTGAGGGGATCGCCGCCCAGTTCCGCAGCCAGGGACATGAACTGGTAACCCGTGTGGAAGATGCGCAAATCGTAGTCATCAATACCTGCGCTGTCACCGGCAAGGCCGTGGCGGATTCAAGGCATTTAATTCGGCATGCCGCGGAACGGGAGGGCGTACAGGTTATTGCCACCGGCTGCTGGGCGGAACTGGAACCTCGTGAGATCACCGGGCTATCCAACCGTATTCAGGTGGTGGGCAACCAGGAAAAATCCGGTATCGGATTGTTGTTCCCTGCTGAACAGGCGCTACACCCGGCTATTACCGGGCGCTCGCCGCTACCCGGTGAGCGTTTCCGGACGCGGGCGTTTATCAAAGTGCAGGACGGCTGTGATAATCACTGTACCTTCTGTATCACCCGTATCGCCCGCGGCAAGGCACACAGCCGCACCGCGGAAGAAGTGCTTCAGGATATCCATTGGGCCGCGGAAGGCGGAGCCAGAGAAGCGGTGCTGACCGGAGTCAACCTCAGTTCATGGGGGATGGATTTTCAGCCGGAACTGCGTCTGGCAGATCTGGTGCAGACCATTCTGCAAAAAACCGGCATCGAACGATTGCGTCTGTCATCGTTGGAACCGTGGAACCTGGACGAGCGTTTCTTTCAACTGTGGGAAGATCCGCGCATGTGCCGGCACATCCACCTGCCGCTGCAATCCGGGTCGGATGCAATACTCAAGCGTATGGGCCGGCTGACCAACCGCGAGCAGTTTGCCGCGGTGGTGCAAACCGCCTGGCAGGCAGTACCGAATATGGCGGTCAGCACCGATATTATCGTGGGATTTCCCGGCGAAGAAGAGCGGCATTTCGAGGAGAGCCTCCAGTTTGTGCAGGAGATGCGCTTTGAGAGCGGGCACGTGTTTGCCTACTCACCGCGTCCGGGCACACCGGCGGCGCTGCTGCCCGGACGGGTACCCGACCAGGAACTGAAACGCCGATCCCAGCAGTTGCGGGCTGTACTGG
>CAZHMZ010000181.1:0-7021 GCA_964532655.1 uncultured Anaerolineaceae bacterium
AGGCGCTCACATCACTGGCGCCGTACATGCTCCACCAGTCGCTCACCGGGTTCTCTGGGATAGCGGCTTTGAAGCGGTTGGTGTGCCCCACAATCCAGCACGACATGTATCCGCCATAAGAAAGACCGCCCACACCCAGTTTGTCCGGGTCAGCCCAGCCTTTTTCAATCACCAGATCCACGCCGGCCATCAGATCTCGGTAATCACGGTCGCCCCAATGTGGGTTGATGGCGGTGGAGAACTCATCGCCGTAACCGCATGAGCCCTGCGGGTTGATAAACAGCACCGCGTACCCGTTATTGGCGAAATTGAGAAAATCCATGCTGAAGGTATTCCCAAAAGCGCCGGTGGGGCCGCCATGGACGTACAGAATGGTGGGATAAGGTGCTTCACCGGTCACCGGTTTCATATACCAGCCTTCCACCTGCGCTCCTTCAGCGCCGGTGTACAACAGGTGTTCCACTTCCGGCATCTGCAACGATCCCAGAATCTCGTCGTTGATATGCGAAAGCTGTTTTTCGTTTTTGCCGTTCAGATCGGTGCTGAAGACCTCAGGGGTGTGGGTGAGATCGTTGGACACAAACAGCAGCCGTTTCTCACTCACGCCGACCAGGCTGATACTGCGCTCGCCGGTGAGGATGGTTTCGAACTTCTCAGGTCCTTGCAGGGCGATTCTGTATACTTCCACGGTTCCGCCGGTCTGCACATCCATGAGCACATTACTGCCGTCTTTGCTGATGTGCATGATGCCGGCAATCATGGAGGGGAAATCTCCCTGCAGTCCGCCGCCGGGGCCCTGAATGAGGGTGGATGTGCGGATTTCGGGTTCGCTGCCGTGGCGTTTGATCACATACAGATCGTTTTTGCTGCCGAACGGCTTGCCTTTTTCCTGACCCAAAAAGACGATCTGGCGGCTATTGGGCGTCCAGGCGGCAGAGGCTACCTGCCCCCAGGCAAGGCTTACCACGGTGCGCACCGACGCCTTCAGATCCACCAGCTTCAACTCTGCGCGCGGATATGATTCATGCGGGTCGAAGTTGGCCTGGAACATGATCTCCTGCCCGTCGGGTGACCAGGAGATGATGGAGTTCATCAATTTGTCATTCGTCAATTGTTTGGGGTCGCCGCCGGCGGATGGGATCACATAGATATCCTGCACGATCGGGTCCAGCAGGCCCATGCCATCGAAACGGAAGACGTTGCGGGTGACACGGTACGCTTTGGTGGGGTCGGGCGGAGTTTCGGGTTTTGGGGCGGCTGTGAAAGCGATATAGTTGCCGTCCGGTGACCAAACGGGTCCGCCGCCAATGGCCTGCTCCATTTTGGTGAGCGGTCGGGCTTCGCCGCCATCCACCGGGATGACGAAGATCTGCGGCATGCCGGTACGGGTGGAAAGGAAGGCAATCTGTTTGCCGTCCGGTGACCAGGCCGGGCTGGTATCGGTTTTCTCGCCGGCGGTGAGCGCGCGAGTAGCGCCGGTTTCTACATCCAACAGCCACAACCCGGCTTTTGTCTCACGTTTTTCGCCTTCCAGACGGGTAACGCAGTACACCACCGTTTTGCCGTCCGGTGATAGGTGAGCGGCAGTCAGGGCCTGCAGTTTGAACAGATCGTCCATTGAGGCAATTTTCTTTTCTTTGGTTTCGGTCATTTTGAGTCTCCCAGAAAGATTAAGATTTCAGATACCTGTCCATCCAATCCAGCAGCGCCTCACGGTGTGTTTTTCGGGCAGCCAGCGGCCCGGAAATGGGGCCTCCGTGAGAACTGTTGGGATATCGCAGCATTTCGGTCATACATCCATTGGCTTTCAGGATGCTGTAGAATTCCTCCGACTGCCCGGCCGGGCAGCGGTAATCATTTTCACTTTGCACCATCATCGTGGGGGTGGTGCAGGTATGCGCGTAGGTCACCGGGGAGCACTTGCGATAGATCTCGGGGATCTCATGCGGATGACCACCCAGTTCTTCCACCCCAAACCAAATGCCAATGTCGCTGGTGCCGTAGAAGGACAGCCAGTCACTGACCGGGTTGACCGGCATCGCAGCTTTGAAGCGGCTGGTATGGCCCACAATCCAGCAGGAGAGATTTCCGCCGCCCGAGATCCCCGTGCAGCCCAGGCGCTCCGGATCGCTGAAACCCTTTGAAATGGCTTCATCCACGCCGTACATCAGATCCTGATAATCCAGATTGCCCCAATCGCCTTTGATAGCGGTGGAAAATTCATCGCCGTAGCCGGTGGAGGCACGGTGATTGATCAGCAGGGTGGCATACCCGTGGGCGGGCAGGAAGGCAAAATCGAAGTTGAACACATTACCAAACGCCGAGTGCGGGCCACCGTGGATGTACAGCACGGTGGGGAAGGGGCCATCGCCGTGAGCCGGCAGCAGCACCCAGCCTTCCACCTGAACACCATCCACGCCGGGGTACAGCAGATGCTCCACCCGCGGTATTTCCAGTTGCGCGAGCAGATCAGCGTTGACGGCTGTGATTTGTTTTTCGCCCATGCCGTCCAGGCTACTCAGGCACAGATCACAGGGGTGATGGCAGTCACTGGTGACGTACAGCAGATGATCCTGGTCGGCATCCAGTAGAGCGGTCAGGCGCTCACCGCCTGCCACTTCGCGGCAACTTTCTTCACCTTCCAGTGAAATAGCGTACACCGGTACGGTGCCGCCGATCTGCACGTTGATATAAGCGGTCTTCCCATCCGCAGAGATGCGCGGGGAATTGTTCCAGCTTACCGGCAGGTCGCAGCGCAAATGCCCGCCTGCGCCGAATTTGAACCTGCTTGTCCGGCACTCAGGCTGCCCTGCATCCGGGTGAAGCACCCATAAATCGTTTTTGGATCCGATCGGCCGCCCATTTTCCTGACCGATGAAGAGAATCGATTTTCCATCCGGCAACCATTCGGCGACCTCGTAGTTGCCCCAGTTCTGATGCAACACGCTGATATTGCCCTGCAGGTCGACGGTTTTCAGCGTCTGACAGAACGGCGCAGATGAGACCGGATCAGCCAGGGGCAGGAACAGGATGCGCGTGCTGTCCGGCGACCAGCGCGGCTCACCGTTGCTGTAGCGGTCATTCGTGAGCTGTTTGGGCTCGCTGTCCGGGTTGCTGATATCCAGCACATAGATATCCTGCACCAGCGGATCCAGATAGCCAATCCCATCAACACGGTACACGGTGCGGTCCACCCGGTACGGTTTTTTGGGATCGGGCGGTGTTTCCATTTTAGGGCCGGCGGTGAAGAGAATCCATTTCCCATCCGGTGACCAGATTGGGTTGCCGCCAATGGGCTGCTGCAGGTGAGTCACCTGGCGAGCTTCTCCGCCGTCGATTGGCATGATGTAAACCTGCGGCAGGGCGTGTTCCCCTTCGCCACGGGCAGAGAGAAAGGCGATCAGTTTGCTGTCCGGTGACCAGGCAGCTCCGTTTTCGCCGTTCGGTCCGCCAGTGAACTGCCGGGTTTTGCCGGTTTCCAGCGAATACAACCACAGCGAGGAGATCTGTTTCTCTTTTTCCGGCTCAATTCGGGCAACGCCATACACAACAAATTTACCATTCGGCGAAAGCTGCGCTTCGGAGATGGCATTCAGTCTGAACAGGTCTTGCAGTTCAACAGGTCGTTTTGGGGTGTCAGGCATGGGATTCTCCAGAGTAGAGAGGATGACGGTCATAACAATCCGCGTTCCCGAAATGATCGAGGTTACGGAACACAAATGGATATGGATTTGAAAAAACCGGCAGACACAAGTATTATACCCGTCTGTACTCGCTCGCTTCCTCATCGAAAGGTGCAACGAGGCCAAAAGTCAGAATCTACCCATCCTGAGGTATGTCAAAACAGCATATATCCGCCGGTTTTCTTCTTTCATAATGGAAGGAAAAGCAGGAGCCATCAGGGATGAAAAAAAAGAAGGATGGGAAACCATCCTTCTTCAATTGAATACTTCGTGTTTTGGTCAGGCTCTTATTTACCGGCCTGCTGCCGGTCTGAGACGCCTACCTGTACCTGTTCTTTTTTCATTTTCCGTTCGCGCTGAACAGCCATAAGCGCAAGCACCAGGCTGACACTGGTGACCGCGATAGCCAGCACAAAGGTATCATGCTGCCCGGCTACCTGCGCGGTGTACGGCGCATCGGTGGCGCCGCCTGGAAACACCTGCCCGGCATAGGCGAAGGTGCGCGAGGCCCAGAAAGCGCCCAGCAGGGCGATACCGGCGGTCTGGCCGAGGGTGCGGGTGATGGCCAGCAGGCTGGATACCACACCCAACTGGCTTTTCGGCGACGAACCCATCACCGCGCTGTTGTTGGGAGACTGGAAGATGCCCACGCCAATGCCCACCGGAATAAAGCGCAGGGCATACCCCAGGGCGGTCGTTTCCAGCGAGAGCGTACTGGCGCTGATGTAACCGATCAGCAGAAAAACCAGCCCGATGGCCGTGATTGGCCGGGTGCCCACTTTGTCGGAGAGCGTGCCTGAAATGGGAGCCATGATCCCCAGACATACCGGAACCACCACCATCAAAAAGCCGGCCTGCTGCGGATCATACCCCAGCGCATTTTGCAGATAAAACGGGAGCAAAAAGATGCTGCCGGCCTGGGTGACAAAGGTGAGAAAACCGGTGATCAGGTTGGTGCGCAGCAGCACATTGCGGAACAGTGACAGATCGATCATTGGCTGTTCTGCACGCCGCTCGGCCACGATAAAAAGAACCAGGAAGACCGCGAAACCGGCCAGCAGCCCCAACACCAGCGGATTTGAAAAACCGTCTACCTGCCCCAGATTGAGCGCCATCAGCAAACACATCAGGGTCATCAACAAAGTGCCGGCGCCGGCAAAGTCGAATTTCTGGTTTCCGGTCGGGCGCAGATCGGGTACAAAGCGCAGAATCATCGGGATGCCGATCAACCCAACGGGAATATTGACAAAGAAAATCCAGTGCCACGACAGGTTCTTGACAATCAGACCACCCAGGGTGGGTCCGGTGACTACACCGATGGATACAATGGCGCCGGTGATGCCTAGTGCGCGCCCTCGTTCCTCCGGAGGGAATGATTCGGTCACGATGGCCATGCCTAATGCCATGACCATGGAAGCGCCGATGCCCTGCACAACACGCGAGGCGATCAATGTTCCCACTGTGGGTGAAAGACCGCACAGCAGTGAGCCGACGACGAAAACAGCAAAACCGAGGGTATAGATCGGTTTCTTCCCTTTGATGTCGGCCAGGCGGCCCATCCCCAGCATCAATACACTGACCGTTAGCAGATACACCAGCACCACCCATTGAATGGTGGCAAAACTGGTATTGAAACCCTCCACCATGGTGGGCAGGGTGATATTGACAATACTGCCGTCAATAGTGCCCAGGAAAATGCCCATACCCGTGGCAGCCAGCACATACCATTTATACCGGTAATCGACTTTGGAATGATCGATGTTTGCTAATTTCAAATGGATAACCCTATTGGGCCTCCTGAATACTGTTTAGATTTTTCGCGCTTTTTTTGCGCAGATCACCGATGAGGAAAGGCACATATAAAAGGAAAAAGACCACGGCTGCAATCGCAAGCAGGTACAGGATGTACACCGGCCACTCCGGCAGCAGATCAATCAAACTGGCGGTGGTGGGTTTATGGGCGATAAACAGATAATTGCTGCCCAGCAGGAAGTTGAGCCCAAAGATGAACGCTACGTACAACCCCGAACCGATATATACACGTTTGAGCGATTTGAAAGTGGGGCGGTAGCCGGCCACCACCGTCATATAGATAGCGCTGCTGACAATCAGCCCGTGCGAAATGATTACCTGGAAAAAGCGGAAATGCGGGAAGCCCCACATGCCGGCATCCGGCGTGATGAGAGGCTGAAGCGCTCCGCCAATGCCGAGGAAATAGGCAAACTCGTATATGGAATAGCTTTTGGTCACCAGCATGATGGCGCTCAGGATGACGAACAGGCTGCACAGGTGCAGCGGCAATGTTTCCTGCACCGACCAGAAACCATTACGCACGTTCCAGTAGTGCCACAGCAACTCGTTGATAATCAATACCGCTGCCATCGTATATCGGGCCACGGTATTCAGCCGTGAGGACGGGTTCTTTCTTAGCAGCAGAAACGAGAGGTTCAACAGCACGATGAAGCCCAGCGCGATGAGATGTGCTGGGCCGAAGAGTTCGAAGGGTTTTCCTGTGTATTCCAGTCCCGAAAAGAATTGATCCATACCGTTTCCTCTGGATGAACTTCGGATGGGCGTTCCTGTAAAGCAGCAGGCCGGATTATACCAAATGATCAGTCAATATAGTCGATGGCGAAATATTCGTACTGGTTGCAGCAGATTCCACCCATGATACGGATTTTGGCAATCTTCAATTGATTCTGGTCGGGAAAACTGCTGATGGAAAATGAAGTTTCGGTGGCTTCGCCGCTGACCATACTGTATTCCAAACGGTCGGTGACGGTTTGCCATTCATCCTGTTCGTTTTGGCGCGCTACGGCTCCAAAGTAATCTTCGCCGGTTGGCAAACCGACGCGATAGTATTCGTCTCCATATTGAAAATCAATTTCCATGCTGGTGAAGTCTTTGGGCAGAAGATAACTTTCCACCAGGATATAGATGGTATCGGTCTGGTTGTCAGTAAAGGCTTTGATAAAGGAAATATCATAGTCAATGCTGATGTTATCGCCTTTTTCATCGGTATAAACGGTGGGAAACGGCTCCCATTCGGAAGGGTCACCATCAACCGCGATATCAATTTCGCTTAACCGGGCTGTTTGCGAAAATAAACCGCAGCCGCTCAGGAGTGTGACGGTTAGCAGACCGCCGAGGATCAACAGAAACCAATTTTTCATACCCTATACTCCATAATCCATCCGGGTTGAGTTGATTGCCGGGTGCCAGATCCAGAAGATCAGACCTAATTGTATCAGCATCAGTCCGGTTTGAAAAACAGCCCGGCAGGCGCGATTAAGCAAACAGCAAAGCAGGCTGCCTGAGCATGTATAATGTATCAGAAT
>CAZHMZ010000182.1:0-7017 GCA_964532655.1 uncultured Anaerolineaceae bacterium
GGCTGTCTGTGGGACGCCCGTAACGGTGATGCCACCGATCTGAATAACTGCATGATCGAGGAAGCGCAAGACTATCCCAACCGCTGGCCGGTGGATGCACCTCCGCCCAACAACCTGTTCTGCTCCGAGGCCTATACCGGCGGGGCAATGGTCTACCACTCACTCCATCTGCTGGTGGGTGACGAGGTCTTCTTCGACATCGTTCGGACATTTCTGGATCGCTACCGCGGCAGTTCCGCCGGAACCGATGAGCTGATTGCTGTGGTGAACGAGGTGAGCGGGCAGGATCTGGAAGAGACCATCCGCGGCTGGCTGAAGGAGCCAGAGTTCCCAAAATAGATGCATTCGAAAGCGGGAAATTTCTAAAATTTTTAATTCCAGGGTCTTTCAAATCCATTTCGAAAGACCCTGTTTAATCATTACCGATCATTCCCAATGATCCCATGAAACAAAAACCAGCCGCGATATGACTGGTTTTTTATTTATTTACTGAGGCTACTGACATCGTGAACCAGAGACAGTATCGACTATGCGCATAATCCGAATCCACCTCTCATCAGCAAGACCAGACAAGTTTTTTATATCTGCGTATTCCTTTACATCTCTTCAACCTGACGTCAGTCAATCGCAACCATCACGTTGGAGGCTTTGATGACCGCATAAACATCTTTCCCCACTTCTAATCCCAGGGATTTCACCGAATCTTTCGTAATCACAGAAACGATTGTATCGCCATGAGCCGTTTCGATCACTACCTCGGAATTTACTGCCCCATCTACAATCTGTTTGACCGTTCCTTTAAGGACATTTCTTGCACTGATTTTCATACCATTCCTCCCTGAAAATGATTCATTCGATAATTAATTGTCGCACATCAGCCATCAGATTTCAACCTGATACCTATTTGATTACATACTTTCCCCGGCAATAAACAAACCCTCTCCAGGGGTCTTCGGAGAGGGTTTGTCAAATAGTTAGTTTCTGTTCCTACTGGCGGGTGAGCACCACGCCAGGACGGGCTTGCGTGTGGACTCCGTGATCCATCACCAGTTTTCCATTGACAATCACATTTTCGATACCTAGCGGTCGCTGGAACGGTTTCAGGAAAGTCGCTTTGTCCACAATCGTCTCAGGATTGAACAATACCAGATCGGCTTTGTACCCTTTGCGGAGCAGCCCACGTTCTTGCAGACGGAGTTTCTGAGCTGGAAATCCGCATGCTTTCCAGATGGCTTCTTCCAGCGATATCACCCGGTCTTCGCGCACATACTTGCCAAGGATGCGTGGGAAGGTGCCAAAATTGCGAGGATGCGGCGCACCTACCGCCAGCGGTCCATCAAGAGGTAACCCGAACCCATCTGTACCAAACATCATTTTGGGATGGCGCATTTCAAGCTGAACATTATCCTCTGACATCGAATGCATGATGGTGCCGATATTGCCGCCGGTCTCCAGCAGGGCATCGAATACCCAGTCAAAAGGAGATTTGCCGGCTTCCTCTGCCATTTCGCTGACCGACCTGCCAATGTGTGCCGGATTGGCCGATGAGGGGATGATTACCTGGCTCCAGTCATCCGCGCGATACAAAGCGCCTTCGCTCATATCGCGCTTCATGCGCTCTCGCGTAGCAGGATCGGTCAGGCGTTTTGAGATCTGCCCCATCCCACCTTCTGTTGCCCACGGCGGAAGTAAATACACCAGGCCTGTCGAACCGGCGGTATAGGGGTACATGTCGGCGGTCATATCCAGGCCCTCAGCGCAGGCGTCGTCGATCATCTCCAGGCCCCGGCTCGCCTTGTCCCAGTTCTGGGGCTGCATGGCTTTGTAATGGCTGTGCTGTATGGCTGCGCCGGTTTTACGGCCAATGGTGATTTCTTCCTGAATGGCCTCCAGCAGCGTATCTCCCTCACCGCGCACATGCGAGAAATAAAAACCGCCTCTCTTGCCAACCGGACGCGTCACTTCAACCAGTTCCTCGGTGGAAGTATAAGAACCCGGCGGATAGATCAAACCGGTGGAGATACCGCCCGCACCCTCTTCCATGCACCGGATCACCAGTTCCTGCATCTTCTCCATCTGGTCTTCAGTTGGAGCGCCACCCGCCATACCCATCACGGCAGCGCGGATCGCTCCCTGCCCGACCAGCGGAAACACATTCAATGAAATGCCCTGAGCGGTAATAAAATCGAGATATCCGCCAAAGGTTTTGCCGGCTTCAGCGGGGATCAGGTGTGCTGCCTCGCCCATCACCGCAATGGTCTGCTCCATCGATGCATTGCTGGAGGGAGCCACCGAAATACCGCAGTTACCGGTGACCACTGTGGTAATCCCCTGGGCGGCATACCCTTCCGAATCTGGGAGGAAGGTATGGGTCGCATCGACATGCGAATGCATGTCGATGAAACCCGGGCAGACCACCAGACCCGTGGCATCAATGACCCGTTCGGCAGCAATATCCGGAAAACAGCCGATATCAACAATCCGGTCCCCTTCCAAAACAACGTCCTTCAAGACAGCCGGTGAACCGCTGCCGTCTATGACCTTGCCATTTCGGATCAATAAATCAACCATCACAAATCCGTTTCTCTATTCGCCGGTTTCTGCCAGTTTCGGTTGGGGTATATTTGCCATATCTTTTTTAGGCAACTTAACAAACAGGAAGAAGATCAAAGAAAGTACCAGGCCGGTTGTGGTGGCAAAGAAGAGGCTGCCATAAGAAGTGATCTGGATAATCCATCCGGCCAGGAATGATCCGGAAATGAAACCGGTCAGGTAAGCAATGTTGTAAACGCTGATGACGGTTCCCATCTTCCCGTTTTGAGGAGCCACCTCGGTTGCCAGCGGAAGCTGCGCCGGGAAGCCAATTCCCGCGCCGATACCCAGCAGTATAAAGCCCAGCATATACATTTGAGGGGCGAAACCCAACACAAGACCTGCAATGATCATGACCACGAGGCCGACGATATACATGTTACGACGGCCAAACTTACCGGCTGCAATATACCCGGCCGGTAGAACCGCGATGGTGGTGGCAATGGTGATCAACGACAGCGCAACCGATGATTTTGACTCATCCACGCCAAGCATATTCACCGTCCATGATGAGGCAAAGTTGGTGTACGCACTGGCGGAAATCGTGAAGAACAGCACTGAAATCAGGAACCAGATCAGATTTCGCTTCTCAGATTGGGTCGCATTGGTGAAGATCGCCTTCATCTGCTTGAGGTTACTCTTTTCCTGGTCATCCGCAGCCTGTGACAATTCACTGGATTCTTTATATTTGGCAATGAGGATGACAGTCGCCACAATGTAACAGGCCAGGATAATCCAGAACAGCAGCGGGCCGTACATGCGATAAAGCGCGGCGCCAGCGGTGTAGGCAACAATGGTCATTACATTGAGGATGAAGTTATACCAGGATTCAACCTTCACCCGGTTTTTCGTTGAAACGGCTTCCTGTCGCATGGCCTGGAAGATCAGACGAACCGGTGTGTAACCAACATAGTAGATAATGCAGGCCAGGGTAAAGAACACGATGAAAGAAATCAGTCTGGAAGGTTGGCCGCTTGCTTCCGGGGGAATCAGGGTGGGAATGTAAGGGATCAGGAAATAACCCACCACGATGAACGGCAGTGTCCCAATCACAAACGGGATGCGCCGTCCGCGTTTACTCTTCGTCCGGTCGCTCCACGCGCCCACGAAGGTCTGCACGCCAAATCCCCACAGGTTATCGGCGATCATCCAGACGCCCACTACCAGAGCGCCAAAACCAAAACCCAGTGTGAGGGTTCCACCGGCGGAGAACTCAGCGCTGCCTGCCTGAATAAAGATCGGTACATACAGATTGTAGATCTGGTTTAACAGTTCCAAAAATGCTGCAGGAACCACCAACAAGAGCAATTGCCCTACATGGAGCTTGCTTTTATCCATCGGAAGATCTCCTTTCAGAATAAATGGATACGAAAATTGGGGGGATTGGGGACTGTGGGATCAACCATTCAATAGTTAAAGCCCATAACCAGAATAACCATATCTATTCCGGTTACGTTACCCAAAAAGTGGAATAAAAAGTGGAATTTATGACAGGATCTGGCCATTTTGTCTGGCTGCCGCGAGCGCCTCGCGGCGGTTGTTGACCCCCAGCTTGTTGTAAATGTGATAACAGTGTTTCTTAACCGTATCCAGGCTGACGGAAAGGCACTCTGCAATTTCCCGCTCGCTCAGATGCTGGTTCAGTAGCCGCAGCACTTCCAGTTCACGGTGGGTCAACAGGGGGTGCTCAACTTGTATCGTTTGATCAGAATGAAGATCCGCCAGAATCTGTTTCACAAAGGCTGTGTCCCGGCAATCCAGTCGATTGAGTATCTCGGCAGCCAGCGGACCAGCCTCGATGAACAGCCTGTAAAAGCTGCGCGGCATGGCCAACCGGACAGCCTCATCCATCACCTGGCAGGCTTGCTGCTGTTTCATCTGCCTGTATAAGGCGCTTGCCAGCCAGACCTTCCCTTCGATCATCCGCCAGATGCTGCCCATTTTTTCGGCCAGGGGGATCAGACCACCCAGCAAATCAACCGCGTTGGCTAATTCTTCCGCCTGTCCATCCTTGACCCACAGGCGAGCCTGGGTGAAATGCGGCAGTTCCAGCCAGGCGAACAGACAGGCAGGCAGTGTAAAGGGATCCTTCAATTGCCAGCTCTGCGGTTGCTGCAAATGACAACCATTCATCGCCAGGCGCGCCCTGAGCGAACGCTGATACTCGTTAATCTCAAATCCTTCCAGATCATCCAACTGGTTCAGGTTGGTTTCCACAGCGGCGGTATTACCTGCAGCTTGCTGCGCAAGACAAAGACCCACATACGCTTCCCGCACAATCGTTTTACTGATCAGATAGCGCATATTCACGGCTTGCTGAAAATACTGACAGGCTTTCTGCATATCATTCCCGATATACGCAGCCAGCCCCAGCAGGTAATACGCCCAGCCGGTCAAAATCTGATACCCGTGTGCGTTTGCCTTTCCGTACAGGCAGGTAGCCGCCTGCTCCAGTTCATCCAGCCTGCCGCTCATCGCAAACAAGCACGCCAGCGCCTGGTACACCACCAGCGAATAAGAATTCACTTCTGACTGTGTATCTCTTTCCCGGATCAAATGACGAACCGCCTCGTCCCCCCGGCCAGAAGCCTGCATACAGAGCGCCCAGCCCATCAACGCTCTTCCGCGTACGTAATGATGCTGCGGAGGTAGGATAGCCAGCGCGTGTTCACTCAGTTTCACACCCAATTCAAAGCTGCCAATGTTGATCAGGTAATGCGGCCGTAACGCAGAAACATACCCATCCAGCAAGGTGCGGATATCCGGTTCAAGCTCATTTGAATGGTTCTCCAGCAAATGCTCGATCCGGGTCATATACGCTGTGTTCCCTTTCGACAACCCGTGTTCGCGGTAGCTCTCGATCCAAAGCCTCATCATCATCAACCGCGGTCGAGTCTCCACCAGGTTCGCCGGCAGAGCCATAAGCCAGCGGTCGATCATCGCATTTTTTTCGAGGTTCAACGCTCTGATGCTGTGTTTCTCGACGATTTCCGCTGCCAGGAGAGTATCTCCTGAAGCAAGGGCGTGCCGAACCGCGTCATCGATTAACTCATTTTTCTCAAACCAGAATGCTGCCCGGCGCTGTAAATTGGAAATCTCTTCTGGTTCGTAGACATCATGGAGACGCCTTCGCAGCATATCAGCAAACAGATTATGGTAGCGGTACCATTCACCTTCATCATCCACTGGGACGATAAACAGATTGGTGCGCCGTAGAACATTGATCGTATCCTGTGTGCTGCGGATATTTTCGCCGGTCAGCCCCACCGCGTTGCCCAGAGAAGCCGAAAAGCGATCAAGGATGGATGTTTTGAGCAGGAACTCCTGGATGGGCGATGGTTGATGCCGAAAGGCCTGATCCAGCAGGAACTCCCGAATGGTTTCTGAACCGTATTTTTGGAAGGTCGCCACAAACCTGGCGGGGTCGATGGCACTTCGCAAAGATAATGCAGTCAGTTGCAGACCCGCCACCCAACCTTCAGCCTTATCCTGGATGATTTGCAGCATATCGGCTGGTAAAGGCAGTCGCAACGTTTGCTTTAGAAATTGCTCGGCTTCTTCAAAGGTAAAACGAAGATCCCGTGAGTCGATCTCGTTCAGTTGGGCGCGGCTGCGCCATACTGGAAGAGCCAGGGGCGGTGTCCCACGACTGCTGATCACAAGATGCAGGTTGGCCGGTAAGTGGTTCACCAGGTGAGTCAAAAAGTCGTGGATCTCCGGGCTGCGGATAAGGTGATAATCATCAAGAATAATGATCAGTTTTTGCGGCAGATCATCAAGTTCATTCACCAGATAAGCCTGCAATACTGTGATCGGCGGTGGATCAACCGCCTGAAGCAGTGATTCGGCAGTAGAGCAGGCCTGCGGAAAAACGGTTTGAACGGCCGCAATCAGATACGCAAGAAATGAAAAAAGATCGTCACCCCCCTCATCCAGCGAAACCCAGCAGGCCGGGCGTGGATTCTCATCCAGCCAGGAAGAAAGCAGTATGGTTTTGCCATATCCGGCTGGAGCTGTGATTAACGTGATACGTCCTCCCAGACCCTCTTCAAGCTGCCGGAAAAGACGGCGGCGCAGCACCAAACGTTCTGGTGGACGTGGTCGGTAGAGCCTGGTACGCAAAATTTCCGCAGATCGCACTGGGGACATGCTCATCACGCTTCGATGGGGATAAGGGCAATTATACCTGTCAGGTCAACCGGAAGGCAAGCATATACGCATTTCAGCCTGAGTAATCCCTGAGGTCGGGTGAAAAAGCAGCCACTCCATTGCCTGAACTGGCTATAATAAAAGGAAGAACAACAATTGTGATCGGATTGGGGGCTTATGAAGGTTTTATTCATCGGTGGTACCGGCGTGATCAGTACGGCCTGCGCGGATCTGGCAATCCGGCGCGGGATGGATGTATATTTGCTCAATCGCGGC
>CAZHMZ010000183.1:0-6990 GCA_964532655.1 uncultured Anaerolineaceae bacterium
GCTGGTTTCATGGATCGGTGCAAAACTCGTCGTGGCGGGCAGCATGACCACCGGTCAACTGGTGAGTATGTTTACCTATATCATGATGATCCTGATGAACCTGATGATGCTTTCGTTCATCTTTGTGATGATCATCATTTCACGCGCATCCGCCGAACGCATCAACGAGATCCTCACCGAAATGCCTGATCTTAAGAACGGCGCCAGCCCGGTATATGAGGTAAAAGACGGCTCTGTTCAATTTGACCAGGTAGGCTTCAGCTACGCCGGCAGAGAAGACAAACTGTGCCTGAGCGGCATTAACTTCGAGATCGGCGCCGGTGAAACGATCGGTATTATTGGGGCCACCGGCAGCTCAAAAAGCAGCCTGATCCAGCTCATCCCGCGCCTGTATGATGCCACCCAGGGCACGGTCAAAGTGGGTGGCGTGGATGTGCGTGACTATGATCTGGAAACTCTGCGCAACCAGGTGGCAGTGGTGCTGCAGAAAAACGTGCTCTTCTCGGGCACGATCAAAGAAAACCTGCGTTGGGGCAACCCGAATGCCAGCGATGAAGAACTGGTACAGGCCTGTCAACTGGCTCAGGCGCATGATTTCATTCAGTCATTCCCCAACGGGTATGACACCTACATCGAACAGGGCGGCGCCAATGTTTCCGGCGGTCAAAAACAGCGCCTGTGCATCGCACGCGCCCTGTTGAAACACCCCAAAATCCTGATTCTGGATGATTCGACCAGCGCGGTGGATACCCGCACCGATGCCCAGATCCGACAGGCCTTCCGCGAGCAGATCCCCGGTACCACCCGCTTCATCATCGCCCAGCGTATTGCCTCGGTCAGCGATGCCGACCGGATCATGGTGCTGGACGGCGGGCGCATCGAAGCCATCGGCACCCATGAAGAGCTGCTGCAAAACAACAAAATCTACCAGGAAGTGTATCAGTTCCAGATGAAAGGCGATTTCGATGAAAGCAGATAAAAAACTCACCCCGCCTGCCAGCCGCGGACCGGAAGCCCCCAAAGCTGGAGATAACGGGAAAGGAAAACTGCCAAAAGGCATGCCCTCGCGAAAAATTAACCCGCGCACGGTCAAACGCCTGCTGGCTTACATCACCGGCCGGCACCGCTGGCAGCTTGTGCTGGTATTTGTGTTCATCCTCATCAGCTCGGTCACCGGCGTCACCGGGGCCATGTTCCTGCAAAAGCTGATCGACGACTATATCGCCCCGCTTCTGTTAACCGATGCGCCGGTATTCACCAGCCTGCTCAGGGCCATTATCGCCATGGCCGGCATTTATCTGATCGGCATCCTGGCCACGCTGGCATACAACCGCATGATGGTCACCATCGCGCAGGGTGTGCTCAAGCGGATCCGCGATGATATGTTTGCCATGATGCAGAAGCTGCCCATCCGCTATTTTGATACGCATACCCACGGCGATATCATGAGCCGCTACACCAACGACGCCGATACGCTGCGGCAGGTTATCACGCAGAGCATCCCCAACGTCATTTCCTCCATCTTTACCATCGCGGCGGTGCTGTATGCCATGATATCCTTGAGCTTCTGGCTGACGATGGTGGTTGGACTGTGCGTGGCGGCCATGATGGTGGTGACCAAAAAAGTGGGCGGCATGTCGGCGGTCTACTTTATGCGCCAGCAACAATCCATGGGCGAGATGAACGGCTATGTGGAAGAGATGATCCACGGTCAGAAGGTCATCAAGGTATTCTGCCATGAAGAGCAGGCTAAACAGGGCTTTGACCGCAAAAACGAAGAACTGTTTGAAAACATGCGCCAGGCCAACAAATACGGCAACATTTTCATGCCCATCATGGGCAATATCGGCAACCTGCAGTATGTGTTGATCGCCACCGTGGGCGGGGCGCTGGCCCTGAACGGGATCAACGACCTCACCCTGGGCGGTCTCGCTTCCTTCCTCACGCTCAGCCGCAGCTTTACCAACCCCGTCAGCCAGATTGCCCAGCAGATCAACGCCGTGGCGATGGCAGTGGCAGGCGCCGAACGCATCTTTGCCATGATGGATGAAAAGCCGGAGACCGATGAAGGGTATGTGACGCTGGTGAACGTGCAGTCACAGGACGGGAAGCTGGTGGAAAGCACCACCCGGACCGGCAAATGGGCCTGGAAACGCCAGCATCAGGCGGATGGCAGCATCACCTACACCGAGCTGCGGGGCGATGTGCGCTTCTTCGATGTGGATTTTGGCTACGAAGAAGGCAAACCCGTGCTGCATGATGTGTCGCTGTTTGCCAAGCCCGGGCAAAAGATCGCCTTTGTGGGCGCCACCGGCGCGGGAAAGACCACCATCACCAACCTGATCAACCGGTTCTATGATATCGACGACGGCAAGATCCGTTATGATGACATCAACATCAACAAAATCCGTAAAAACGATTTGCGCCGCTCGCTCGGCATGGTGCTGCAGGATACTCACCTGTTCACCGGCACGGTCATGGAGAACATCCGCTATGGACGGCTGGATGCCACCGATGAAGAGGTGGTGCAGGCCGCCAGGCTGGCCAATGCGCATGACTTCATCACCCGTTTACCCGAGGGCTACAACACGCTGATCAAAGGCGACGGCAGCAGCCTGTCGCAGGGCCAGCGTCAACTGCTGTCCATTGCTCGTGCAGCGGTAGCCAACCCGCCGGTGATGATTCTGGATGAAGCCACCTCCAGCATCGATACCCGCACCGAAACTTTGGTACAACAGGGCATGGATCAGTTGATGGATGAGCGGACGGTGTTTGTGATTGCCCACCGGCTTTCGACGGTGCAGAATTCCAAAGCCATTCTGGTGCTGGAAAACGGCCGCATCATCGAACGCGGTGACCATGATACCTTGCTGGCCCAAAAGGGCAAGTATCACCAGTTGTATACCGGGGCGTTCACACCGCTGGAGAGCCCCGGCGAACTGGCCTGAACCAGTAACTCCCTGCTCTGATTGGAGCAGGGAGTTTTTCTTCATCAAGCCTTTTTGAAAAAAAACGGAGCCGCCTGTTTCCAGACGGCCCAGAAAATGACTGATACTAATCCAGGCTGAAATACTGCTTGAAATTGGGGGCGTACCCGTGCGGGCGGAACTCGCCGCGCACAGGGTCCTGTACATAATCGCCCTTGTACTCATGACGGACGATCTTCTCCAGCATCTCAACCAGATGATCCACATCCTCTTCGTTGTTATAGCAGCCAAAGCTGATGCGCACCAGACCGGGCAGATGGGTGCGGTCGTTGTTGATGATCTGCTGCTGGTAGCTGAGTGACTGCTCCGCATCCAGTTTGAGCAGGCTGAACAGATACGGGTGCGCGCAGAAACAGCCGTTGCGTACTCCAATACCGCCTTCATGGCTCAGGATAGCAGCCACCAGATAATGGCTCATTCCGGTCACGGTGATCGGAACGACGCCCACCTTCTCATGCACACGGGCGGGATCGGTGATGCCGTATACTGTCACATCATCAATACGGGCCAGTTTGCGCAGCAGATAAGCGGTGAGTTGTGCCTCGTGTTCGGCTACATTGTCCATGCCCATCTCCTGCAAACAGAGCATGGTTTTGGCCTGAGCCACAGCACCCACCACATTGGGACTGCCGGCTTCTTCACGGTCCGGCAGACCGGCCCACTTCACGCGGTCAACCGTCACAATATCCACCGTGCCGCCGCCCACCAGATCGGGGTCGCCGTGCAGGAAGGTTTCCTTCTTACCGATCAGCGTGCTGCTGCCAAACGGGGCATACATCTTGTGAGCAGCCGTCACCACATAATCCAGATGACCCGGGTGATCGTTGGGATACACATCAATCGCGCGGTGCGGGGCAAGCTGCGCGCAGTCCACCAGAATTTCAGCGCCGGCGCGATGCACCTTCTCAGCGATCTCATGGACAGGGTTGACGTAACCGGTCACATTGGAAGCGCCGGTGACCACCACCATGCGTACCTTGCCGGCATATTTGCTCAACAAAGCATCCAGATGAGCCTGATCCAGAGCGCCGTTCTCATCCACACGTACATGCTTCACACTGGCAGCCGACCGCCAGGGCAGGTCGTTGGAATGGTGCTCCATGATGGTGGTAAGCACCACTTCGCCGGGTTTGAATTCGATGCTGTGGGCAATTTTGTTGAGCGATTCGCTGGCGTTTTTACCAAAGATGACTGTGTTCTTTTCCGGATCCGCCTTCACAAAGTCGAGCGCAATTCGGTGAGCCTCTTCATACATGTGCGTGGAAACCTGGCTCTTAAAACCGGTTCCACGATGAATACTGGAATACCACTGCATGAACTCGGTCACTTTTTCAAAGACCGGCTTCAGTGACGGGGTACTGGCCGCGTTATCCAGGTTCACATAACGCTGAAAGCTGCCGTCCAGCAGGGGTACGCGGGTGTCAATACCCAAAATATTTTCGCGAACAGTATCGATGGTCAGATGGGTTTTGGTAGACAGTGTATTGAGGCTCATGGATGGGGTTGAAACTCCTTTAGTATTTTTCATCACGTATGGAAAAGGTGGTGTGGGATCGAATATTGCCCTGATTGATCATTTCGAGTACACGCTGCTTGGACCGGTTGATCTGGTCTTCCATAATCTCCTCGGCCAGCTTGGTGTTTCGAGTAGCCAGTGCTCCCGAAAGTGCCATGTGTTCGTTTTTCATTTCTTCCGCGCTGTCGCGAACTTCAAGACCCAGATGGAAAATGCGGTTCATCTCGTCGAGCAGGCGGCCAATGTTCTCCGCCAGGCGGCGGTTGCCGCTCAACAGCGCCAGATCGGTGTGAAAACCCACGTTGGCCTGCAGGAATTCCTGGTAGCTTTGCGGATCTTTATAAACGTAAGAAAAGCGAGCATGCGCCTGTAATTCGTCCAACTGGGCATCGGTGGCGCGTTGAGCAGCCAGTCGCACAGCCGGTTTTTCGAGCATCAAACGCAGTTCGTAAATATCCTCAATATCCTGCACCGTGATGGGCGTGATCAGATATCCAAAACGCGGAATCGACTGGACGTACCCTTCCTGTTCCAGCCGTTTTAACGCTTCGCGCACCGGCGTGACACTGAGTTGATAACGTTCCACCAGTTGCGCCTGAGCCACCGTCAGACCGGGCGGCAGCGTGCACTGGATGATATCGCGGCGGATAAGTTGGTATGCCTGATCGGAGAGGAGATAGCTCATATCGTAATCTCTGTTTCCTAATATATCAGTATTATATCACACATCGATAGCAGAAAACAAGTGTTAATTTATATGGGATGGATCAATTGTACCCCTTTTTGTATGGGTCAGCGGGATATCCTGCGCAAGCTCTGTGTTGATTTTGGCGGAAACAGCGCGGTCCTCTCATCCAGCCTTAAGCACAGATGAGAAGTTTCTGTGAAATCTTTATTGATAGGTTTTGAAATTCATATCTGGTTAATCTACAGTTACTATAATCGTTGACAATCATTGAATTATTGTGAAGCTGTTATATCGAGGGAGGTTAATATGAGCAGCGTGAGACGAATACTGCAATTAAAAGGATTTGATATCTGGTCTACCAATCCGGATACCACCGTTTATGATGCCCTGCGCATCATGGGCGATAAAGACGTGGGTGCGCTGGTGGTGTTGGAAAATAACAAACTGGTCGGGATCCTGTCGGAAAGAGACTATGCCCGCAAAATCGTGCTGAGTGGGAAGACCTCGCGCGATACCCGCGTGGGTGATGTGATGACCAGCGTGGTGCACACTGTGCACCCGGAGCAAACGGTGCAGGAGTGTATGCAGCTCATGCTGGATCATCACGTGCGCCATCTACCGGTCGTCGTGGATGACGAGGTCATCGGCGTCATCTCCATCGGAGATGTGATGAACGATATCATCTATCAGCAGAAGAATTCCATCCAATCATTGGAACGGCAAATATCCGCTCAAAAAATACCGGGGTATATCTAAACCCGTGTATTTTCTGTGTTGATGTGTCAAAAAGCTCTGCCTGCTGCACCGCAGGCAGAGCTTCGATTATCAATCGGCCCGGTTATTGAAAGAGTTTTTCAGCCCGATCATGCAAAATGCGCTCTTCTTCGTTTTCGAGAACAATGGTGATCCCATGCGGTTTCACTTGCCCGCTGGCATTTACGTGGATAAAGGTGATAAAGCCTTCCACCACCAGTTCACGGTTCACTTCCATTTTGATATAGGAAACCAGCTTGCTTTTCCCGCTGAGCACCACCCGGCTGTGAAAATGGGCGATCTCGCCCAGATGCACCGGTCTTGAAAAGGTCATGCCGTGGATTTGCAGACACACCGTAGAATCCGGGGTCAACAGGCTCGAGGCGGCAATAAAACCGGCTTCCACAAACCACTCGGCGCTCCGTCCTGCGTACAAGGTGCCGTGATGGTTCAGATCTTCATGCTTCACCAGGTGGTACATGGTGTATATTTCATTCATCATAAGTCCTCCAGCCAGTCAAATCCAATGGGACATGATCATACCAGAGAAGCATCGGCAAATTATCGGATGATTGTTTTCAATACTTTTTTATGGTATTGTTGTTTCATCATCCTATAATTAATCTATTCCTTTCAGCAGAGGCAATTATGGGTAACAAGAAGCTACTAATTGTTATTGCAATCTTGCTTGTCGTTTGTATTTTATGTGCCTGCCTGGGCGTAGGCGGTTACTTTTTATTCGTACAGGACTCGGAATGGGATCCTTTTGCCGGGGACGGGACTCAACCCGTCGATCAGGCTGTCACCCCGGGGTCTGAGGCTACTCCTGAAACAATTATCCCCCAGGCGGATACTCCTGTGGCGGTGGAGCAGCAAATATCGGTTCCGCCTGACCAGCAGCGCTGGCTGGTGATGATCTACCAGGACGCCGATGATGAGATCCTGGAAAGAGACATGTATTTTGATGCGAATGAAGCTGAATACACCGGCTCCAGTGACCGCGTGACCGTGGTGAGCCAGTTTGACCGCAACGCAGGCGCCTATGA
>CAZHMZ010000184.1:0-6976 GCA_964532655.1 uncultured Anaerolineaceae bacterium
GGAAATTGATTTCATTCAGGCTTCGCGGGCGTTAGGCGCCGATCCCGTCCGGGTGATGCTCAACCACGTGTTACCCAATGTGATCGCCCCCATCATCGTAATGGCCAGCCTTTCCATCTCTGGTTCCATTCTGTCGGCCTCAACCTTAAGTTTCCTCGGTTTGGGCGCTCAGCCCCCTACCTCTGAATGGGGCCTCATGCTTTCAGACGGACGCCCTTACCTGCGTCAGGCCTGGTGGCTGATGGTATTCCCCGGCGCAATGATCACGCTGTTTGTTCTGGCATCCAATATCTTTGGTGACGGCTTGCGCGATGCTTTAGACCCCCGCACCGCGACAAAATAGACCTCATTTTTCGAAAAAAGTGGGAGAACAGTGTACCTGTTCTCCCACTTTTTGTTTTACTCAACGGATGGAGGTCTGAGTCATCAGGAGCGGTCAGCCGCGTCAACGGCTTTTACCACCGCCTGGTGCACGCCCTGTCTCAATTCGAAGATGACCCGGTTTGCCCGTCCGTGATAGACCTCATTGGTCAACAGGGCAGTCACCATGCCGCGCCGGGGGTCGACCCACAGGCTGGTACCGGTAAACCCGGTATGACCAAAACTGGACGGGCTGAACGGATAGGCGCTGGTATCCGGGTTGTCGACCCACAAATCGAACCCGATCCCGC
The DNA here is from genome assembly GCA_964532655.1 of uncultured Anaerolineaceae bacterium. GTDB lineage: Bacteria > Chloroflexota > Anaerolineae > Anaerolineales > Anaerolineaceae > JAJFTV01. The sequence continues at coordinate 672 of CAZHMZ010000184.1, forward strand.
GCCGGACCGGCTGGCCTTCAGGTGAATGCTGGCGGGTCATCTCGGCAATGGTTTCAGGCTTCAGCAGCCTGCCCGGCTGCAAATAGGACTGTCCGAGAGCGGCAATATCATGGGCGGTAGAGAAGATGCCCGCATGCCCGGCAATTCCTCCCATACGACCCGCATTTTCATCATCCACCTCGCCGACCAGACGGCGTTTTCGCCAGCGGCAAATCTCTGTAGGAGCCACTTCCGCCGGGTTGAAGGTATTGGCTGCCGGTTGAGGGGGCATACCGGCAGCATCCGGGTCCGGGTAAGGAAGATACCCGGTCAAGTGTAACCCAAGAGGTTGACACACCCTTTCATCGATCACCTGCTCGAGCGGTTTTCTGGCAGCCGCCTCCAACGCCAGCCCCACCAGGATCAGGTCGAAATCTGAATACACGACCCGGTCACCGGGCTGATAGGAAAAATAGGTGGAAAGCGTTCCCCAGTTGGCCGCGGTGCGATTGGCCAGCAGATATAACGGACGCCAGGCAGGTAGCCCGGCTGAATGGCTGAGCAATTGCCTGAAGGTAATTTTTCCGGCATCCACGTATGCCGTTTTCCCATTGCTGACATCCAAAAAAGTACCCTCTTCCAATGGGGCCTCATAGGGAGCGATGGGGCGTAAGCCGCTGAAAGCCGGAAGCATGGCTGAAACAGGCATATCCAGGCTGAGCAGCCCCTCTTCGACCATGCTCATAAAAGCGCTGGTGGTGAACAGCTTGGTGACCGAGGCCATGTCGAACCGGGTGGTATCCTGTACCGGGATCTGCTTTGTGTCAAAATCGATGTATCCAAAGGACCGGTTGTAGATAGGTTTCCCGTTTTGGATGATGTAAAGCTGAATGGCTGGAATGCGCTCAAGAGCGCTCTGGATGATTTGTTCGGCTTCGTAGAATTGCGTTGTCATGCTGTGAACCTTTTTGAGGTGAATTTTGGCGACGGTTACACCGGCTGCCGTGGTTATTCAAACAATCGTTTTTGATAAATCAACTCGGTGATCCCTTTGACCACATAATCAGGGATGGCGCCGACCTGCTGGTAACCCATTCGTTGGTAAAATCTTTGCGCAGAAAGGTTGGTGTGGGTGACCAATAAGAACATATCCTGCACATGTTCGGCTGACGCATCTTCTGCTGCTTTGAGCAAAGCCTCACCAACGTGGTGTCCCTGCCAGGCGGGCAGAACCCCGATCAAACGTAGGTAAGCACTGCGATGAAAAGCGCCATGCAGAGAATACCAGGCAAAACCGGTAGTATGTCCATCGATTTTGGCAACCAGAATACTGGCGCCTTCCTGGAGTGCTTGGTTCAACATATGTTCTGCGCGTTCCTGTGTGATGCTGTATTGCTTCCACAGCTCGTTTTGTGTCAGCACCTGAACGCAGGCTGGAAGATCTTCAGCCTGAAGAGGCTGGATGGTGATGGGTGATGTTTGGGTCATAAGCTATTTATATGAAACTCCTATACATCTGTCAAGGAAGCCTGTGAACTGATCAAAGAGTCACTGCTCCTGGGGTAACCCACCCTCAGTCAGCCTGCGCAGGTTGGATAGCGCGCCTTCCGCTTCTTCCGGTGATAGAGGCCGTTTCTGATGGATATGGATCAATTCACCTGCCCGGGCTTTTTGCATGACCACCTCGAGGATGCTTTGTGAAGATTGAACGGCTTCTTTGACGAGAGCCGCTCCGGCGGCATACCCGATCAGCGGATTAAGTACGGTCACGATGGCCGTGTTCCGGTCCAGCCAGTGACGGGCGGATTCGGGATTGGCGGTGATCCCCATCACACACTGTTGCGTGAGAGCGGTCAACGAGCCGATGAGGATCTGCATCATCTCAAACAGGTTGTGGGCGATCACCGGCATCATCACATTCAACTCAAGTTGCCCGGCTTGGGCAGCCAGCATGACAGCAGTATCGCACCCGATGACATGGTACATGGCCATATTGGTCATTTCCGCCATCACCGGGTTGACTTTACCCGGCATGATGCTGGAACCCGGTTGCACGGCCGGAAGATGGATTTCATCCAGACCGGTGGCGGGACCCGAAGAAAGCAGCCGCAAATCATTGGCAATGCGAGTGACCGTGCCTGCTAGTGTGCGCATGGCAGCCGAGAAATCAACCAGATCTGCCATGGATTGCATGCTCTCAAACAGGTTGTCTGATTCATATAGCCGCAGCCCGGTGAGGCGGGCGAGCGTCTTGACCATGCGGGTACGATATTCGGGGTGGGCATTCAAACCGGTGCCCACAGCGGTACCTCCAATCCCCAGGCGGCGCAGCCCTTCAGAAGACCGTTCGATACGGTCGACATCCCGATCCACGGCTCTGGCATAACCAGAAAACTCCTGCCCCAACCGAATTGGCACGGCATCCTGGAGATGGGTTCGACCGGATTTGACAATGCCGTCAAACGCGGCGGAACGGGAACCGAGTGCGTCTGCCAGCCTCCGTACAGTCAGCAATAATTCATCCAGCCTGAGAAGACAGGCCAGCCGTATGCCTGTGGGAATGGTGTCGTTGGTCGATTGAGCCATGTTGACATGATCGTTGGGGTGAACCCGGTATTCGCCCGCTGTCCCACCCAATATCTGCGTGGCTCGATTGGCAATGACCTCATTGGTATTCATATTGTGACTGGTGCCGGCGCCGGCCTGGAATGGATCCACCATGAACTGGTCCTGCCATTTCCCATTGGTTACCTCTTCAGCGGCCTGGATGATAGCGCTGGCGAGGTCAGGTGCAAGGAGGCCTGTATCCCGGTTCACTTCGGCGGCTGCCTGTTTGATCAGGGCCATCGCCTTGATGAATTCAAAACGAGGTTTCAGCCCTGATATTTGAAAATTGTGAATTGCCCGTTGGGTTTGTGCCCCCCATAATGCGTCGATGGGGATCTGCACTTCGCCAAGCGAATCTTTTTCAATGCGGTATGAAGACGTCATGTTCCCTCCTTATCCGTCCGTTTTCATTATAAAAGAAACAAACCAGGCTGGGGAGTTAGGCCGAAAAAAAGGTTTGCATTTTTATCAGGGTTCGCACTAATTCAAAATTAATGTTATCATCATTACCATGCAATAACCAAAACAACCAAAATATTACCAAATAGGACTCAATCAGGACTGATTCCTCATCAGTCTGACCTTTACAAAAAAATGTTATTGCTATAATCGCGGAAGAGTAACCTGCCTGATATTACTCTTCATCAAATCGAGAAAAAGGAGAAAGACCACAGCCAGAAGATTCCTTTTCAAACCCTACCGGGAGACCGGAATCTAAACCTCAAATTCAGGCTCGTCACCATCGACGCTTCATCGCCGACCCTGTCCCTCCATCCTGTCGCCATTTACCCTGCCGAGACTTTCAACCCAAAAGGGACCGATCCAACACCATATCAGCATAAGAGCATCCCAATCCACGTGTAACTCTGCGTGAAGCGCTGAAATCAGCGTTTTGGAACTTAGGGAATGAAACATCTCATTCCGATGTATTTATGTTGCCAGAAACCAGTAGTTAAATAATTGCTTCACGGATAGATCTGCGTAATCCAATGGTAATGGCAAGCGAGCCGAGGCAAAGTCTCACAACAGCGTTCGCAGTGCAAAAACTATCAGTATGAAGGGAAAACGATGATTAGAGAAAAGAAAATATCGAAGTGGATCACAGTATTGGTTGCAATGGTTATCACCGTTGCCAATATTGCCTCTTATGCAACCCCGGTGTCAGCTCAATCTGCCGGTGTACCCGTCCTGATTGGCCCGACGGACATCCAGGACACCAACCAGCCCGTATTTGAATGGACCAACACCCCCAACCCCGAAATCACCTCCTATGAATTGATCATGTTCAACAACGGCGAGCCGTACAGCAAAACCATCTATACGCTTGACCAGTTGATCATCGACGGTGAAAAGATCACCCTGGATAAAGGTGAGACTTTTGGCGTGGGCAACTTCTCCTGGGCGGTTCGTTACATTCTCAAAGATGGAACCATCAGCGAGTGGAGCGCACCGTTCGTGTTCAACATCCTGCCTGATGTTGCGGCACAGGAGCCAGGTTCAGCCACCGCTACCCAACCGGCTGAAGAGAGTACTCCAACAGCCACCCTGCCGATCGAAGAGGCAACCGCTACCCCGGAAACGAACGATTCCGAGGTTTCAGCCCTGGCCGTGGGGGATGCGAACACCTACTATGTGGCTACCAACGGAAGCGATTCGAACCCGGGCACACAGGCTGCTCCATGGAAAACCATCGGATTTGCAGTCAACCGCATGTCAGCCGGTAAAACCCTGTATGTGAGGGGCGGAACCTACCGTGAGAGCTTTACCATTACCGTATCAGGTGCCTCGTCCAGCCCGATCAATATTGAAGCCTATCCTGGTGAGACCCCTGTAATTGATGGAAACAATTATCAATTACCCACCACCAGTTGGGCTGCCATGGTGAAACTGGCTGGTAACTACATCAAAATGTCCGGTTTTGAGGTTCGTTATACCAACTGGATGGCAGTGGTGATCACTGGCAGCAACAATGTGGTGAGCAACTTCAATGTGCACCATAATAAAGAAAACGGTATCCTGATCACCGGTAACAGCGACACCGTACAGAACAGCTCGGTGTGGATGAACTGCCTTTCCAATGAGAATGGGGTACAGACCCGCAGCGGTTGGGCTTCAGGCCTTTCGGCTGCCCGTCATCCCAGCAATGCCGTTTTGCGCAACAACAAGGTCTACATGAACTATGGCGAAGGCCTTTCGACTTACGAGGCCAGCGGCACCATCATGGAAGGCAATACCGTCTATGACAACTATGCCACCAATGTGTACATTTCAGATGCGACCGGTGTTGTTTTGCAGCGTAACTTCATCTACAATACCGGCGCCATGAGTGTAGGCGCCCGGGTTGGCATCATGATGGGCGATGAACTGTACAACCCCGCTTCCAGCAACATCAAGGTGATCGATAATATTGTGGCCAATGCCAACCGTAACTTCTACTGGTGGCAGGGTACAAAAGGCGGCGGGATGAACGGCGTATTAATCGCCAACAACACCTTTGTCAATTCCCGCACCACCACCAATGTTCAGATCAACAATGCCACGCACGTCAACACCCGTTTCCAGAATAACATCATCTCGCAAAGTGATTCGCTGTCCATCGCCATCTTGGCGGGTACCGGCGTAACCTACTCCAACAACCTGTGGTCCAAGACCCCTGGATCCTTAGGTTTGGGCAGTAATTCTATCGTGGGCGCGCCGTCCTTTACCCAGAGCGGCAACACAACCAGCCATCTTTACTATGACCTGACCTCCTCTTCTTTGGCGATCAACAAGGGCACCAACCTTTTAGAGGTCAACCAGGATTTCGATTTCATGTCCAGGGTTGGTGCATGGGATATTGGCGCGCATGAATACCAGGGGAATGTAACCACACCTCCCACCGCGGCTCCTACCACCGCCCCCACAAAAGCCCCGACCACTGCGCCTACCACTGCTCCCACAACCGCTCCAACCACCGCACCTACGAAAGCGCCTACCACTTCACCTACCACTGCTCCTACGAAAGCGCCTACCACTGCACCTACCACTGCTCCTACGAACGCCCCCACTACGGCTCCCTCTACCGGCGGTACAGTTAACCTGGCATTAAATAAACCTGCCAGCCAGTCGAGCAACTATAAATCGGATGCCGGTCAGGCCAGACTGGCGGTGGATGGAAATACCGATGGAAACTACTTCAACGGCTCTGTCTCCCACACCAAGAAAACCTCCCAGCCGTGGTGGCAGGTCGATCTCGGATCGGTACAGACCATCTCATCTGTTGAGATCTGGAACCGCACTGATTGCTGCACCGACCGGTTGAAGAGTTTTTATGTGCTTGTAAGCGATGTTCCGTTCACAACCGGCAGTTTGGGGACCATCCGCAAGCAGGCTGGCGTCAGTTCATACTATGTGTCAGGAAAAGCCGGCAGACCCACCACGGTTGCCATCAACCGCACCGGTCGTTATGTGCGCATTGAACTGTCAGGCACCAACTTTCTGCACATCGCCGAGGTGAAGGTACTTGGCTCCGGCTCTGCGGGCACTGTTCCTACCACTGCTCCGACCGGCGCACCCACCACCGCACCGACAACTGCTCCCACCACGGCCCCGACGGCTGCTCCCACCCAGGGTTCTACCGTCACCGGTGCGTATTATGTATCCACCACCGGCAGTGACTCTAACAACGGCAGCATCAATTCGCCGTGGAAGACCATCCAATACGCTGTCAACCGCCTTTC
>CAZHMZ010000185.1:0-6637 GCA_964532655.1 uncultured Anaerolineaceae bacterium
CTTTTGAAATCAAATCACCCAACACGTTGTAACCGATGTTACTGTACAGAAAGTGTTCTCCAGGGTTACTCGCCATTCCGCGCCTGCATAAACCACGGACGTAGCGTTCACTCGCCCCATCATCAAATTCAGGATGGCTGACGAGTTCAGCATATTCAGGTTCATCCATATCCGGAATCCCCGATGTATGACTGAGGATCGATCTGACCGTGATTTGCCCGCTGCGATCATCGTTCAAATGAAAGTAGGGCAAATACCGGACGACTGGGGCGTCAAGATCGATCAGCCCCCGTTCTGCCAGACGCATGACAGCCGTGGCGACAAAGCATTTTGAGATCGAGGCTACACAGAAGATCGACGCCGATGTGACAGGGGCTTGAGTGGAAAGGCTCTGAACACCTGATGCGCGGGCATAGATCATGTCAGATCCGTCCACAATACCGACTGCCAGCCCAGGAATACCCCAATGGGCAATAATCTCATCGAAAACAAGATCCAGACTGTGGGTATCCAACATGCCTGCCTCATCCTTAATGGTGGACTTGAAAATCGTCAGTGAAATGCTTGATCGATGTGTATGGTTAAAAAGCAAAGAAATGCAAAAATACTATACATCAAAACCGTTGGATTTGAGATTATCATCGATGATTCTGGTTGTCCAAATGGTACCAGCAGGAATATTAAAGCGAAAACCTGCCCATTTTTGAGCAGGTTTTGGCGGGAGCGACGGGATTCGGACCCGCGATCTCGGCCTTGACAGGGCCGCATGTTCAACCACTACACCACGCCCCCGAACACCGTATTTATATCATTTTACGTTGATCACGTCAAGGAAATCGAAAGTTCTTTTCTAATTGTTTTTGAATATCCACTCATCCAGACCGCCATCCCAGGAAATCACTTCTTCAGGTTTGAACCATAAGGCAATTTCCGCGGCAGCGGTTTCCGGGGAATCAGATGCATGAACAAGGTTGCGACCGACTGTTAATCCAAAATCATGGCGGATGGATCCGGGAGCAGCTTCAAGCGGGCGGGTGGAGCCGGCAGTCTGGCGGACTGCTTTGATGGCGTCGGGGCCTTCCACCACCATAGCAATCAAAGGTGACGAAGTAATGTAGGCTACCAGACCCTCAAAGAAGGGTTTACCCTTGTGAACCTCATAATGTTTTTCAGCCAGATCCCTGGTGACCCAGATCATCTTCAAAGCGCATAACTTTAATCCTCTTTGCTCCAGACGGCGAATAATCTCACCTGATAAGGCTCTTTGAACTCCATCCGGTTTTACCAGCACCATGGTTCGTTCCATTGATCATATCTCCTGTAAAAATCCTGAATTTTGCGTTTATCTGTTATTTCGATTCAGGTTCGATTGTATCACCGGGGTTTCCGGATGCATCCTGAGGAACATCACCCCACGGATGATTATTATCACCGTCATCTGCTGCATCACCGGCATCCTGCATAAGAATGCTGCGCAACTGTGATTGCAGATCCCCCAGATCCTCCATCTTTTCTTCCGGAGAGGGTGAGAATTCGAAGGGGGAGACTATTTCATCACTTTTCTCAACAGAAGGTTCAACCTGACCAAAGTTTAGGCTTGGGAATTCCGTCATCAATATTGGATCGATTGTTTTTTGGTCACTCTCTTCCAGGTTTTTTAACCAGGCCAGAACCTGTTCCTGTTCGTTCACAGGGGAAACGGAATGAAAATCCGCCGATCCTTCTTGAATTTTGTTTTCCGATTCTGCGGCCCCCTGAAATCTGTTTGCGATGACATTTTCGGTCTGATTATCTTTCACACTGGATTCCGCCGGTTTGGAGAAATTCCTCAACCAATCAGGCAGGTCTTCCTCCCGGTACAATGATTCTGACTCTGTTAGTGGATCACCAAAGGAGTTTTCTGATTGCGGATTCTGATCTGTTTCAGGAATGTTTTCCAGATCTGGTTCCGATTCCGGGCTGGATGTATCGAGTGTATCCAGTAAGGACATGCGTAAATCATCCTGAGAAGATTCGGATGGAGCCGTTTTTACTTCATCGAAATCATTTTGCGGTTGGATAGTTTCTTCACTGATTGAGGAATCAGCCGGAGCGTACAGGATCTTCATTAACTCAGCGGCGGGTTCTTCTGATTGACGGATGTACAGTTCATCTTCTTTAAGAGGAACATCCAACCGTTCCAGCATGATCGTTTCATCAGGTACCTGAGTGGCGGACGGGTATTCAGGCGAGATAAGAGCTGCGTATGGATCAATCTCATTGATCCGCTGCTGAAATACATTGGCCTCTGCAACACGATTCATTGTGGAGCAAATAATGAACAATATTTTGTTCGCTTCCTGACAGTAAGGCAGCATGTTGACGATCTGAATACACAGTTCAGCGGCTTCCATCTTTTTACCCAGATGATAATAGGTACGCGCCAGTAACAACTGAATATCAACCTGCTGCGGATCTTCTGCCAAGGCTGAGCGGGCTTTCGATATCGCCTGATCAAACAGATTCGCCTTCAGATACATACGGATCAGGCTGCCGCTGGTCGTCCGTGTGTGGTCAGGGGCAGCGCCATCCCGCTTTGTGAATAAACGGCGGGTTTCTGCCTGTACCTCGGTATTGGATGGATCCACTTCACCGGCTCTTTCCATATACCAGATGGCAGAATCCAGATCATTTTGATCTTCTTTAACGACTGCCAGCCCCACCAGAGCCGTGAAATCATCCGGGATGACCGAAAGCAGACGTTGGAAGACATCACCCGCTTCATCGATTTTTTCCATATCCAGACAGGCGTTGCCCAGCAGACGATAAAGCTCTACATGCTTTGGGAAGGCACGCAAAATATGTTTACAGTGCTGTTCTGCATAGGCAGGCTTGCCTTTGGTTATCAGATTTTCGATATCACGCACATATACTCTTAATGGGATGTTTTTCATCGAAACCCTCCGATCCACAACAAGTATGCAATAGTTCAGAGAATAATGCAAGGAAGCGGGCATAAAAAAACTGCCGTTAATAACGGCAGTTTTCTCGTTGATGTTGGTTTACTCACCCAGATAATCGCGCAATTTACGGCGAATCGATGGGTGGCGAAGGCGGCTCAATGCCTGCGCTTCAATCTGGCGAACACGTTCGCGGGTGACGCCCATTTTGCGACCCACTTCCTCGAGTGTGTAAGCCTGTCCATCCAGCAAGCCATATCGCAATTGCAGGATGCGGACTTCACGGGGAGGAAGGCCGTTCAGTACTTCGGTCAGATGTTCACGCAGCAGGTTGTAGGTGGCTGTGTCATCAGGGGGCGGGGCTTCATCGTCTTCAATGAAGTCACCCAACACAGAATCCTCTTCGTCATCAGTTGGGGTTTCCAATGACAAAGGACGCCTGGCTACCTGAATCATATTCTCGACCTTTTTAGGGGTTACATCGAGTGATTCGGCTAATTCTTCAACCGCTGGGTCGCGGCCCAGCCGCTGGGTAAGCTGATGCTGGATACGCAGCAGCTTGTTAATTTGATCGCCCATGTGAACCGGTACACGAATGGTCCGGCCCTGATCGGCGATGGCGCGCGTAACTGCCTGGCGAATCCACCATGTGGCATACGTGCTGAACTTATGCCCGCGCCGGTAATCAAATTTCTTTGTGGCACGGATCAAACCAATATTGCCTTCCTGGATCAAATCAAGGAAGGGGACACCGCGCCCCATATACTTCTTTGCCACGCTGATAACCAGGCGTGAGTTGGCCGTGATCAGATGCTCACGAGCAGCCCATCCATCCTCGATCAGGCGACGCAGTTCCATGCGGCGGCGGGTGGTAACACGTCCTTTGGCAAGCTCTTCGCGTGCCATTCGTCCCCGCTCAATTCGCTGAGCGAGATTTACTTCTTCTTCCGCGGTCAACAGAGGGACACGACTGACCTCTTTAAGATACAGACCGATGGTATCGTCTGTATCGATATTGGCCAAATCATCCAAAAAGTATTCTTGAGCAGCATCAACCGCTTCGTCGTCATCCTCATCCAGTTCAATTGCTTCAATACCAGGCTCTGCGGTTGGTGCATCTTCATAATAAGGAATCCCCGCGCTCATCAAGGCGGCAAAAGTCTCTTCCAGTTGGCCGACATCCTGTTCTGCATCCGGGAAGAAGTGGAGGATGTCATCAATCGTGACATATGATTTTTGACGTCCGATTTCCAGCAATCTTGCGATAGCGGAAAAGGACTCATCCTCTTCATCCACATTAATTTTGATCACGCTATCTTTCATCCGTTACTCTTTAATCCTCACATCCGTTTGCTGATCAGTACCAATCAATGCCATCCGTTTCAGAATACACGTTTTCATGGCAAAAATCAATACCTTTCGTTTTTATCGACACGTGCACGTCATCGGTCATTTGCCCATTGACAGGAAATAACGAGCGGAAAATCTGCCGCTCGTTACAGAAATCATGACCGTCTCATTTAACGACGAAATATACTATACAAAAATTGGAGTTGAAAGTCAATAGATTAATCATATTCTAATAACTATTTAATTATTCATTAATCTTAAATAATTGTGTCAAAGCTCAACGAATTACTCTGTATAATAAGCGACTGGTGAACAAAAAATTGCTAGAAATTAACCGGAATGGAGAACAAAAACCAAAATAATGATCATAAATGCATGAATCCGGGTAAATTATTCCCTTTACAGTTTGGATAGGGTAAAATTCAATTTGTTAAGCAATTGAACAATAGAGGGAAAAACCAGTTCATCAAAAAGAATATTATTTAAGGAGAGTGAATCGAAATGGATCAGACTTTGAACTTGTTAGGCCTGGCCCGACATGGCTTGAATAGTTTTGAACAAATAGCCATAATCATCGTAGTAGTGACCGCATTCATCAGTCTTCTGTATGCATGGTTGCTGCGAGGGAAGGTCTTAAATAAAGACAAGGGTACCGAAAAAATGCAGGAGGTCTGGAACGCCATCCGTATCGGCGCTGACAGTTACCTCAACAGGCAGTTGAAAACCATATTGCCGGCCATGCTGCTCTTAACCGTAGCGTTATTTTTAAGTGTTTATATTGTGCCTCCTACTCCTGAAGCATTGGAGGAATTTCCGAATAATACAACCATCATCATCGCTGTTGGCCGGACAATCGCTTTTATTTTGGGCGCGAGTTTTTCTTTGCTGGTCGGCCAGTTGGGCATGCGCATGGCCATCCAGGCCAATGTGCGCGCGGCTTCCGCGGCTCGTCGAAGCTTGAATGAGTCTCTGTCGATCGCATACTATGCCGGTACCATCACCGGTATGTTGACGGATGGCCTGGGTTTGTTCGGTGGGACGATGATCTTTATCATCTTCGGTAAGGCCGCCCCTGATGCGCTGCTTGGGTTCGGTTTTGGCGGCACGCTGGTGGCGTTGTTCATGCGCGTAGGCGGTGGTATTTACACCAAGGCAGCCGATGTGGGAGCGGACCTGGTTGGCAAAGTCGAAAAAGACCTGCCTGAGGATGATCCCAGAAACGCTGCAGTGATTGCTGACCTGGTTGGTGACAACGTGGGTGACTGCGCCGGTATGGCAGCCGATATCTTTGAAAGCTACGAAGTCACGATTGTTTCCGGTTTGATTTTGGGTTTAACCCTAACTGCGATTACCGGTGAATTGAAGTGGATCGTCTACCCTCTGATCATCCGCGCGATCGGTGTGATCAGCTCTATCATCGGTACGTTCACTGTACCCATCTGGGAACGTTTCCCGATTAAGTTCCTGCGGGCACATGATGCAGAAGAAGCCATGTTCCGTTCGTATGAGGTTTCAAGCATCAATACGGTACTGTGGGCTTTTGTGCTGGCTATTTTGTATGCCAACGACTGGCGGTTGGGTATGCTCACCACCATCGGTGTAGGGCTGGCAGTAGCCTTCAATCCGTTGACTTCGTACTTTACCTCTACGAAAAATTCACCGGTCAAAGAGGTGGTGCAATCGGCCGATACCGGCCCCGCAACTACAATTCTCTCAGGGCTTTCACTGGGTATGGAATCTAGCGTCTGGGCGCTGCTTATCATTGCCATCTCTTTTTTCTTTGCCCTGCTGTTGTACAGAAATGAACCAAACGCAGTGTATGTGCTGTACGCCGTTGCCATGATTGGTATTGGGATGCTCAGCCATACCGGTAATAATGTGGCTATGGACTCTTACGGCCCCATTTCCGATAATGCCAACGGCATCGGCGAGTTATCCTGGCATGGGTTGAATGATCCTGAAACACAAAAAGCTCGCCAGATCATGGCGGATCTGGACGCGGTTGGGAACACGACCAAGGCCATCACCAAAGGCGTGGCCATCGCTTCGGCGGTGATTGCTGCGGTCAGCCTGTTTGCGTCTTACATCACGGATGTAGGGCGTGTTTTGGCTCAGATGAACCTTCCCGCGATGGATGCGATCCGCGTTTCAGATACCACCGTTTTCATCGGTTTCCTGCTCGGTGGTGCGCTGCCATGGCTGTTCAGTTCGCTGTCCATCCGCGCTGTCTCCCGTGCTGCCGGTCAGGTTGTGGATGAAGTTCGCAAGCAGTTCCGTATTCCGGGTATTCTGGAAGGCACACGCCTGCCCGATTATGCACAGGTGGTTGGTATTTCAACCCGTTCTGC
>CAZHMZ010000186.1:0-6611 GCA_964532655.1 uncultured Anaerolineaceae bacterium
GGGTTTGGGGTAAGCTGGAATTTTTTCGTTTATTCGGTTTCGCCGGCGTCCGCACCGGCAATTCGTTGACGGTTTGAAAGACCATCAACGAATGGGAATCAGTTAAAAAGAGCCATTGTTTGCATGGTGGGAAGTCTGGCAGGCTGACAAACGAATGAACGAATGAGAAAAGAGCATGTATGATCGACGAGATGGGTAGGGGATGCTCAAGATTTTTTCGATTATTCGTTTTCGCCGGCGTCCTCGCCGACAATTCGTTGACGGTCTGAACGCCCATCAACGAACGGGTCAGACAATCACAACCAACCCGTCTATATCCATTTACGAAATACAGGCTACCGCATTGTCGCTGAAATACAGATCAATTTCCTCGGCGGGGACATAGTTGGTTGGCAGATAAAACCGCAGCCCGAGTTTCTCCGGCAGATCCACATCCACCTGATATGAGGTGCCCTGAAACACAGCATCCCGCACGCGCCCGTGGAGATGATTGGGCAGATCCGCGCCGGGTTCCATGCTCGCCTCGGCCGAACGGATGAGCAGCGTTACGTTTGAACCGGGTTCGGGCGGCGTACTGGTGCACTGCACCCAAAAAATCCCACTGGCAGTTTCAACCTGCAGCGGATTGTGCGAGATCACTTTTCCATCCAGTAGATTGGACAGACCTAGGAATTCCGCCGTCCACCTGGAGGCCGGTTGGCGGTACACCTGTTGTGGGGGACCTTCCTGCACGATCTCGCCGTCATGCATGATCATGATCCGTTCGGCGATGGAAAAAGCTTCCTGCTGGTCATGGGTCACGTAGATGGTGGGGGTGCCGCTTTCGCGCAGCACCTTGCGCAGCTCCACAAGTAGCTGTTCTGAAAGCGAATGATCGAGCGCGCCCATCGGTTCATCCAGCAGCAGCAGGCGCGGTCGCGGAGCCAGCGTACGGGCCATGGCCACCCGCTGCTGCTCTCCTCCGCTTAAATCGGTCACTTTGCGTTTGGCGAACGCACCCAAATTCACTTTATGCAGCAGTTCATCCACCCGTCGGTCCATTTCATCCTGCGGGGTGTTTTTCATGCGCATCCCGAAAGCGATATTTTGCTCAACGGTGCGATGCGGAAACAGCGCGTAATCCTGAAACATAAAGCCGAAGTTGCGCTGGTGGGTGGGCGTGTTCTTCAGATCCATTCCATTCCAGAGAATTTGCCCTTTTTCGGCGGTTTCAAGCCCGGCGATGATGCGCAGCAGGGTGCTTTTTCCCCCGCCTGATGGACCCAGCAGGCAAACGATATCATTTTCCTCCATACTGAAGCTTATCCCTTTCAAAAGCGGCTCACCTTCGTAGGATTTGTGGATATCGATGACCTGAAGCAGCGGTGTTTTTTCTGTCATAGGTATTTCTGTCCCGGTTTTTGGATCCATTCCAGCAGGGTGATGCTCAACCCGCAGGTTACCATCAGGATGGTCGCCATCGCCATGGCCTGACCATAGTTTAACCCACCCGGCTGAGAAAGAAAACGGTAAATGGCAACCGGGATGGTGGGATATTCCGGACGGGCTAGAAAGGTGGTCGCGCCAAATTCGCCCAGTGAGATGGTGAACGCAAAGATGGCGGAGGCCAGCACGGAGCGCAGGATGATGGGCAGATCGACCTCTCGCCACACCCGCCACGAATCGGCTCCCTGTACCGAAGCTGCCTGGCGCAGAGAGTGCGGAATGGAGACGATGGCGGGCTGGATGGTTCGCACGACAAACGGCAGCGCCACCAGCGAGTGAACCACCGGGATCAGCAACGGGTACGACTGAATGTTGACAGCCATACGGCTGAGCAAAATCACATAGCCCAATCCCAGCGTCACCGCCGAAGTGCCTAGTGGCAGCATCAAAAGCAAATCCAGCCAGCGGCTGGCCAGACCGGTGCGCTGAAACGCGTAAGCGGCCATGATCCCCAGTACCAGCGAAATCAGGGTGGCAGCCGCTGCGTACATCAAAGAATTACTGACCGCTCGAATGGGCGGCACATAAAAAAGGGAGCCGATCTCATTGGTAAACAGCTCGGTGTAGTAACGGGTGGTCAACCCGGTGCGAATCTGCCTGCGCTCACCCCGGTCGGCTTCCAAACGGGTGAACGAACGGGCCGTGAGGGCGGTGAGGGGCAGCAGAATCAGCGTTGCCAGGAACACCAGGGTCAGCGCCAGGAACAACCGCTGCTGCCACGTTTTCACTTTGATGATACCTTCGCCGTGCAGACGCGGTGAGATGGAAACCGACGTGCCCTGCAGCACACGCAGATAAACCAGCGAGATAGCCAGTGTGCAGATCAACTGGATCAGCGAAAGAAGCCCAGCCATGGGCAGGTTGAGCAGATGCAGCGCCTGCACGTAGACTTCCACCTCCAGGGTGGCCATACGAGCGCCGCCCAGCAACAGAATCACCCCAAAACTGGTGAAATCAAACAGAAAGACCAGCAAAGCCGCTGCCAGGATGGGGCGGCGCAACAGGGGTAGGGTCACCTCCGCTAGGGTGCGCAGCGGCGAAGCTCCCAGCGCGCGGGCGGCGCTCTCTAAACGTGGGTCGATTTGTTCCAACGCGCTTCCCACAACTCGGATGATGATGGTGGTGTTGTAAAACACATGCGCCAGCAAGATGGCCCACAGCGTGTTGAGAATCTGGATGGGCGGACTGGAGAGACTGAAGATTTTCATCAACAGCAGATTGATCCAACCGTTAGGGCCCAGCAGTGCGTTGAAACCGGCTGCCACCACAACCGTGGGTAAAATAAACGGCAAGGTGGTGAGCACTTTGAATAGAAACTTGGTACGGAACTGATAACGTGACAGCACAAAGGCGGCCGGCAGCCCGGCCGCCATGGTGAGAATAGTCGATAACGCAGCCTGCCAGAAGGTAAAGGCCAAGGGCTTCCAGATGATACGCGTGTTCAGCGAATCAAGCCCGTCCAGGGCGATCTGCTGCCCAACCGTTTGGAAAATGATCCCCAACGGCAGCAGAAAGAAGACCGCCAGAAACAGGGTGGGTACCAGCCAGAGCAGCAAACCGGGCAGAGAGCGTTTCATTGATCCTTTCAATATACCGTATGACTGTTAAGTTAACGCAGCATCAAATCGGTCCAATCGTTGATCCACTGCTCGCGTTTTTCCGCAATGGATGTGTATTCCATCGTCGCCGGTTGTTCGGGCATCTGGATGTTCTCCACAAAGACCTCAGGCAATTCCACCTGGTCATTCACCGGGAACACGAACATCTGCGTGGGCATGTCGGCCTGGAAGGTTTGATCCAGCATAAAATCGACAAACGCCTCGGCCAGATCGCGGTTGGGTGTACCTTTCAGGATGCCCACAAACTCAATCTGGCGGAAACAGGTATCCGGTCCCACAATGGAAGCGGTGGGGGCCTCGCTTAGCTCGGTTTCGGCGTAAATCACCTCGACTGCCGGGCTGCTGCCGTATGAAACCACCATCGGTTGCGGACCCTTCCCAGACGAGGCCGAGAAGTTGGTATAGTAGGCGGTTTCCCAATCGCTGACGATCACTACGCCGTTATCCTGCAGCGACTGCCAGTAATCCAAATAACCGTCCTCGCCAAAATGGGTGATGGTGGCCAGCAAGAATGCCAGACCGGTGGATGAGATGGCCGGGTTTTCCATGACCAGCAGACCGTTGTATTCCGGTTTGGCCAGGTCTTCGAGAGATTGCGGTACAGCCAGGTTGTTTTGTTCAAAGTAGCTTTTGTCGTAGTCAATGCACACATCGCCGTAATCGACTGGAAGGGCGCGGAATTGGCTGTCCAGTTCAAATTCATCCGGGATGTTTTCGAGCAGGGGCGATTGGTAGGACTCGAAGATATCTTCATCAAGGGCGCGTGACAGGAAGGTGTTGTCGACCCCGTAGAACACGTCAGCCAGCGGGTTGGCTTTTGAGAGCACAGCGCGGTTCAGCGCGGAGCCGGTGTCACCGCTTTTGAGGAAGACAACTTTTGCATGATGCTCCTGCTCAAAGGCAGCCACCACTTCCTGGCTGACCGAGAAAGAGTCGTGCGTCATGACGGTGAGGGTCTGTTCCTCAGCCGATGTCGCCTGAGCGTCTGTTGCCGACGGTTGGGGCGTTTCCGTCTCGTTTGCCTGACCGCCGCAGCCTGCTGCCAGCAGCAGCACACCAGCCAGGATCATACTCCACCATAAATTTGAGCGTTTCATTCATTCCCTCCAAAATTGGGTTGATTTTCTTTCATGCCATGCACAACTCCGGTTACACACCCGCCATTACACAGTCGGAATTGTACGCAAATGGATACACAACAGCAGGCCATCTTTGATCGTAACGCGAGCCTGCCCGCCAAGAAACTCATTGCTGACACCGCGCGAAAGATGTGCATACAGCGTTTCGTCACGCAGCGGATACTTCAAACCCTCAGTTCTGACCCCTGTGACCGTGCCGCCCATCGGGATCAGCGAAAGTAAATCACCGGGATTGCCGTTGACAACCCCCTCTGATCGGATCAGAAAAGCAGATACCCCCTCGTCCTCAAAACAAATGTCCATTTGCGTATAGGCCGGATGGGTGAGGGCAAAAAGATTGGCCAACCAGTGATCCATACGACCGCCAAAAGCACCGATGACGCGCAGGGTGGAAAAACCGCGTTCCCTTGCCGTCAGAAAGGCGATCTCCAGATCCGTCTCATCTTTTTCCTGCGGGTATTTACAAATCTCCACGCCCAAGGATGAAAGCTGTTTTACATCTTTTTCGTCCACCGAATCCAGATCACCGATCAGCAGGTTTGGGATCAGGTTGACCGCCTTCATGTGCCTATACCCGCCATCGACGGCGATCAGAAAATCATCCGGTTTGAGAAACGGTTCAATCCAGCCGTAGTTTTCAACCACACCGTTGACAAAAACAACCGCCCGCTGGCTTTCAGACATAAAAAAACCTCCCGCCGGGGAGGAAATGGAAAAGGTGCTGAATCCCTCCGCCGGTATGATCCGGATCAGGTAATGCGGGTCGAGGACTCTCATCCTCCTCTCAGCCCCTTGTGCAGGCTCCCCGTTTGATTGTCAGGTACTGAACTCAGTATATTCTCACACGACTGAAATGTCAATGCAGGTGGGATTGCCCGCTGTGCTGATGATTGGCGTCGGGGTCTGTTATGATTAATCCATGCGATTTGGAGTTCAACCATGATTACCAGCGCAGATGTCATCGTCGTGGGCGCCGGCCCGGCCGGGTCAATTGCAGCCCAGCGGCTTGCCAGCCAGGGTGTATCGGTGATTCTTCTGGATCAGGCAGTCTTCCCGCGCGATAAAACCTGCGGCGACGGCGTGGGTTCGCGTGGCTTGGCGGTGCTCGAGCGCAGCGGTCTGGCAGAGTGGAGCCGGCAGTATTTAGCCCCTGAAGTGATGCGGTTGAACGCCCCGGACGGCGAGATGCTGGAGGTACGGCCGGATAAACACGACTATTGTTTTGGGCGTGTCATTCCGCGCACAGAACTGGACGCCGCGCTGGCGCAACAAACCGTGAAGAATGGTGCGGTTTTGCATGAAGCCCAAAAGGTGACTGACATTACGATAGAACCCAATGCGGTTCTTGCATCAGCCAACGGCAGCCGCTATTCAGCTCAATTGTTGATCTTGGCGGAGGGCAGCCGCGGAACGCTTTCGCAGCGGCTGGGGTTGGTGCAGAGTCAACCGGATCTGTACGCCTTACGGCAGTATTATCGGAACGTCACTCAGCAAACCGTCTGCATGGAATTTCATTTTCAACCCTGGATTTTGCCCGGCTACACGTGGATTTTCCCAATGAAAGATGGATGGGCTAATGTGGGAACCGGCACTTTCACCTGCCGGCTCAAACGGGAAGGTGTGAACCTCAAACAGTATCTGGCACGCTTTGCTGCTGAACAGCAATCTGAGAGCAGGCGTTTGTGGGGCGCAGCGCCAGATGGAGAGATGAAAGGTTTTCCACTGCGAACCACGCTGGGTTCAATCAGCACACACTCGGACCGGCTGCTGCTGGCCGGTGATGCGGCTGGGCTGGTCAACCCCATGTCGGGCGAGGGGATCAGCGCCGGCATGGAAAGCAGTGAAATTGCCGCCCGGGCTGCCACACAGGCGCTGCAAACCGGCCGGTTTAAAGCAGCGGATCTGGCCGGATATACGCGCTCGCTCACACAACAGTTTTTGCTTGATTGGCGGGCTGCTCGCCTGTTCAGGCAGGTGTTAAAAATGCCGACTCTGCTGAACCATATTTTCCGGCGCATGCGCCAGGATCCGCGCCGCGCGCTGCATTTCGCCTATCTGCTGCTGAACGATACCCCGCAGCGCAACCTGCTGCAACCGCTTTACCTGCTCAGATTTCTCTCGTAGCTCTCTGACCGAGGGGACAGTTTGCCGCCCAACGCCTGAAACGCGAATTTTGGCGAATTAGTCAGCAGTCTATGCCATGTTTCGCGAAATGAAAAATCCCCGCGGATCTTGCTGAAGATGATCTCCTGCGCGGCAGGAGTGTGTTGGAGCAGGGATGTAGCCTGCCGGGGTAGATTGTAGACCAGCCGAGCGATCTTTTGGGCATAACGAAAATCATCCCGAATTTCCGTTTGGATGTGGGAGG
>CAZHMZ010000187.1:0-5429 GCA_964532655.1 uncultured Anaerolineaceae bacterium
GGATGTGCGCGCAGTGATCGGCATGGATACGGCTGTACGCGGGTCCATCTCGGTGGATGACACCGGGTTGAACAACGGCTGGATGGTGCGGGTGCTGGCGCGCGCCTACACCAACGGCGCCTGGACGTCGATGAGCGGCGGCGGCGGTTATGACAGCGGTCCGTTCAAGCTGGCCGGTGTTCAGGTGCTGGAGCTGGAAGATAACTATCCCTTTGTGGAACAGCACACCCCGCAGGATGTACCCTCCATCGTCCGGCCTGGCACTCTGCAGCAATTGGGCGAACAAGCGCTGGCGGTAACGCGTGCGATGGATAAACTGGGGCTGGAAAACACCCGTGCACCCCAGCAGGTTTTTCTGTTTGTGCCGTATATCGGGTTACTCCACTACCCGCAGAGCTGGTCACTGCCGCTGGCCATTGTGGCGGCCGTATTGCTGCTGATCGGCATTTATCTGGCCTTCCGGCGCAGGGTGATCACCTGGAAAGGGCTGGGGATTGGCCTGCTGGCGATGCTTTTCACGGCAGGTGTCTCGGCGGTGGGGGTCAGCGCCATCTGGAAGGCCGCTCCCAAACTGATGGGCTGGCCAACGCAGCTCTGGTCGGAGTGGCCTGAGGTGATTCCGCCGCACGGCTGGTTGATTTTGGCTTTGACCAATCTGCTGGTAGCAGGTTTGATGATGCTGGTGTATCGCTTCGCGCGGCGTTGGAGCACCCCGGCCGGTTTTTCGTTGATTGGTCTGCTGATTTTTGCGTTGTTCTCGCTGGCAGTGGCCGCCGGTTTACCCAGCAGCGCAGTCAATCTCACCTGGCCGGTGCTGATTGGCTCGGCGGTATGGGCGGCCGGGTTGGGGCGTGTCTGGAAAGGTGAAAAAGAGGGACTGGAATGGATGGCCTTGCTGGCCGGTCTGCTCATCATCGTGTATATCATGCCGCTGATCCCCGGTGTTTTCATGAGCGACGGCACCAAAAGTGTGGCTGTCACCTCAGTTGTTTGGGCGGTCATCCTCGCGGTGGTCTTGCCCGGGGTCGATACGCT
The DNA here is from genome assembly GCA_964532655.1 of uncultured Anaerolineaceae bacterium. Lineage (GTDB taxonomy): Bacteria > Chloroflexota > Anaerolineae > Anaerolineales > Anaerolineaceae > JAJFTV01. Next base: position 1,036 of record CAZHMZ010000187.1, read on the forward strand.
GGTAATGGGGCGGAAGAGGTCAATGCCATTACAATAAAGGCAGAACCCGTACGCAAAGTAAAGGCGGTCCTATGACAGACCCAGAAAAGGCCATGCTGATTGCCATCACCTGGGGGGTGCTTCTGGTGTTGTATGCTTTTGGCCGGCTGCTGCAAAAACACCGCCCCGCGGCGCGTTCCGTTTTGACCCTTGATACGGAGAAGGTGGATACGAGCTCACCCCCGGGAACGCTGCTCTCCAAAGCAGGTGTGTTGTGGGTGTTTGGCGCCAATATCGTCAGTCTTTTCCTCTTATTTATTGAAGCGTGGTATCCGGCCATGGGCGGCGTTGCGAAACTACTCATGCTGCGGCTGCCAGCATGGTTAGAGATCGTCGGGACTGCCCTGTTTCTGCTGATCACCGTGTGGGGCTTATTCGCCATGCTGTACAACCCAACCTATACCCCGCTATACCGGCTGCCGCCCCATCAGTTTGCTCTTGCCACCCGGGGGCCTTATGCCATCATCCGCCACCCGCGCTACACGGCAGAGGCTTTGTTGAACATCGCTTTGTTTCTGCTGACCGGTATGTGGCTGCCGCTGCTGGGGGTGATCGGCTGGGCGGCGGTAGTCAGCCAGGCGCGCGCCGAAGAGCGATTTTTGATGAAGCTGGCCCCGCGCGCCTACGCCAACTACCAGCGCAAAACCGGCATGTTTTTCCCCCTGCTCAAACGGCGAGGTCCTGCAAAAGGCAAATGACAGCCTGAGGTTCCGGTTCCGGATTGATCAGGGGTGTTCATACACGTAGAACATAAAATCCTGCGGCGGGGTTTCGATCCCCAGGTCGTGCAGCTGACGCAGCAGTTGGGCGCGGTGATCGGTGGCGTGGTTGACCACATGCAGCAGCACCTGCCAGCAGAACAGGTTTTGATCTTCTTCCGGATCCGTGATGGGTTTTTCAAACAGCATCTCGTCGCGCAGCTTAGCCAGATAGGCGCGGATATCGGCTTCCACCTGGTCCCACTCGGCGCGCAAAGCCGGCCGGTCATCTCCATCCTCGGGCTGGTACGGTTCTGAGAATGGAACCCCGCGCAATTCGGTGAACCAGTCGCGCTCCACCTGCATCAAATGGTGGAGCTGGTTTTGGATGGAGCCATGCGAATAGGCATCAGTCTGGCTGTATTGCGTATAGCTGAGATTGCGAATAAACCAATCCCACAGCTTGTGGTTTTCCGAAAAGTGATAGTCATACAGATAGCGAAAAGCATCCGCGTTCATCGTAATCCCCCTTGAATTTGTCCGATACCTCTCTACACGTTGGGGAGCTGCCAGTTGATGGCGGGCAGTCCGGCGGCCTGCAGAGCGGCGTTGGCTTTTGAAAAGTGACGGCACCCGAAGAACCCTCGCGAGGCAGACAGCGGCGATGGGTGCGGCGCCTTGAGAATGGTGTGCCGGGCGGGGTCGATCCCCTCGGCTTTGCGCTGCGCATAGCTGCCCCACAGCAGAAACACCACCCGGCTCTCGCGTGTGTTCACCGCGCGCAGCACGGCATCGGTGAAGGTTTCCCAGCCTTTGCCCTGGTGCGAGTTGGCCTGGTGGGCGCGCACCGTGAGCACGGCATTCAGCAGCAGCACGCCCTGTTCGGCCCACGGAATGAGACAGCCGTTGTTGGGAATGCGAAACTGCACGTCATCTTCCAGTTCCTTGAAGATGTTCACCAGTGAGGGCGGCGGGGTCACACCCGGCCTGACGGAAAAAGCCAGTCCGTGAGCCTGGTTTTCCTCGTGGTAAGGGTCCTGCCCGATGATCACCACGCGCACCTGGTCGAATGGCGTGTATCGCATGGAGTTGAACACATCCTGCGCGGGCGGATACACCTTGTATTTCCGGCGCTCCTCGGCAACAAAGCGGTAGAGCTGCTGGTAATAGGGTTTTTCGGTCTCGCCGACCAAATGCGGAAGCCAGCTATCAGGAATGGGCATGAAGAGCTCCTTGTGTGCGCCGCCTGGTTTATGAGGCCGGGCGGAGGGCGGAATGGTGCATTGCTTGGTTAATTGTACAACCGGACGGACCACTTTTGAACGCGACGGCAGGATGAATACCGGGAGAGGGTCCCATATGAATGGTGAATCACGGAAAAAGCTCTCGTCTGAGAAGCGTATTCGGCTGGAATATGGCATAATGTGGATATTCCCGCAGTGCCGTTTTGATCACAAACAATCGAGGAAGGCCACACCCCATGATGATCCTTTCGCAAGACATCTTAAAACTGTTGCTGGCCGTGCTGGCCGGTGGACTGGTGGGTCTGGAGCGCGAGTATCGCGACAAAGCCGCCGGTTTTCGCACGCTCATCTTTATCTGCGCGGGGGCCTGCCTGTTCACCATTCTCTCCGCCAGGTTTGCACCGGCCAATGACCCCAACCGCATCGCGGCCAACATCGTCACGGGCGTGGGTTTTCTGGGGGCGGGGGTCATCCTGCGCGACGGCGGTAAGGTGATCGGGTTGACCACGGCTGCCACCATTTGGCTCACCGCTGCGGTGGGGATGGGGATTGGCGGCGGAGAATATCTCCTTTCCGGTTTTATGGTCCTGGTCGCCATGGTCGTTTTGTGGCTGCTGCCACTGGTGGAGCACCGCATCGATAATGCCCGCGAAGAGCGCCGTTACGAGGTACGCTGCGCTGCCGATATGGGCAAGGTGGAAGCGCTGGAAGAGGCTTTCCGATCGGCCGGAATGCACATCCAGGCGCACAGCAAGGTAAAAGCGGGTGACGAGATCACCTGCTCCTGGCAGGTTTCCGGTTCGCCGGAACTCCACCGCCAGCTTGAAAAATCGCTGATCGAAAACCCGGAGATCCGGGAGTTGAAGTGCTAGGGTCGCATCAACAGGATGGCGTCATGGAAGATTATCTGGCTTTGCTGACAGATGCTGAAAAACCGGTCATTCTGGCACTGGCCGATGCTGCGCTTGGGCTGGGATACCGGATCAAACGGGATAAAACCAAAGATTTGAGCTACGGTCTTGCGCATCCAAAGATCCGCAAACGGATTTTGCGTTTTACCCTCAACAAAGGCAAGCCGATGGTGCGGATCAAATATTTTGCCGCGCCGGAGTATTCTACCTTTTTCCACGAGGCCATTCGATGTACGATTGAGGAGTACGATTACCGCTATACCGGCTGTTATGGCTGCGGTTTATGCGATGGCACGCAGGGATACACTTACCGGTACGCGGACGGCCGGCAGTACTACCGCTGTGGCACGGAACTGATTGAATTTCCGGATGTGAGCAGCATTCCACTGGATGAAATGCTGAAATTATTCAAAATCCAGCACGCGTTTTACCTGGATCAGACAAGGTCATAAAACAAGAGGAGCACATGACAGATCACATTGAACTCACTTACCCTGATTTACATACCGAGCGGCTGTTTCTGCGCGCATTGAGTATGGAAGATCTTGATTTTGCATATCAGCACTTTGGCGATGCGCGCGTGGCGCAGTACCTGCTGGATGAACCCCCGGTGGCCAGCCGCGAGGAAGCGGAGGCCATTATCCAGTTCTATCTCAACCCGGAAGGCAAGAACCACAACCGCTGGGCCCTGGTGCGTAAAGCGGATGGGCGGGTGATCGGCACCTGCGGCTTCCACAAGTGGGACCGGGCCCATATGCGCGCCGAGGTGGGCTATGACCTATCGCCGGACTGCTGGGGGCAGGGCTACATGACCGAGGCTTTACGCGCAGCGCTGAACAATGGCTTTACGCGTATGAACCTGCACCGCATCGACGCGGTGGTGCATGTGGATAATGATGGATCCAACCGGCTGCTGCAAAAGCTGGGCTTCAAGCTGGAGGGTGTGCTGCGGGGCTACTATTATTGGGATGGCGCGTTTCATGACCACAACTTCTATGGATTGCTCAGGGATGAATGGGGCGGTCTTTGATGAGATAGGAAGGAGTAAAAATGGAAACCCTGTCTGAATCGATGATGGAATACCGGAGTCAGCTTGAAAAAGGCTCCATCCAGCAGGCTTACCGGGGGCTGATGGAATTTATGTCGGGGCTGAAGACCCGCTTCAAGGAAACATATCCGGATTGTCGTGTATCCGGCAGCCTGTACAGCGGCTTTATGGATATGACGTACTTTTCGTGCATTCCGCCGTGGCTGGAGCCGCGCGGGTTGAAGATCGCGGTGGTGTTTCTGCATGAACAGTTCCGCTTTGAGGTGTGGCTGTCAGGGGTCAACCGGCAGGTGCAGGCTGATTATTGGCAGATGATCAGGCAAAGCGGCTGGGGGAAGTACCGGCTGGTAGCGAATCCCAAAACTGCTGATGCCATCCTGGAGCACATCGCGGCTGACGAACCGGATTTTGGTGACCTGGCGGCGCTCTCGGACCGGATAATGCGGGAGACAGC
>CAZHMZ010000187.1:5529-6591 GCA_964532655.1 uncultured Anaerolineaceae bacterium
TTCACCAATTCAGAACTGGGGATTACCTTTACAGTGGGTAACACCTTTGGGCTGTTATTTGGCCCGGTGGTGGCGGCTTTTGCCGATCGTACAACCCGTTATTCGGTGCGCACGCTGGCCGCGGTGATGTTCGCGCTGTGCGCGCTGTTTTCCTTCTTTCTGATGCTGCTCCCGCCGCAGGTATTGCCCATTGCGGTGGTGTTCATCCTGCTGCTGGGGTTTTTCACCACCGAGGTATCACTGGTCACCTCCATGGCCATGGAGCACATCAACCGTGGTGTGCCCCTCAACTACAGCCTGGCGCGCGGGATCGGGTCGTTTGCCTATGCCTCGCTTTCATTGGGGATGGGCTTTCTGGTGCAGCGCTTTGGCCCGCAGATCGTCATGGTCACCAACATCGGGCTGGGGTTGATCGGCATACTGCTGGTGTATACCTTCCGCACCGCTGCAAAATCCGCTGCCCCCGCCGACAGAGATGAACCCAAAGCGGCCGGCTTGCTGGAGTTTGCGCTCAAAAACCGGCGTTTTATGGCGGTGGTGGCCGGTGGCGCGCTGCTGTTCTTCTCGCATATTGTCATCAACACCTATATCATTCAGATCATCCGGCGCGTGGGCGGCGACAGCTCGCAGTTGGGCATCGCCATTGCCATCGCCGGATTTCTGGAGCTGCCGGCTATGGCGCTGTTCCCGTGGTTTAACCGCAAGATGCGCAGCCCGGGGTCCATTCTCAAGTTATCCGGGGTGTTTGTGGTGCTCAAGGCGGTGATCACCCTGCTGGCGCCCAACGTTTTGTGGATCTATATCGCCCAGTCTTTGCAGTTCTTCGCCTATGCACTATTCCTGCCGGCCTCGGTGTATTACGTCAACCAGGTGATCGGCCAGGTGGATAAGGTAAAGGGGCAGGCCATCATGGCCATGTCGATGGGCATCAGCGGCATCATCGGCAATTTCCTGGGGGGTTTTATGCTGGATTCGCGCGGCGGGGTACCGTTTATGCTGACGGTGGGCATCCTCATCTCGGCGGTCGGGCTGGTCTTACTGCTGGTTGTGGTAAAGCGCACC
>CAZHMZ010000188.1:0-1778 GCA_964532655.1 uncultured Anaerolineaceae bacterium
TGTTGTTCCCGCACCTGCGTGAGAGAGAAGAATAAGGGAGTAATTCCCCCTTTCCCCATCGGGGAAAGGGGGAATTAATTTAATAGTGACAGAGCCGGCATCGCAGACGATGCCGGCTCTGTCACATTGCGGGGAAACACGAAGATCGCTGATTTTTGAAAGAAAAGTATTTACCGTCCTCACAGGAGAAAATTCCCCTCCTGGGAGGGGTGGCGCGCAGCGCATGGCACTCCGTGCCACGGTGGTTTTTCACAGTATCACGCAGCGTATGGCACTTCGTGCTACGGCTTCAAAATGATCCGTTGCTTTTTATATTCCCCTCCTTGGAGGGGTGGCGCGAAGCGCCGGGGTGGTTAGTAATACCGACACACAGTATAAAAGAGCTGCGCATTTTTGGCGCAGCTCCGATTTTTATTCATTTGCCTGTTCCGCGGGTGCGGCGGGGCGACGGCGATTTCGCCGGCGGCGTCGTTTTTTGGCAGCTTGATCTGTGGCTGCTTCTTCCGTGGGTCTTACAGAAGGGGCGGCCTCATCCGCCTGTTTGCGCGGCGGACGATCATCGCGGCGTTCACTTCGACCGTGCAGGCGTCTTCCGCGGCCCTGCTCCGAACTGCTTCTGCCACCGCTCCGTCCGCTTTCTTTCCGCTTTGCCAGAATCCCCAACGGCTCCATTTCCGGCGGGTGATGCATCCACTCGTGGTAGGTATCATCCAGCAGCATCGCCAGCAGCGAAAGAGCGTCTTCATCCTGGGCAATCTCTTTTGCCAGGGGGACAAAACGCTGCATACGTTCAATCTGCAGCTTATCGCGTTCCCGTAAACGGGCCTCCAGTTGAGCAATCAACCGCTGACCCACCAGAGTCTGCACATCTTCGTCTTTTGGCAGACTGCGTTCCTCAAATTGAATGTTGTACTGTGCTGAAATGCGGGTCAGGCTGCGTTTTTCCTGCAAGCTGAGCAGCATGATGGCGGTTCCTGCGGCCCCGGCGCGCCCCGTTCGACCGGCGCGGTGAATATACGCCTCCAGGTCCTCAGACGGTTCGTACTGGATCACATGCGAAAGCGCCGGAACATCAATCCCGCGTGCGGCCACATCGGTGGCGACCAAAAACCGCAGGCGTCCGTCGCGCAGGCGCTGCAGTACTTCATCGCGCACGCTCTGCGACAGGTCGGAGCTCAACTGATCAGCATTGTAGCCAAAACGTTGCAGCACACTGGTGACGTAAAACACGCGGTCTTTTGTATTACAGAATATGATGGCCTGATGCGGATTCTCAAACTCGATGATGCGAACCAGGGCGCGGTCTTTTTCCATTGCCGGCACCATGTAATACACATGGTGCACTTCCAGCACATGTACATGCTCCTGGCTCAGGCTGATGAACTCCGGTTTGGTCATAAAGTGCTGCGCCAGACTCATCACCTGCATGGGGAAGGTAGCCGAGAACATACAACTGTTGATCTGCCGGTCCGGCAAAAAGGAACGGATATGCGCCATATCCGGGAAGAACCCCATCGACATCAACCGGTCGGCTTCGTCAAAAATGAGTGTTTCCAGATGATCCAAAGTGAGATTTCGGTGAATCAGGTGATCCAAAATGCGCCCGGGGGTGCCCACCACCAGATGCGCGCCCTGCTTAAAGGCGTCCACCTGCGGTCGGTAGCTGGTGCCGCCGTAAACCGCCGTGACGCGGATGCCGGTATCACCAGCCAGCAGGGTGGCGTCAGCGCTCACCTGCTGGGCCAGCTCGCGGGTAGGCACCAGAACCAGCGCCTGGC
>CAZHMZ010000188.1:1878-6493 GCA_964532655.1 uncultured Anaerolineaceae bacterium
TCAGCGCTCACCTGCTGGGCCAGCTCGCGGGTAGGCACCAGAACCAGCGCCTGGCAGGTATTTCTCTCCGGTCGAATACGTTCCAAAATGGGCAGAATAAATGCGCCTGTCTTGCCGCTGCCGGTTTGCGCCTGCGCCATCACATCGCGGCCGGCTCGCAAATAGGGGATTACTTTGGCCTGCACAGGAGATAATGTCGTCCAGCCGGCGCGTGCAACCGCCTGCTGCAACATGGCAGGCAGATCAGCGCTGGTGATCTCAGGGAAAACCGGGCCTGTCTGTTCAGGCTCCTGCTCTTCGTGTAAAACTTCTTCCATCGTTTCTTCCAACTTTCTAATCAATCCAATAATGAGGGTTGTATGCTTCCCTCATTATAAACGTTGTCTACAATGCTATGTAGCGGTGCACAATGTGTGCTCATTGATTATCTATTACATTAACATATCTCCACCCCCATTCCCAAAGCTGCCGGTCAGGTACGTAGCGGCGCACAGTGTGCGCCGGCCTGACAGGGTTGATCATTTTTTCGGTATCCGTCTTTGATTCTTTGAGTAAAAAAATCAACGAGATTGTCATACTACGGCCACTGGAAAACCACGGCGCACACTGTGCGCCGCCACAGACTGGATCGCCAATCGTTGTTGGGTACTTTTGTGGAATGGTGAAAACTCTTCAAAATTGGTCACCCGACCCAAGGTTGGATAACCATTTGGCAGGATTCCGCTCGATATAATCATAAATGTTCTGATAATCTTGCTCATCCCGGATGATATGATCATAAAACGACTTTTGCCAGATGGATTTACCCATTTGTTTGGTCACAACCTCTTTCAAATGTTTGACAATCCTTGATACAGAGGGGGTATACGTCACCCTTGTATCCAACTCGGGCGAGAAACGTAAAAGAAGATGAACATGGTCCGGCATGATGCAGTACAGATCAACCGATGTCTGAAGATAGATTCGCGGTATGTTCTGAATTGTCCCCTCTACCAGATGCCCGATTTCAGACAGGGCAATCACGCCAGGATTAACACACTTTTTTGACACCGAATCCCACAATAATGGTCTCCGATTTTGGATACAGAAGGTAACGAAATAAATCCCGACGGAGGAATAATCAAAGTTTGGAAGGCGGGGAGGAATATGCTGGCTCATGCTGGTGATCGCTACAAGAAGGTAAATTTTCCTTCATATTGAATGACAATACAAATCTTCAAAAGCGCTGCCTGCTATGTATGTAGCGGCGCACAGTGTGCGCCGGCCTGACAGGGTTGAATATTTATTCGGTATCCTTCTTTGATTCATCGAGTAAAGCAAAATCAGCGAGATTGTCATACTGCGGCCCCCGGAAAATCACGGTGCACAATGTGCGCGCAGCTACAGACTGGATCGGCTATCCGCTAATCGCCAAACTTTATGCGGATTGGCGCATCGCTTGCTGGCAGATATTGTACAGCTTCCCTGCCAGTACATCCCAGTTGAGTTCTCTGTCATAGCGCCGACGGGTAGAGAGACATAACTGCCGGTAGCCTGCCGGATCGGCGGCGTACTGACGGCATACGCGCGCATACTCGCTGGCCTGGCTGTGTTTGGGCAGCACCACCCCGGAAACGCCGTCCGCTACCGTGGTGGCCAATCCGCCCACGTTATTGGTCAGGGTGGGTACGCCAAAGGCCGCTGCCTCGGCAGGTGCGATGCCAGCCGCCTCAAACCGGGCGGGGTGGATTAGAAAGTTCGCCCAGCGGTAGTTATCAGCATAAGCCTGCAATTCTTCAGGGCGAGTTTTGTTGTACAGCCCCATAAACCTGATCTGCGAGTCGCTCTGCCCCACCAGCCCCACAATTTTCAATTGAGCCGGCACACCTTCCCGGTTGAGTATCCGCACAGTCTCGATGGCGATATCAACCCCTTTTCGGTCAAAATCACGGCCGACCAGCAGAATCTTTAAAGGATCCATCTCCTTCACCGGAATCTCGGATGGGATCACCTGTTTGGGGATGGACGCCGGGCACGGGTACATATGAATTTTTGAGGAGGGCTGATTGTAGCTGTTCGTCAGGTCATCCACGCTCCACTGGCTATGCACCACAATGGCCTGCGCTTTATCGTACCCTTTTTGTTCCGCCCTGTTTTGTTTCCGGTAAGCTGCCGGCGAAAAAATGGGCCATTCACGCTGGCTGCCCGCCAGGGTAGTATCCGAAAGGACCACAACCGGAACGTTTGTTTGTACCCGGCTGATGATGGAAAGGTATTTTGAAAAAATCACATCCGGCTGATGCGTTGTTATAGCAGCCTGCACAGCATCGGCAGCTTTTTTGAGAAAGGAATCCGGGTACTTGGCTGGACGTTTTTGAAACACCATCTGATGCAATTTGCGTGTAACGCGTTCGATGGGGGTTTGTGAAAAAGGAAAAGGCCCAGCAAGCGCCATTTCAGCGCCGTTGTTGGCCAGTCCCTGGTAGATTTCGTAGTCTTTTCCGCTGCCTGCGTTATGGTCAAATGGATTGTCGGTACAGGCGACAAATAATATTTTCATGCAACTCACCAGAATAAGTTTTTTGCGTTCAAATCACTTGCTGCTCAAACGCTTTTGGATGCGATAGATCAATCTCTTCGTTGACTTATTCCGATTATAAGGCAGTTTTTTCCAGATTTCCCGTTCATGCACTCTCGACATCATTCTGCTACGGAGGAAAAACAAAGATGCGAAATCACCTTCCTGCAGGCATTGTTGGATAGCCGGATCTTTGAGCCAGGCTGTCTCAGACACAAAGCGTTCATACCACTCCTGCGAGATCTTGTCGGATAATCTCTTCATGGGGGGTTCAAGTGTCTCGATATTCTCAATCCCCAAGTATTCGCAGATGGCGGTCATGGCAGGCACATAATTCTTCGCGAGGTCTTCATATACGATCTCGAATGCCGGGATACAGTTGCGGGTTAGAAAACGCTGCCAGGATAAATCAAATGCCAGCAAATTATCCAGCAGAGCTTCAATATGGTCACGGTTGTACTGAGCGGGAAGCACATAATCCCGGTAATCTTCTGATGTGCCCGTTGGCTCATTCCAGATACCGGTCTGCATGGCTTTCGAATACGAAATTGCCTGTTTAATTTTGTCTTTTCGTTCCATTCGCAGATACTTAGCCGACGGAAAGAAAACTTCCAGAATCTCCGCATCCGATAAATTTCCTGCTTCCTTACCGATCAAGGCTCTGGCTTTTTGTAAAAAGACCTCAAATTCGACCCAGCTCAGCTTCAGACCATAGACGCCATTCACCGTTCCGTATCGAAGCGCCGCAATGATGTGCTGATATGGGTCAGAGAAATCTACTTTATTTCCAAACCGTTCCACCAGGGCCCGCTGGCTGAAATGAAATCCTTCGGTGGGGCGGCCGTGACCGATTTTCTCGAGATGGGCACATAATAATGTACTGCCGCTGCGTGGTGACATCAAAATCAGATAAGATTGATCCGGAAATGGAATCTCCGGATATCTCTGCTTCAACTCATTACGGTAAAAGGAGATGCGATCAATACCCATATTCGGTTTCCCAAAATAAATTTAATGATACAGTAAGAAACGGATTTGACTATACAATACCTTAATTACCCTGTATTTACAATAACACCGGTCACTGAGAAAAGTTTTGCCACGATTAAAACCACTCCGTCAATTCATAGAGGTGACTGCAGGGCAGGACCTGTCCAGGTACACCCATGTAACCACTTCATTGAGAAAACTGATTTGCTAGCAGTAAAATAAAACACTGACGATCTGGAGAAAACCATCAGTGGATAGAGATTCAACCGATATATGAAGCCCCGTGAAGTGAGACGAGCAATTTTATGTCGTCCCTGGTTCCAGCCTGTTTTTCTGCCTGCGGAAGATCCACAAAACAGCCGTCACGGAAGCCAGATTAACTGCAAAAGCAATAAAACCGCCGTAAGCCCGCACCCATGACAACTCGCTGCGGTACTGGTCTGATGCGAACAAATAGCCATACTGGTACAGTGACAAAAACAAAACAAGCGGGATCAGAGCGACAGCCATTCTATCAGCCGTCTTTCGGTTCAGCAACAGCAGGCAAGACACCATAAACAATACCGGCAGGTAAAACTGCTGATTGCCAACCTTGTAAAGCATCAGCATCACCAGATAGCCTGCCACCACGCCCTCCATCCACGCCAGCCGGTTGACCCAGGCAAAGAGGAACGTCAGGGCAACCCCCAGCCCCATGAACAGAACGTTATATTGGATCAGAAACCCCGTGACCTCGCCATCGCCGAATACACTTTGCAGGGATGCGAGAACGGAAAGTAGTTTGGCATCCCGGGTGGTATTGAAGAAAATCGCTGCCAGAGGGCCGTTACCCCACACTGCCAGGGCGGCAAGATATCCTACGCCGAAAACGATCAAACCGCCCGCAATCGTGCGCCAGTTGATTTTCCTTTCATCCAGCGCAAAAAACGGCAGCAGCGCCAGGGGATAGTATTTCACCAAACCGGCCAGCGCAATCATCACCCCGGCCGTAAATGGATGCTTATGACGCATGAGCAGCACCGCAAAGATCAAAAATGCTGCCACCAGCGTGTCATTCAGCCCGTAAAT
>CAZHMZ010000189.1:0-6151 GCA_964532655.1 uncultured Anaerolineaceae bacterium
ATCGGGGGCGTGCTGGGTGTTCTGGTGGTGGCCGTGATTATCTTCATGGTCAGCATGTTCAACCTGGTACAGCAATCGACCAACCGCATTCTGGCCCCTGTGGAAGCTGTGAACGCCGATATCCGCACCCAGGTTGCCCAGGTACTGCATCCCACTCCCACTATCATCCCCGATCCCGTGACGATTATCCATGATGTCCAGGCGCTGGCAAGACTGGAAACGATCCAGTATTCGGTCGAAAAGGTGATCACCGCTGAAATTGGGCAAGAGAATTTTTCATTTTTGTTTGGAGACCGGATCCTGTTTGTTGCGCATGGCATTGTTGTGGCAGGCATCGACTTGAGCAAGTTAACCGAAGACGACCTGTGGATGGAAGGTGAAAACCTGTTTATCCGTCTGCCGGCTGCCGAGGTGTTTGTCACCACTCTGGATAATGATCAATCCTACGTTTATGATCGCGTACAGGGTATTCTTACCGCTGGTGATCAGGATCTGGAAACACGCGCCAGGCAGGCTGCAGAAGATGAAATCCTCAAGGCAGCCATGGAAGATGGTATTCTGGATCAGGCCCAGATCAATGCAGAATCCTTTTTGGAGAATTTTATCGACGCGCTTGGTTTCGATGATGTCGTGTTTGTTGAAACAGGAGCAGCCGAATAAACCTGTGTCGGACAGTGTGTGGAAAAATCTGTCAGGTTTTCCCATTCGTTTTTTCTTTTTATCAACAGGATCATCATTATGACCATTCATGAAACCAGATTGGACCCTGAAGTCGAAATTCAACTGCCGGACGGCAGGGTTTATTCGGGGCCGCGTAACAGCACCCTGGAACAATTTTTTAAGGCGATGCCCGATTGGCACAAGACGGCCATCGTGGGCGGTATCGTCAACTCAGAGCTGCGAGAACTGACATACCCGGTGACGATGGACGCCAAAGTGCAGCCGGTGGATCTTGTCAGTGCGGACGGTGCGCGTATCTACCGCCGTTCGGTCACCTTTTTGCTGGAAGCCGCTTTTGAGGATACCTTCCCCAATGTCAAACTGACTGTGGACCATTCTGTTTCATCGGGTGGGTTTTATTGCGAGGTGACCGAACATGACCCGCTCACCACCGCCGAATTGGAAACACTTGAAACAAGAATGCGTGAGCTGGTGAAACAGGATCTGCCTTTTGAACGACAACAGGTGACCCTGGATTACGCGATGGAGTATTTCAAAAACAAGGGGCAGACGGATAAGATCCGCCTGTTGAAATATCGCACCAAGCCCTGGCTGATTCTGTATAAACTGGGCGATCACCAGGACTACCATCACGGGTATATGGTACCGTCGACACGCTATCTGCGCTGGTTTGACCTGAAGCGACTTGGGCAGGGCTTTGTGCTGCGTTTTCCACGGCGCTCCCGCCCGGATGAATTGCCGCCGCTGCCGGAATCACCTGCCCTGGTGAGAAGTTTCAGGCAGTACGGCGAGTGGCTTGACCGGATGGGGATACCGGATGTTGGGGCGCTGGATGACGCGATCCGGGATAACAAAATCCATGAGGTTATCTTAATTTCCGAGGCGCTGCATGAACAGAAAATCGGCGAAATTGCGTCGCAGATCATCAAAAAGCAGGGACTGGTTCGCGTCATCCTGATCGCCGGTCCCTCCTCATCGGGCAAGACCACCTTTTCAAAGCGGCTTTCCATCCAACTGCTGGCCCAGGGTGCCGACCCTTACCCGGTTGAACTGGATAATTTCTTTGTGAACCGTGAAGACACCCCGCGTGATGAATTTGGAGAGTTTGACTTTGAGTCCATCGATGCCGTCAATACCGATCTTCTGAACAGTTGCCTGGGGGATCTGATTGCCGGAAAAGAAGTGCGCTTGCCGCGATACAACTTTCCGCTGGGCATCACCGAACCGGGAGATACGGTTAGGTTGAATAAAAACCAGATCATCATTCTGGAGGGGATTCATGGTCTCAATCCCCGCTTGTTGGAAGGATTTCCGGGTGAACAGACCCACAAATTGTACGTCTCCTGCCTTACCCAACTGAACCTGGATCGCTACAACCGCATCTCAACAACCGATACACGTCTGATCCGCCGGATTGTGCGGGATTCACGCGAAAGGGGCTACACGGCCTCACAGACGATCAAACGCTGGGATTCCGTCCGCAGGGGGGAACGAAAGTATATCTTTCCATATCAGGAGAACTCAAACGAGATTTTCAACTCTGCCATGGCGTATGAGTTATCAGCCTTGCGTCCTCTGGCGGAGCCGGTATTGCGTCAGGTGCCGTATGGGACCCCGGAATACATAGAAGCCAAGCGCCTGCTTTCACTGTTGGAGTGGTTTCTGCCTCTGAATGTGGATTTGATCCCGGATAATTCGCTGCTGCGGGAATTTATCGGCGGATCGATCCTCAAGGATTTTAAAATCTGGAAAACTAAATAACTGGTGTGGATCATAACAAAAACAGGCCGGGTTCAATTGACGCCAGCCTGTTTTTTTTACTGGTTTTGAAAAACTACTTCAGCATCTGGCGAACCACTTTACCCAGGCGGGAGATACCCTCGTTGATGGTTTCAGGGTTCTGGAATGAGAAGTTCAACCGCATGGTATTTTCACCGCCGCCGTGCGGGTGGAAGGATTCACCGGATACAAAGGCGACCTTCTCTTCAATGGCTTTTTTGAGGACCTCACCAGAATTGCAGCCTTCCGGCAGGGTAACCCACAGGAACAGACCGCCCTCGGGATGGGTCCATTTTACGCCGGCCGGCATGTGTTCGGTGAGGGAATCCAGCATCACATCACGCCGCTCGTGGTAAATCTTGCGGATCAACTTGATGTGTTCATCCAGGAAGCCGCCTGAAGCCACTTCGTAGGCGACGTACTGGTTGAAGGTGGAAGTATTGAGATCCATGCCCTGTTTGGCCTGTACCAGGCGGGCGATTACGCTGGTGGGGGCGATGATCCAGGCTAACCGGAGGCCGGGAGCCAGAGTCTTGGAGAAGGTGCTCATGTAGATGGCATTTCCGGTGTTGGAGTTACCCTGTTCGCGGCGGATGATATCATCCAGTACGCTGATGGGGGGAATGTGATCGCCTTCGTAGCGCAGTTGCCCGTAGGGATCATCTTCCACAATCGGCACACCGTATCTGTCAGCCAGTTCGACGATTTTTCGGCGGTTTTCCAATGGGATGGTCACGCCGGTGGGGTTCTGGAAGTTAGGCAGCAGATACATGAACTTGGGGCCTCTGCGCAACGCTTCTTCCATCTCATCCACCTTGATGCCGTTTTCATCGGATCCAACGGTGATGTACTCAGCCTGATAGGCATTCCAGGCCTGCAGCGCACCCAGATAGGTGGGGGATTCAACCAGGATATGGTCACCGGGGTTGACGAACACCTTACCCAGCATATCGAGGGCCTGCTGTGAACCTGAGGTAATGAGCACGTTATCAGCCGTGATGTTAATGCCAAACCGGTTTGTATGGCGGGCAATCATTTCACGAAGGGGCAAAAAACCTTCCGAGGGGCCATACTGCAGGGCCATTTTCGCTTTGGCAGGATCACTCAGAACACGCTCGCAGGCTTCGGAAAATTGTTTGACGGGGAATACTTCAGGGGCTGGATAACCGCCACCGAATGAGATCATACCCGGTTGCGCGACAACTTTAAGTAATTCGCGGATGGCCGAGCTTTTCATCCCATTCATTCGTTGTGCATATCTGCTTTCCCACAATGACTGCATTTTTTTCTCCTTAATCATATTTGTAAAAAGCTTTTTTGATTGACGGCGGGCCCATAGGATAGGCTCGCCGTTTCATAACTATTTCAACTTCGCAAAACGACTGACCACTTTGGCAGAAGAGGGCAGCGTCACTTTGTCGCCGATTTCAAGTGCGGCAGCGGCTTTATCGGGTTTATCGGATGCGGATTGGTAAATAAACAGTTCGGTACCTTCTTCGGCGTATTTTTCATCCACATAGGCCTGACCGGTGAGGTATCCTTCACTGTCGATGGCGCAACTGGTTACTTTGCCAATCACTTTCCCTTTTGCGTCGGCAATGGGGTTACCATGGTGAGCCATGCGGGTGCGTTTTTCATCAAAGCGGAAGCGAACCACAATACCCTTCTGGGCAGCTTCACGTTTTATATAGGCTTCGCGTCCGACAAACCAGGGTTTGTACGTTTTGACGTAGAAACCAAAACCGGCTTCGGAAACACCCAGGTTGAAGAGGCCGCCCATTTCGTCGCCGTACAGGGGCAGGCCAAACTCGGTGCGCAGTGAATCGCGCGCGCCCAGGCCAATCGGTTTGAGGCCCATCGGCCCGCCAACCTGCAGTAAACGGGTCCACAGCTCAACGGCTTTATCAGGGTGGACGAACAACTCGAAGGCCATATTTTCACCGGTGTAGCCGGTTCTGGAAACGACCAGATCCAACCCACCAACCACGGCCTCGCAAAGCTGCGTGCGCTGCAGAGCCATGATGCGGGCTTTGTTCTCGGCATCTACACCCAGTGCCAGCAGGATATCGCGTGATTTGCGGCCCTGGAGGGCTATATCCACGCGCATCTCATCACCGGCAGCGCGGTCTTTCAAATTGCGCAGATTGACGTTACGACCAAATGCAAGTGCATACGGACGGGCGGGATCCACCATCACCTTGCCCTCACGAACGGCGTTGAGCCAGGTCCAGTCTTTGTCATCGTTGGATGCGTTTACAACAACCAGGTATTTCTCATCACCGCGGCGGTAAATCAGCAGATCATCGATAACATTGGCATCGGTATCGAGCAGGTGCGTGTACAACGATTCACCTACCTTCAACGCGCCGATGTCATTGCCGCACACACTGTCGAGGAATACGCAGGCATCCGGACCTTCAGCCTGGTATACGGCCATGTGCGATACATCAAACAGACCGGCAGCCTGGCGGGTGGCCAGATGCTCTTCTAAAACCGAGGTATACCACACGGGCATCTCCCAACCGGCAAACGGGATGATCTTGGCGCCCAGTTTCTTGTGTTCTTCGTACAGGGGAGTGCGCTTTAATGGGGGATTTTCAGGTTCCACCCACTGGAATTTCGGGAGTGCTTCGCCTTTCCCTTCCTGCAGCCCGATGTAATAAGGCTTGGTGGAAGAGATGGTCTCCGTATCGATCGCGGTGAAGGGAGCAGCGGTGGTTTCACTGACTTCAAAGGGGCCGGGAATACGACGAACCAGATCCGGGTCGAAGGTGGTGTAACCATCGGACAAATCACGCAGCCAGGTGGCAGCCAGACTGGCCTGTTCCTGGGCCACGCTCACCTTGAAGTGGTACGGATCCACACAGGTAAGAATTGCATCGATGGAGCCTTTGCTGGTGACCAGACTGGTCTTCTGGCTCTGACCCGGTTTGAGTGCTTCTACGTTGGATGTGAAGGCATAGTTGACAATGCTACGGATGTTATCACCCTTCAGATCATAAGCCACGCGACCGCTCTTCTGCTGGGGAACATCATCAATGTAGAAGAAGTGCGGATATCCGGTACGGGTCTTTTCGCCGTCAAAGCCGGCTGATTCGGCCAGTTCACGGACACGCAGCTTGGCATTTTCAAGCACATCAAAGTCGATTTTCGCGCGGCTGGCGTCGCCTTTACGGGTGACCACAGAGTAGGGTTTGATGGCGAGCAGCACATCGGCCATGATATCGGCCACTTTTTGTGTCTCGGCTTCTTTGAACCCGCGCTGGGTGATCCAGGGGGTACCGTAGCGAATACCTGAGGCATACAGGGCGGTTTTATCACCCGGGATGGTGTTGCGATTACAGACGATCCCGGCGATATCGAGGATGCGAGCACCCAGGTCGCCTGAAAGGGTGACGCCGTTCTCGCCCTTAATCGTGCGGCAATCCAGATTGCCCAGATGGCTGTTAGTTCCGCCAAACGGGATGCGCAAACCGCGTTCCTGCAGCCGGTTGGTCAACGCCACCGCGTTCTTGACAATTTGAGCCTGCAGTTCTTTGAAAGCCGGAGTCTGTGCAATTTTGAATGTGGTCGCCAAAGCCGCAAAGATGTGAACGTGAGGTCCACCTTGTTCGCCCGGGAAGACGCCCTTGTCGATTTTCTTCGAAATGGCCTGGGTCTGGCTCAGGATAACGGCACCGCGCGGGCCGCA
>CAZHMZ010000189.1:6161-6431 GCA_964532655.1 uncultured Anaerolineaceae bacterium
AATGACGTGCGCATATCCAACCGGTGAAGGAACCGCACCGCCAGCCACCAGACCGGCAATGTGTGAGATATCGGCCATCAGGTAAGCACCGACAGAATCAGCGATCTCGCGATAGCGTTTCCAGTCGGGGATCCAGGGATAAGAGGAATAACCGGCAATCAGAATTTTTGGTTTATACTCAAGCGCCAGCGCCTGGACCTTGTCATAATCAATCTTTTCGGTTTCAGGATCCACGTTGTAATGCACCACATTGAAAAGCATGCCAGAGCG
>CAZHMZ010000190.1:0-6383 GCA_964532655.1 uncultured Anaerolineaceae bacterium
CAGTTCTTCCGTCACCCAAAGCGTGGCATCGCCCAAACCGGAGATATTGACATCCGCCGTCGCGATTTTCAAATCGGGTGCCTGAACGCTGCCCCCTCCCGGGATCTCGATCTTTGCGCTCGAAACCTCGCCGGCAAGCTCCACATCCCCAAGACCGCTCACAGAAATCGTCAGGCTCTGTGCGGTAAGCTGCCCCAGCTTCAACCGGCCTCCGCCGCTGACCGTCATCGTCAGATCCGAGGTATTCAGGGCATCCATCTGGATATCACCAAGGCCGCTGACTGCCATTTTGTTCAGATCTTTGACGGTGATGGTGAGGATCAGCATGTTTTTGTTATCCAAGCCCGAGATACTGAGGGGTTCATCCGTTTCGATGTACAGCATACCGTTGCGGACAAGTGTTTTGATCAGCGGAACGATATTATCGCTGCCCTGGATGGTCAGCGATTCCTGGTCGCCCTGGGTCAGAATCACCTGGCCGATGGCGCTGAAATCGATCCCGGTAAAGTCACTCACGGAGCGCTCCTCCGAAATGATCGTATCCGAGGCGTGGATAGTTGTGGTGCTCTCATCGAAGTTGATCAGGTTGCCGCAACCTGTGAGCAGCAGGGCTGCCAATAAAATGATGATGGCTGATGCGTGTTTCATGGGATATGGATCCCTTTCCTGCGTAAGATAATTTTATAAGTAACAATGTAATGATTATAACAAGTCCGGTTTCCTGAACCTTCAGAACAGGGTACATTCATCCATGATGGAGTGGTTCAGTCTGTTATGCTTTTCGGTCGGTACTGCAATGCCTCGGCCAGGTGCTGCGGCAGAATGGTCTCCGCGCCGGCCAGATCGGCGATGGTGCGCGACAGCTTGAGGATGCGGTGATAGGCCCGTGCGGAAAGCTGAAGCTGGTTCATGGCCGCGCGCATGAGCTGATTGCCGGTATCATCCAGCAGACAGAATTTTCGCACATGGTTGGTACGCATATCGGCGTTGCAGGTGAGCAGGCCGGATTCATCGGCCAGACCGCTGAAGCGCTGCGTCTGGATCTGCCGAGCGGCTTCCACCCGTTTGCGGATGTCCGCGCTGGGCTCGCCGCTGCGCCGATCGCTCAGTTTATCGAAGTCGACGCGGGGTACCTCAATATGAATATCGATACGGTCCAACAGCGGACCGGAGATACGCTTTTGATATTTGGTCACCATGGATGGCGAGCAGGTACACGGCTTGACCGGATCGCCAAAGAAGCCGCACGGGCAGGGATTCATGGCGGCGATCAACTGAAAATTGGCGGGAAAGGTGAGCGAACCGGAGGCGCGGCTGATGGTGACTACTTTGTCTTCCATTGGCTGGCGCATCACCTCCAGCACGCGTGAGCCAAACTCGGGGAATTCATCCAGGAACAGGATGCCGCGGTGGGCCAGCGAGATCTCACCCGGCTGCGGCCAGTTACCTCCGCCTACCAGCCCGGCGTGCGAGGTGGTGTGGTGAGGTGATCGAAACGGTCGCTGGCGCATGAGCGGAACCCCGGCCGGGAGCTGATCGGCCACCGAGTAGATACGGGTCACATCCAGCGCTTCATCGATGGTCATGGCTGGCAGGATACCGGGCAGAGCGCGGGCCAGCAAGGTCTTGCCGGAACCGGGCGGACCGATCATCAGCACATTATGCCCGCCGGCCGCTGCGATTTCCAGCGCCCGTTTGACATGTTCCTGCCCTTTGATATCCTGGAAATCGGTCTGAGCGTTCAACTCTTCGCTTTCGATCTCCGATTTTTCCTGGGCGGTGATCTGCGAACGTCCGTTGAGGTGCTGGCACAACTGGTTGAGTGAGCTTACCGGGATCACCTCCAGATCCGGGAGGATGGCGGCTTCAGCGGCGTCACTTTCGGGCACAAATACCCGTTTGTAACCGTGCTGGCGGGCCGCGGCGGCCATGGAAATGACTCCGCGTACGTGGCGCACGCTGCCGTTCAGCGAAAGCTCGCCCAGCACCAGGCTGCCATCCAGGGCTTCCTGATTGATCTGGCCGGTCATGATCAGCGCGCCGATGGCGATGGGCAGGTCAAAAGCGGGGCCTTCTTTGCGCACCGAAGCAGGCGCCAGGTTGACGATAAAGCGCTGGCGGGGGTAAAACAAATTGGAATTCTTGACAGCAGATTGAACGCGCTCCCGGCTTTCCTGAACGGCTGCATCCGGCAGACCCACGATCACCATGCCGGGCAAACCGTCCGCGAAATCTACTTCCACTTCGATGATTTCACCGTCCAGACCGGTGAGCGCGCATGAGTAGACGTGGGCAGGCATGGATTAAGTGTATGCGCGAGGATCAAAAATGTCAAATTATCTGCGAGAAATTCCAGGTAAAATTGCAGCATGCCCGGGATGTTTTCTCCCGGGCATGTTTAAGGTTGATGATGAGTATTTGATTTTACTCAATAAACCAGGTTGATAAGATTTCTTCCGGGCTCATGGGCGGGAGCTCCAGAAGTTCTCCCGGCCCAATCCGGAGGGAATCCACCTTACCCAACCACTCGGACAGGTCTTCATTGGTAATTTCGATGATACTGTATTTGAGCGTATTACCGCCGGTTCCCACCAGGGCCTCCGGCTTGAACTGATGCCCGCTCAGATAATAATATGCAACATAAACGGCTTCATATCCCACACCGCCCGGTTTAATATAAGCGATGCACTCAAACGGCGAACCGGCATCCAGATTTTCCTTCCAGACCGTCAGGAGATCCAGTTTAGGAAGACAGTTGATGAATGGTATATGACCGCTCTCTGTCTTGATGGTGCCCCAAAACAGTTCGGGTTGATTTTCATTTGCCCAGATCCCACCCAGGTGGGGATCATTGTCAATCATATCGGTGATGTCTTCTTGAGTGAATGTTTGCCCGCTGTTATCGGCTTCTTTTTTAATCGGATCGATGTCCGGGTAGTCCTTCAGCATGGCATCGATGAGTTCCTGATGATACGAATTATCACCAAAATTGTAGTATACAAACTTGCCGGTATCGCCCATCTTTTTGAAAATCCAGTTCAACGTGGCCAGTGTCGTCTCATTTTCTACCGAGAGATTAAAGGCTCCCGGTTCAGTGGTCTCGGCATTCAGCACAAATACCGGGATCCCCTGAACAACGGCGCCATGCAGTTGGGGGTATGAACCCATCACATGCCAGCGGCTGGAAAACGAAATGATGGCATCCACATTTTGCCCAGCCAGTGAGTCAATATTGTCACCGCGGACGCATTGAACACCCAGTTCGCCGCAGGCTCGCTCAAGGTCCTCCTGCATGAGTGGAGTCATGTTGTTTTCAGCATCCTCAAAACCGATCACGAAATCAGCGGACTGTTGAGGTGGCTGGCTATCTGTCGGGGCGATTTCCGTTTCTGCAACTGCATCCATCGATGGGCCGCACTGTGCGGCGATATCCGGATTGCTGTCGTGGGCGGGATTGTTGCTCAGGTTGAAGAACAGATCCGGGAAGATTTCACCGACCAGGAAGATTTCTTCATCGCCGTTGGGCCCTGTAAGTTGTGCCATCTCCACACGTTGATCATCGATGGTCCAGAAGGGTAGGTATTTCTGTATCTCGCCTTTCCCGCCGGGATCCATCACTTCTTCTCCATCGGCGCTCACCACGCAGTTGAAGCAAATGCCATCCGGGTGATCCCAGTGAGCAAAGATGCGGCCATCAACGGTCCACTCCAACCCGTGCACCGTGCCGCCTTCTGTCACCTGCTGAACATGATTGCCGCCCAGATCCATCAGATAGACCTGAAAGTTCCCTTCTGACTCGCTCAACCAGGCGATACGTTGCCCGTCAGGTGAGAATTTGGGTTCCTTATCCATTTCAGGCGTGTTCGTGAGGTTGACTTCGGTATTTGCCTGAAGATCAATCAGGAATATATCACCGTCGGAACTGTAAGCGATCTGGCTGCCTGCAGGCGACCAATCAGGGTACTTGCTGTCAGGCTGATGCGAAACCTGCTGTACATCACTGCCGTCGGCCTGCATCACATACACAAATTGACCATTACCTGTCTCGTTATCACGGTATGAGATGAACGCAATCCGGGAACCGTCCGGTGACCAGACCGGATCAAAATCATCACCCGGGTTCTGTGTCAGATTGGTCTGATCACTGCCATCGGGTTTCATGGAATAGATTTCGTGGTTACCGTCGCGGTCGCTGTCAAAGACGACATTACACGGCAGGGGCGGCAGGGGGGTTGGGGTCAGAGTAGGAGCTGGAGAAGCCGTCTGAGTGGCAGGTGGGAGCACCGTGGGGGTTGATTCAACTGGTTCTTCCACTGTTGATGTGGCACTTACATCTGACGGAGAGGCAGTTGATGCAGGCGAACTGCATGCGGAAAGGATACAAAACAGAATAAGGCAGGTGGATACGATTTTTAAGGTAACGCTTTTCATTGATAGTCCTTTTATGGCTGGGCGGCGTCGACAGAACCCATTATACCGGTTTACCCGACCGGGGAGGTTGCGAAACGGTTTACAACCGTGCAAACTGCGCACAATTCACCAGATCATTGAAGATCCCTGCGGGAACCGCTCTATTACGTGATAGTATTGAGTAAAGTTGAGTTTGTGAATTTTGATCGCACGGCGTGTCTTTCCGGCAACGGGAGGTGAACAGATGAGTGTTCATACTGAAGATCAAACAAAAAGACGAACTGTATTCGACATCAAAAACTGGAAAAAAGACGGACCTCCGCTGGTGATGCTGACCGCCTATGATTTCGCCATGGCGCAGGCGGTGGATGAAGCCGGTACGGATTTGATTCTGGTGGGTGATTCGGGGGGCATGGTGGCGTTGGGCTATTCAACCACAGTGCCGGTGACCATGGAGGAAATGATCTTCATGACCTCGGCGGTGGTGCGGGCACATACCAGAGCGCTGGTAATCGCGGATATGCCGTACCTCTCGTATGAAGCATCCGCGCAGCAAGCTATCGATAACGCCGCCAGGTTGATCAAGATCGCCGGGGCGGATGCGGTCAAGCTGGAGGGGGGACGCAAACGATTTGACACGATCCGCGCGCTCACCGATGCCGGTATACCGGTGATGGGGCATGTGGGCCTCACCCCGCAAACCGCCCAATCGCTGGGCGGGTTTAAGGTACAGGGCAAGAACGAAGAAGCCGCACGCAATATCATCCTGGATGCGGACGCGGTGCAGGAGGCTGGTGCTTTTTCTATTGTTTTGGAGGCCATTCCGGCTTCACTCTCTGCGGTGATCACACGGCGGTTGACCATTCCCACCATCGGGATTGGCGCCGGGGCTGGCTGCGACGGCCAGGTGCTGGTAACGCATGATGCCATCGGCATGTATGAGGGTTTCAAACCCAAATTTGTCAAACGCTTTGCCGAGATCCGCCGTGAAATGGTGAAGGCTTTGACCAATTACGGCACAGAAGTCCGCGGCAGGGTCTTTCCGGCTCAGGAGCATTCCTTCTCGATTGACGAAGATATGCTGAAATCGTTGGTGAGCGAACTGGAAGAACCAAAGGTAAAGTAAAACGTTCCACCTCAGAATTGTATGAACAACCCCGGTCAGGATGAGAAAAATGAACTGACCGGTCGTTTTGTAAATAGTCGCCGGTTTTCGTACTATAATAAATTTGACCACCTAAGTCAGGTTGATCCGTTAATAATTGAATATTCGGGTCTGTGATGAAGAATTTGAACTCATAGCCATCTTTAAGAGATGGTTGTCCCAAGCAAGCAGAGGGGCTCAGACCACACCGCTCGCGGTGACGCATTTTGTTGTCAATGAATTGAATTTTGACATCTGCAAACCACCTGTTGTCATTTGAATGATCACACGGTTCGGTATTGATCTGTTTGCTATGGGCGGAACGCGAGACATCACCAGAAAAAGGAGAATAGAAGATGAATTCATTCCGTATTGGCTTGCTGGAAAAGAAACGCGGAAACTTTGCATTGCAGGAAAAGCTTACCGGAATCGATAACGTATTGGACGAAACCGCCGATGAGGTAGCGCACCATGAAGGGGCGTTGCGAACAGCCGGGTACGATGTTTGCCGCGTCAAATGGGGAAATCGCGTGATGGCTGAACTCCTGAATGCGCGTGTGGATCTCGTGTTCAATGTATCCAGCCTGGTTGAGGCGGCCATTCTGGAGGAGCTGGATATCCCTTATGCGGGTTCAGACGTGAATGGCATCGTGGCGGCCAGTGAAAAGTCGATCTCAAAAAAACTTTGGCAGTACGCCGGCCTTCCAACCTCGCCTTTCCATGTTGCCCACTCCATGCAGGACTGTGTGGTGTTCAAGCATCATCCGCCGTTTGATTACCCGCTATTTGTCAAGCCGGTGGCAGGACGTGGAAGCGCGGGTGTTTCAAA
>CAZHMZ010000191.1:0-6370 GCA_964532655.1 uncultured Anaerolineaceae bacterium
CTGAAATGGCTCAAAAGCTGATTCAGATGTTTCGTATATTATACAGAACATCAAATCAAAAACATATCCCTTTATGAAAATGGACTGTTATTCATAAACGGTTTAATCCGTAAAATCAACTCGTATGAACCTTGATTTTGCGCAAGTTATTCTTTATAGTAATAATAGTCGTTCACCCATTCTTTACTTTTACAGCTTATTCCATGATTCACAGGGAGCGAGTCCATGAAGAAACTCATCCATTCACCCCCTCTCATACTCGGTGTACTTTGCCTGATTCTGGTTCTGGGCATCTTTGCTGCGGTAACCGAAATGCCTTCCTATATCACCAGTTCTCCGCGCACCTGCACCAACTGTCATGTGATGGATGCGGCCTACGAAAACTGGTATCACGCACCGCATGAGAAGGTGACCCGGTGTGTGGACTGTCATCTGCCGCACGAGAATATTTTCTCTTATTACTATGTCAAATTTGCTTCCGGTGCTCATGATGTGCTGTACTTCAGCACCGGGCGAACGCCGGATGCGATCCGTATCCACGAGAAAACGGGTGAGATTATCCAATCCAATTGCATTCGCTGCCATGAAGATACGGTCGTCGAAATCTCAGCGCACGAAATGGATCAGGATTGCTGGTTCTGTCACCGAGATGCGGCGCACGGCGAACGGGGCATTACACTGCTGCCGGTACAGGATTCATTACTTTACAGGGCAGAAGAAGAAAGGGGAATCGAATGAAGAAAAACCTCGTCACCATCATTTTATCGGGCATCATTGTGATCATGACCGCGATCCTGGCGGGGATCCTCATCTTTCTCAAAAACCAGCCTATCCAGCAGCGTGCTACCCTCCCGTTGACCGAAATCGCGCCGCTTGAAGCGGATTCTGATCTGTGGGGGATCAACTTTCCCAACCAGTACGACTCGATGAAAATGACCTCACAGAACACGGCCGATACCGAGTACGGCGGCTCCTCCGCATTTTCCTGGCTGGAACGCGATCCGCGGCAGGTGATTTTGTTTGGTGGATACGGTTTCAGCAAGGAGTACAATGACGACCGCGGGCACGAATGGAGTTTGGAGGATGTGAGATCCAGTAAACGGGTAAACGATACTACGCCTGGGACGTGTTACTCCTGTAAATCTTCCAACAATCCGGCCATCTGGGATGAAATCGGTGCGGTCGCGTATGGTGAAACGCCTTTCGCGGAACTCGGACAACAGATCACCGAGCCGATTGGCTGCGCAAACTGCCACGAGGTCGGCACCATGCGATTGGTGCTCACCAATCCCGCGGTGATCGCAGGTTTCGAAGCTCAGGGCATCGACTGGAACGAGTTCAGCCGACAGGAAATGCGAACTGTGGTTTGCGCCAACTGCCATGTGGAGTATTACATGGTCGGTGACGCGAAAACGCTCACCGTACCCTGGGAAAATGGCACTACTGTAGAACAGATCCTGGCTTACTATGAAGAGTTGGGGTTCAAGGATTGGGAATATCCTGAAGCCGGTACCCCCATGCTGAAGGCTCAGCACCCGGAATTTGAGTTCTTCACAGCGGCCAGCACCCATTATGAGGCGGGTGTATCCTGCGCCGATTGCCACATGCCCTACACACGCGACGGCTCAGCCAAGTTTTCGAGCCATAACATCCACAGCCCGCTAGTGAATGCCGAACAGGCTTGCGGTACCTGCCATACCGATGTGGAATATGTGACCGGGCGGGTGAACGAAATTCAGGATCAGGTCAGCATGACCAAACTGATCACCGAGGATGCCATCATTGACGCACTGGATGCGATTTCCAGCGCCAACGCGGCGGCCGGTCATGACGCGGCGGTGTTAACGGAAGCGCAGTCGCTGCACCGTGAAGCCCAATTCCTGTGGGATTTTGTCTCGGCTGAAAACAGCCAGGGATTTCACAATCCTGAATACGCCCTCGCCATCCTGGCAAAAGCCAATGATCTGGCCCGCCAGGCACAAATACTGGCTGCCCAATCGGTGGGTGATCCGTCACTGCTGCAAATCGGCGTATATGACGCCGGGCTGCCATCAGACTAACTGTAATATCGAGGTCGACTGTGGTACAGACAATCCCTGCCCTCAAAACCAACCGGCTGATTTTGCGTGAGTTTCAGCCCGCCGATGTGGACTGTCTTCACCTGATTTACCAGCACGAAGGGGTGCTGCAGTACTTCCCAAACCCCAACCCGCCTTCTAAAGAAAGCCTCAGCAGGTGGATTGACAGCCAGCAAGCGCACTGGGTGGAGCATGCCTGCGGAAACTGGGCGGTTGTTCAACAGGATAACGGTCAGGTGATGGGATGGGCCGGGCTGCTATTTCTGCCGGAGCTGGATGAGGTTGAGACGGGCTTTCTTTTGGACCGGCCGTTTTGGGGTAAAGGTTATGCCACCGAGGCAGCCCTGGCATCGATCCGGTTCGGTTTTGAGCTTGGATTAACTCAAATCGTCGCGCTGGTACATCCGCAAAATTTGGGTTCACAAAGGGTATTGGAAAAGAGCGGTATGCAATATGACCGCTCACTGCATCTCTGGGGTCTGGATCTCATGCACTATCGGATCATCAAAAGCCTGCCGGTCAGCCAACACAGTGTGGCAGGTCGACAGGCTCAGTTACAAACGAAACGGTGATTTAATCTGTTAAAAATTCCGTCACAATGCGATTGAAGGCTTCAGGCTGGTCGCGCTGGGGCCAGTGCCCGCAATTATCCAGGATCTCCAGCCGGGATCCCCTGATTTTTTGGTTGGCCTCCACCGAACACGCCAGCGGCACGGCCTGATCCTGTCGACCGCGGATGATCAGAGTCTGCTGAGTGATCTCAGACAGGCGGTTCATGTAACAGGTACGGATGCCGCTGCGGGTGACTTCACTCTCCTGGAAGGTAATCCAGGCTCGCGCGGAGTTCGGCCGATTGGTTTCTTCAGCGGCCAGATCTACCAGGTGCTCGTTGAGAGCCTGTTTGTTGTGTAGCAGAAGCTTGAGCGAGGAACGCAACAGCTTCCGGTTTCCCCGGTACATGTTCCAGGTTAGGCGATTGAGCCAGCGCATTTTTATCAGCAGGGAACTCAGCAACTGCATGGGAGCCTTGCTCTGCAGCCCGTAACTGTCGACCAGTACCAGCTTTCGAACGCGCTCTGGAGAGCGTAAAACGGTCCCCAGGGCGATGGCTCCACCCATGGAAATACCCACCAGATCGACTTGTTCGAGGTTCAGACTGTCCAGCAGCGCGGGGAAGTAATCGAGGTACCAGTCCATCGAGAACGCGACGTCCGGTTTATCACTCAAGCCAAACCCCGGCCAATCCGCAGCGATCACAGCCCGTTTTTCAGCCAGAACCGGAATGAGCAGTTCCCAGGACAGAACTGCCGAATCCAGCCCGCCACCGTGAAGTAATACAACCGGTGTATCTCCGCTGCCGGCGCTCAACACATGAATCCGCATCTCGTTTACGGTCAGCCATTGTTCCTGAATTGCCATGCTTCTCTCCTTGTGATGGCTCATTGTACAACGATTTCACCGGGGACAGGAGGGTAAAGATCGGGTATGAACGGTATTCGTCAGACAGAAGGATCAGGAAGATTTTCTCCATAACACCATAAAAAGAAGCCGCCCGAATTCGTTCGGGCGGCTCTGCTCCGGCATGATTTCAACCGGAAATTGTTTTGGATAGGGTCAAACTGCTTTTTCTCGAGCCGGGTTTATACAATTCCCAACAGGCTCAGGATAACGAGAATGACCGCGATGACCAACAGCGTATGGATCCAGCCTCCGCTGCGAGGAAAACTGGCGGAACTGCGGCCTGCCAGCAAGCCGATCAGCCATAATACAACGAGCACTACAATGATTGTCCAAATCATAACTTCCTCCTGTGTGTTGTCTGGCGCCGGTTAATTCACCCGGCCAGCCAGATTGGATATCAATAACCGGATGGTTTCCCTCCTTTAGAGAGGATTTCTCGGACGTTCGATGTCATCGCGGTCGATGTCATCATCGGCGATGGTGACATCGGCGATGTTTTCATCGCCTTCGTCCGGATAAACATCCTCGTCATCTCTGATATCATCATCTATAACCACATCGTCATCGCCTGTATTGGGTATCTGTCTGCGTGTACGAATGACTTCATCAGTCGGGTACCGCTCATCCACCACAGTCTGTCTTGTCGATATGGTAGTGGTCGGACGGTAGAACAGTACATAGATGATGCGATCCAGCGCCCAGCCAATCAAAAGGTATATCGCCATGGCAATCAGGGTAGGTATTTCTACTACCATCGAGCCTGTGGACGGCGAACCGGTCAGATTGGCGAACGGGGCCAGAAAGAAATCCGTCAGGTTATACAAAAAAGAAGCAAAGGCGTTGGCTTCGTTGACGCCAATCAGCCTGAAAACAAACCTTAAGGCTAATGCGGCTTCCAGAAGCCCCACGAGCAGCCAGATCAACGTGGTCAGCTTGAATGTTGCTGCTCGCCCATCCCCATCTGGATCATGTCGTGTGGTTCTTACTTCTCTAGATTCTGTCACGGGTTCTTAGATCTACCTCTCTCTCGGCTTGCTCCCTGCTGTAACCATAGCGTTCCTGCAGTGTACCGATCAACTTGTCATAATCGCCATTGATGACATCCAGGTCATCATCGGTGAGTTTGCCCCACCAGATTTTTGCTTCACCGCGCATTTGGCGCCATTTCCCTTTGAGAATATCTTTGTTCATGATTTACTCCTGTTTATAACTGGTTTGATGGATTCGACTGCCTATCGCTGTATCCATCGAACTGCTTTCGGTCTGTCCGTTGTGTGTCCACCCCTCTATGCAGATTATCTCTGCCGGTCTCTGTTTCAATATTGGATCGAAGAATCCAGGCCATCATTTCATGCTGCACAATCAGCTTTACCAGTAAACTGGCCGTTCCTTCGTCTTCATAATCCTGTGCACACTTTTTTGCTGCATCTCTCAGATACCGGATGGTGGTTTCGTGATCGGCCAAAAGCCGCAAGATGTCCGGGGTGATCCCCGGTTGTTCTTCCATGGAACTGAAATCGATAAGCTCTTGAAGGCTCCCAATCGCGATTCCCCCCAGCATTCTTGCCCGTTCCGCGAGTAAATCTGCGATATCGTTCAAATTCTGGTATTGCGACTGGTACACCTTTCTCAGTTCAATAAATCCGATCCCGCTCCCATTCCAGTGAGCATTGCGGGTTTTAACAGACAGGATCATCTCATTCGCCAGAGTACGGTTAAGGATTTCGATCACAGCATCGCGGACATCACCATCCAGACCAATGTTGGGTTGAATGGGTATCTGCAACTTAATATTTTGTCCAGCTTTGCGGTTGTAGTCCAAGTAGCCTCCTTTCGTAAGATGTTACTGTCTGTTTCCATCCTACTCCATTCGGCCTGAGGAAATCCTAGAAACAATCTGTAAAATATCTAAATTTTTCTACCTTCTGAGATGTGAGTGTGAAGTGTATAGCCCATTCCTGGGATCGTTTCCAGAAATCGATTGTATTTACCGAGCTTTTTTCGAAGCCGACCAATATAGGTGTGTAGATAATGGTTGGCGCCGCGATATTCACCACCCCAAACTTCGGTCAGCAGTTCATCATGGGTGACCACGGCATCCAGGCGGCATGCCAATTCCGCCAAAATGGAATACTCGGTACGGGTAAGGCGCAGATCCGTTTCATCCAGCAGAACCCGGCGGGCATCCAGATCAATGATGAGGCCGTCCAGTTGCACCCGCCCGGTGTGGGTGGGCGAGGAAGCGCCATACGAACGGCGTAAAAAGGCGCGAACGCGTGCCAGCAATTCCTCCAGTCCAAACGGTTTTGTGACGTAGTCATCTGCGCCAGCGTCCAGGGCGGCCACCTTTAAATCTTCATCCAGCCGGGCGCTCATGATAATGATCGGTACATCGGAGCGCGCCCGAATCCAACTGCAGATATCCACGCCGGAAAGCCCGGGCAGCAGCAAATCCAGCAGCACCAAATCCACAGAAACCGCCTGAAATAATGCCATGGCTTGCCCGCTGTCGGAGGCCTCACTGACGGTATAGCCGCGTTTGGCCAGGTTCACCCGTACCAATTTACGGATGCTCGGATCATCTTCAACCAGTAAAATATTTCCCATCAGTCATCCATCCTCTACTACGCGTTCGGTAAACCGGTAGATTCAGAAACAGGCAGGGTAAAACACACAGTGGTTCCGGGCGGGCTTTTTCGTTTGATCCAGATTCTGCCTCCATGCGCCTCCAGGAGACGTTTACAGATCGCCAGGCCCAACCCCGCGCCATTGTTGGAACCAGCTTCAACCGCCTTGCCGCGCCGGAATGCCTCGAACACCCGTTTTTGTTC
>CAZHMZ010000192.1:0-6187 GCA_964532655.1 uncultured Anaerolineaceae bacterium
ATGATTAAGCCAGCTAAGAGATCCTTTTTTTCATCGCAGCCAGCAACGTGTATTTTTCCTCCAAGGAAATCGGCCTTCCCGCTGAAGAAGGCCGATTTCGTCATTTTGTGCTAAAATACAAAATGTGATACAGATCGTGAAATAATTGAAGTATGCCAAGCGAATCAGACCCTGAGTCTTCCTCAGATCCTCTCATAGATATCCGTCCTTCGCCCATCGCCGGCCGCTGGTACAGTGATTCTCCACATCAGTTAAGCAAAGAAATTGATTATTACATGGGTGTGAACCTGCCGGATTTGGACGGCAAGGTGATTGCGGTGATTGCACCGCATGCGGGCTACCGCTATTCCGGCGCGACGGCCGGGCACGCTTTTGCCGCCATAAAGGGGCAGAGCTTTTCACGGGTGGCGGTGCTCTCGCCGTTGCATGGGTATCACCCCGCGCCGGTGCTCACCAGCGGGCACACTGCCTATCAGACGCCGTTGGGCCAGGTGCCGGTGGATACCCGCGCGGTGGAAGAACTGCAAACCCGTCTGTCTGAGCAGAACATTCTCATGCCGCGTCTGCGTTTTGACGAGGAGCATTCGCTCGAAATTGAACTGCCGTTTTTGCAGCGCGCATTGCCGGGCGGTTTTTCGCTCATCCCGCTCATGTTCCGCAGCGAGACCCCAGCCCAGTTGCAGGGCATCGCCCAGGCGCTGTATGATCTGATCCATGACACCGATACGCTGTTGGTCGCCAGCACCGATCTGTCGCATTTCTTCCCGCAGGGGCGGGCTAAAAAGCTAGATTCATTTATGCTGCGTCAGATCGAACAACTGTCTCCGGAAGGGGTTCTGGCAGCCGAACAATCGGGCGCCGGCATGGCCTGCGGCAGTTCAGCGGTTGCGGTGGTGCTGTGGACAGCCCGCCTGATGGGCGCAAATCAGGCTGTGATTTTGCATCAATCCACGTCGGCTGAAATGACCGGCGATACAGAGTCAGTGGTAGGCTATGGCGCGGCCGCCCTCATTCAGAAAAATACCTGATGGCTGATATTCTCCTGATTTTCGTTTTAATCGCATTAAATGGGTTCTTTGTCGCGGTCGAGTTCGCGGCGGTATCTTCCCGGCGCTCGCGTCTGGAGCTGCTGGACGATAACGACGGCAAGGCCTATGAACTGGTACACAAGTGGCTGGAAAACAGCGCGACGCGTGACCGGCTCATCGCCGCCACCCAGTTGGGCATCACTTTGGTGAGTCTGGCGTTGGGCGCGGTGGGTGAAAATACCTTCGAAGCCTGGCTGGAGCCGGTGTTCAAGGAAATGACCCTGCCGGGCTGGCTGAACTTTTTACAGGTGTTCATCCCCGCCATGCCGCTCACCCTTTCGCTGATCATCGTCACCGGGCTGCATGTGGTGTTCGGCGAGCAGGTTCCCAAAGTGGCGGTACTGCGCGGCCCGGAAAAATTTGCCCTGAAAGCAGCGCCGATCATGCATGTGTTTGGCAGCATCTTCAAGAGCTTTATCAGCCTGCTGGATTGGGCCACGCGCTTTATCCTGGGCTTGATGGGTCTGCCGCCGGATACCTCGCATACCACGGTGTATTCGCTGGAAGAGATCAAGCAGATGGTCACCGGCCCCGAGGTGGAAGGCGTGATGAAGGACACCGAGCGCGAGATCATCTCGGCGGTGATCGATTTTGGCGAACTGCTGGTGCGCCAGATTCTGGTGCCGCGCACCGAGATTGTGGGGGTGGAAGCCGATACGCCCGTGGATGACGTGATTGCGCTGGCGGTCGAAAAATCGCACTCCAAGCTGCCGGTGTATGAAGACAGCCTCGATCAGATCATCGGTATCGTACATTTGCAGGATCTGGTTCTGCAAAGCGCAAAACTGGGTTCCAACGGCCGGGTGGCCCGTAACGTGATGCGTGAGGCGCTGTTTGTGCCGGAAACCATCTCGGTGAACAAGCTGCTGCACCAGTTTAAAGTGCGCAAGAAACGCATTGCCATTGTGATGGATGAGTACGGCGGCACCAGCGGTATGGTGACCCTGGACGACCTGGTAGAAGAGATCCTGGGCGTGATCGACGATCCCTTTGAGACCAATCCGCCAGCGGTGCAGAACCAGCCGGACGGCACCTTTCTGCTCGACGGCATGTCCATGATCGAAGATGTGAACAACGATTTCGATCTCGAATTAAAGAACGAAGATTATGACACCATCGCCGGTTTTGTGCTGGGCAAGTTGGGCCGCATGGCCCGGGTTGGCGATACGGTGGAGGAACCCGAAGAAAACATCCGTTTGCGTGTGGAAGAGTTGGATGGCTTGCGTATCGCACGCCTGAGGCTCAGTTTTCTACCGCAGCCCGCTGCACCCCGCCCGGTTGA
Organism: uncultured Anaerolineaceae bacterium; assembly: GCA_964532655.1. GTDB lineage: Bacteria > Chloroflexota > Anaerolineae > Anaerolineales > Anaerolineaceae > JAJFTV01. Next base: position 2,371 of record CAZHMZ010000192.1, read on the forward strand.
AGAACCGGTAAAAAGTCAGGTCAAAGCAGCGGTTTCCTGATGAAGTACATCGAAGCGGCCGTCAGCGTCCCACAGGTCAGCGATGTGTTTGATTACCACGTGCCTGACGCGCTGGCGGAGCAGATTCAGCCCGGCTGCCTGGTGGAGCTGCCCTTCGGAAGGCAGATGATTCAGGGTGTGGTGCTGCGCGGGGTGGAAACCCCGCAAGTGCTGGAAACAAAGCCGGTGCTGGCGCTGGTGGATCCACAGCCGGTGGTCACCCCGCAGCAGATGCAACTGGCGTACCGGCTGGCAGAAGAGACCTTCGCGCCGCTCTCGGCCTGCATGGGGTTGATGATCCCACCCGGTCTGCGTCAGCAGGCCGATACGCTGTATGTGCGCAGCGATACTCCCCGCCCCGCAGAAGACTCGCAGGTGATTACCCCCCTTCAGCAGCAGCTTCTGGATCATATGGAAAAACCGGCTTACCGGCTCAGCGGTATCCGCGGCCGGCAGTTGGACGTAGCTTTCCGGCATGTGGATTGGCGTAAGAGCATAAAACTGCTGGAGGTACGCGGGTTGGTATCATCACGTTCTGTGCTGCCGCCGCCATCCGCGCGTCCCAAGTTTGTGCGGACCGTGCAGCTCGCGGTGGCTCCGCAGAACATCACCCCGGATGAAAAACTGGGCAGCGGTGAGGCCGGGCAGCGGCGGGCAAAAATACTGGAGTTTCTCAAACACGAGCCCTGGCCGGTGGAGGTTTCGTGGGTGTATGCAGCCAGCGGCGGCAATTTAGCTGATGTACAGCGTCTGGCCGAAAAGGGCTGGTTGATCCTGGGCGAAAGCGAAGTGTGGCGCGACCCTCTGGAAGATATCCCCTGGGTGGCGGAGGAGATCCCCGCCCTCAGCCCGGATCAGCAGAAGGTGTGGGACGCCGTGCGGGAGCAGATACAAACCCGCTCGGGTAAGAACCCGTTCGGCGAGCACCCGTTGTTGCTGCACGGGGTGACCGGCTCCGGCAAGACCGAAATCTACCTGCGCGCCGTGCAGGAAACGTTGGATCAGGGCCGCCAGGCCATTGTGCTGGTGCCCGAGATCGCCCTCACCCCTCAGACGGTGCGCCGTTTTCTGGCGCGCTTTCCCGGGCAGGTGGGGCTGATCCATTCACGCCTGACAGAAGGTGAGCGCTACGACACCTGGCGGCGCGCCCGGGCGGGTCTGTTAAAGGTGATTATCGGCGCGCGCAGCGCCCTGTTTGCGCCACTGCCTGATATCGGTCTGATTGTGGTGGACGAATGCCACGACGATTCGTACTACCAGAGCGAAATTCTGCCGTATTACCATGCCGTGACTGCAGCCGCCGAGTATGGGCGCATTGCCGGGGCGACGGTTTTGCTGGGTTCCGCCACGCCGCCGGTGGCGCTGCTGTATCAGGCCTGCGCGGAAGGCTGGCCGGTGCTGGAAATGCCCAAACGCATCCTGGCGCACCGCCACAGCCTGCAGGCGCAGATCGACCGCTGGGGGTTGGAAGCCTCACAGCCGATACTGGATGGCGAAAGCGCGGTGCTACCGCTGCCGCCGGTGGAGGTGATCGACATGCGCGGCGAGCTGAAGGAGGGCAACCGCTCGCTGTTCAGCCGGGCGCTGCAGGAGGGCATCCGCAGCACGCTCGACCATCACCAGCAGGCTATTCTGTTTCTCAACCGGCGCGGCAAAGCCACCTATGTGTTTTGCCGGAACTGCGGTTACACCGTCAAATGCCCGCGCTGCGATCTGCCGCTCACATTGCACACCCTGGAAGACGGCAACGGCGTGCTGCTCTGCCATGTATGCGGATACCGGCGCAATGTGCCGCGTACCTGCCCGCAATGCGGCAGCACGCGCATCCGCCAGTTTGGGGCCGGAACCGAAAAGGTGGAAAGTGAGTTGAAAGCACTTGCCCCCGATGCGCGCGTGCTGCGCTGGGACGCCGGAACCACTGACGGCAAGGACGCGCACGAGATCATTCTGGCGCATTTTGCCAACCACCGCGCCGATATTCTGGTGGGTACGCAGATGCTGGCCAAGGGGCTGGATCTGCCGTTGGTGACGCTGGTGGGCGTGGTGCTGGCCGAATCGGGGCTGAACTTCCCGGATTACCGCAGCGGCGAGCGCGCCTTTGCGCTGCTGACCCAGGTGGCCGGGCGCGCCGGGCGCAGTCCGCTGGGCGGCAAGGTGATCCTGCAGACCTTTGAGCCGGATCACTACGCCATCCAGGCGGCCTCGCGCCACGATTACGCCGGTTTTTATGAAACCGAACTGCAGTACCGCCGTAAAACCGGCTACCCGCCGTTCTCACGCCTGCTGCGATTGGAATACCGCCACGCGGATGCGCATCAAACCGAGGACGCGGCACAGAAACTGGCATACCGGCTGAAAGCGCGCCTGAACAGCGGGGACTTCCGCTCCACCGGCATGATTGGGCCGGCGCCGTGCTTTTTTGGCAAATTGCGTGGTCTTTACCGCTGGCAGATTTTACTGCGCGGCCCGGACCCCGTGCAGGTGATCAAGGGCATGGATCTGGCTGACTGGCGCGTGGAGGTGGATCCGCCAAGCGTGCTGTGAGGGGGAAATGACCTAACCACGGAGAAAATAAGGATTAGTGATGAATATTCAACGTCTGCCGGAAGTGGCGGACGTTTTTGGTTGCGACTGTGGGGAGGATGAATATACTTAATGGAGATAGACATTAATCCCAAACCTAGATAATTTGGTATTTTAATTATTGTTTTGAATTCTAGATTGACACGAAAACCTCAAGGATAATCCGAGTCTATTCCACGAGTTATTACTTAACACTCAATTTTATCCATTTAGCTGAGAGTCCGATTACAAACGAAAGATGCTTCTGTTGACCAATATCCGCGCCTGATTCATCGATGGTAGCCAAAATAAACAGTTGCAAAATATCCGGAAAACAAAGATGACACGTCAATATTACACATCTAGAAATAAACCAAAGAGTCTGACTTTAGAAGAGTTATATTTTAAGTTTCAACATCTATATCTCCTGTTTAGAAATAAAGATTACTTCAGGAATAAGGCAAGGATAAGTGATGATAACCTTCCTGAGACAATATTGCACGAGGTTGCACTTGAATTAAATTTCCAACCTTTCCCAATAACTAAATGGTCACCTGAAACAATAACCGAAGATCATATATTTGATGTTCTTGAATTCCTTTATGATCGCACTTCTAAGCCAGGTGAAATGGTTAATCTGACCTCTGAATCAGGATGGAACTATTATGATTATGAAGATTACGATGATGAAACTGGCAAAAAGGAATTTAGAGAAAAAGCAAATATGATTCTTGCTGAATATAAAACTGGATTTGAGTTAACAAAAGAAGGCAAGATATTGGCAAAGGGTACAGAGGGATTACAAACTATTTTCGACGCAGAAATTGTCCCATATGATGAAATTAATGTTGATAATAAAGTGCGCAATGCAATCACAAAATGGCGAAACCGCCATTTATCTTTAGAGGAAAGACGAGAAGCTATCAGAGAATTAGCAGATGTATTCGAATGGCTGAAGAATACAAAAGATTTAGGAAGTGTGCTTAATAACAAGGACGAATCGGCGTTGTTTGATATAGCGAACAATTTCGGTATTCGCCATCATAATCTTAATCAAAAGACAAACTACGATCAATCAATTTGGTATTCGTGGATATTTCATTTTTATTTAGCAACTTATCATGCTGTTATTCGCCTTTTAATCAAGAAAGAGAATAACGGGTAGATGCTGTCTTGAAAGTCAAGCGAAGGCTTGCGTTCGATCAAGGTAATGCGG
>CAZHMZ010000193.1:0-6080 GCA_964532655.1 uncultured Anaerolineaceae bacterium
AGCGGGGAGTGGATTCGAACCACTGACCTCCGGGTTATGAGCCCGACGAGCTACCACTGCTCTACCCCGCATCAATCGTTACATTATATAGTATGTTTGTACCACCGTCAAGGAAATCTCCCCACCAGGTGGGAACCAATCTGGTTGTTGCGCTGGCTCCGTCCTCTGGTATACAATGAATTGACGGGCAGCTAATTTTCATCCGCATGGAGCATGATCATGTTTTTGATCGGTGATGTTGGTGCAACAAAAACCAATCTGGCAGTTTTTCCTTCCGCTGAAGATCCGCGAGACTGGCAGATCCAGGCAACGTATCAAAACGCGGCCTGGAGCAGTCTGGAGGAATTGCTTTCAACCTTTATCCGAGAGCACAGCATTCAGGCTAATGCGATTTGTCTATGCGTGGCTGGCCCTGTGGTGAATGGAGAGGTGGAGTTCACCAATCTGCCCTGGCGGATGCGTGAGACGCGGCTGAAAGAACTGTTTAACATTGAGCGTGTACGCATCATCAATGATCTGATGGCCACGGCACTGGCGATTCCGCACCTGCTGGATACCGAGTTGAAAAAATTGAACAAAGGCATCCCTGCGCCGGGCGGATCAATCGGGGTGGTGGCCCCTGGAACCGGTTTGGGTGAAGCTTACCTTACCTGGGATGGAAGGCGTTATCACGGCTATTCGTCAGAGGGTGGTCATGTTGATTTTGCCCCCACGTCCGCTTTGCAGTGGGGCTTGCTGCAGTTTATGCAGGAGCGCTACGGACATGTGAGTTATGAGCGCGTTTGTTCCGGCATTGGCATCGCCAACTTATACCAGTTCTTCAAATCCACCGGGTACGCGCCGGAACCACCCGCGCTGGGGGAGGCGATTGCCCAAAGCGCAGATCCAACCCCGTTGATTGTGAATGCTGCACTTGAGAAAGACGGCCCTGAGCTGTATCGCGCCATCATGAACACCTTTGTGGAGATTCTGGGAGCCGAGGTTGGGAATATCGCGCTCAAGTTGATGGCAACCGGGGGCGTGTTTCTGGGAGGAGGGATCCCTCCACGCATTCTACCCCTGCTGAAGCGCGAGGTGTTTTTCCACGGCTACCGGCAAAAGGGACGCTTTGAGGATCTGCTCGACCAGATACCCATCTCTGTGATCCTGAATCCAAAAGCAGCCCTGCTGGGCTGCGCGTATGAAGTGGCTGATCTGGAGACCCGTCTGCCAGACGGTATTTGAATGTACTACTGAATTATTGTTCCCAGGCCGGTCTATAAGCCGCATTCTGTACGACGGCCGAAACCGCCGCGATGACCATCTCTCTGGGCGTACCGTTACCGGCACGCTCTTGCAGCCTACCCGGAACTCATCAGGAAACGAGCCGCTTCCCCTCTGACAAATCAGAGATTGTTCCTGCTTGGCCTTGCTCCGGAAGGGGGTTACCTGGCCGCGGCATTACTGCCGTCGCCGGTGGTCTCTTACACCGCCATTTCACCCTTGCCTGAACCAAAATGGCTCAGGTGGTATCTTTCTGTGGCCCTGTTCCCGCAGGTTCGACGCATGCGTCTTCCCCGCCCCGGGTGTTACCCGGCATCCTGCTCTGTGGAGTGCGGACTTTCCTCTAAACCCTGCGCTCTGTTGCCAGAGCACCATATTCAGCGATCATCCGACCGGCCTGGGAGTCAATATTCTTTTATCTGGCAATTATTGCCTGGCAATCTTTGCTTGGCAAACTTTGCCTGGTAATCCTTGCCATGCGGTTATTATACACAGGTTTTGAGATCACGCAACTTGTTTGCGTATAGCCAATTATTTTGAAACTTTACTCATCCGCCATGGATTGGGGGGAAGAAATCCAGGGTATCGGTATCCTGAACAATTGTCTGCAAGCCATCCGGGAGGGCGAATACATCCACCTGATTCAGGCTGATCTGTACATGCGCATGCAGTTCACCGTTTGAATCCAACCAGGCATTTTCAAGGGCGGGGTAAAGGTGAATAATGCTTTGAATAGCATCCTGCACGGTGACACCGGCTGAAACTGGCAGGTCAAACCGTTTGACCCCGGCGTGTTCTCGAAAGCTTGCGTAAAGGTTAATCTGCATGGAATATACCTGTATTCTGAATACCGGATGATGTCTGATTGGTATAATACCATCATTGACCGCTCTCCGAGGAAAAAATGCCGATACAGATCCTGCCTGATGAAGTTGCCTCCCAAATCGCCGCCGGCGAGGTGGTTGAGCGTCCGGCCTCAGCCGTAAAAGAACTGCTCGAAAACGCGCTGGACGCCGGAGCCGGGCAGATCATCATCCGGTTGGAGAAGGCCGGCAAAAAACTGATTGAAGTGCTGGATGACGGCGCGGGCATCGCGTACGACCAGATCGAACTGGCTGTGGCTCGGCACGCCACCAGTAAGCTGCACACCGCCAATGATTTACAAAATGTGCGCACGCTGGGCTTCCGCGGTGAAGCGCTGGCTTCCATTGGATCGGTCTCGCACCTCACCCTGTTAAGCCGAACTGCCGATGCGCAGACCGGCGGCAGGCTGGTGGTGGAAGGCGGGCATATCACTGAAATCGCCCACGCGGGTTTGCCGGTGGGTACCACCGTTACAGTGCGCGATCTCTTCTACAACGTGCCGGCGCGGTTGAAGTTTCTCAAAACGGATCCCACCGAACGCCAGCGGATTGACGAATTTGTGACCCGCTACGCCTTCGCTTACCACCGGGTGCGTTTTCAGCTCCAACATGACGGAAAGACCATGCTGCAAACACACGGGCCCGGTGACCGGCGTGAGACGATGGCCAGCCTGTATGGAGTTGACCTGGCCAAACAGATGATCGAAGTCAGCCTGGATGAGGGCGATTTCAAGGTGGAGGGATATACCAGCCCAATATCACTGACGCGCTCTAACCGCAAGGAGATCACCTTTTTTGTCAACGGACGCTGGATCCAGGATAATGCCTTGAGCAGCGCGTTGCTGCATGCCTACCAGACTTATTTAATGGTGGGGCGCTATCCGATCGCGGTTTTGATGATTACCATGCCACCTGAAATGGTGGATGTGAATGTTCACCCCACCAAAGCGGAGGTGCGTTTTGAGGATTCAGGAGCCATCTTCTCGCGTGTGCAGCGGGCGGTGAGGCGCGCCTTGCTGGCCTATTCGCCGGTACCGCAGCTCCCCAACCGACTTTGGCATCCCAACCCCAGCTCGCAAAGCCATGAAATGCGGTATGACCCGCCGGTTTTTATTCCGGAGGCAGAAGATTCTGGCGATGTACAGGTGGATCTCCCTCCGGTATCCATCCCCAGCCAGGTTTCGCTGCCATCCTCACAAATTCCGCTGCTGCGCCTGATCGGGCAGGTCGGCGCGACCTATATTGTTGCAGAGGGCCCGGATGGGTTGTATTTGATCGACCAGCATGCCGCCCATGAGCGTGTGTTATACGAGAAATTTACCCGCCAGTCTGCATCCGAGGTGCTTTCGCAGGCGTTGCTGGATCCGGTGACGGTGCAACTCACACCGGACCGTGCCCGGCTGCTGGAGGGCAGCCTGGATGTGCTTTCACAGCTTGGATTTGTGGTGGAAAGCTTTGGCCCGCAGACCTTCCGGGTTCGATCCATCCCCGCCTTCATATCCGGTGCGGATCCTGCCGCGGCGCTGCGCAGCCTGGTGGAGGAGTTCGAAGAGGATGAAACCCCGCTAGCCAATGAACGCGAGAAACGCATCATCGCGCGGATTTGTAAACGCAGCGCGGTCAAAGGGGGGCAGATTCTATCGGTTGAAGAGCAAACCCGCCTGATCCATGATCTGGAGACGTGCGTTTCACCGCGGACCTGTCCGCATGGACGCCCGACCATGATCCATCTCTCCGTCGATTTGCTGGAGCGACAGTTTGGCAGACGGGGAAGCCGGTAGGTACCGGCCGATTTTCCGAACTATCTCTTGTAAGCGATGCAAAAAAATGGGGTTGATTGTCTGGCTCTAAGCCGCCTGGCGGTTTTGGATAGAGCGGATCAATCGCTTGGCCAGTTCGGCATATCGCTGGCTGATATCACTGTTGGTATCAATGGAGACAAGCGGTTTGGATTGCGTTTCCGCCTGGAAGGCAACTTCGGGTGAAAATGGCAGCACTGCGGTAACAGGTCGTTTCAGGAAGTCCTCAATTTCGTGGACCGATACCGGGATGCCATTGTGGGAGGGCTTCATAAAAATCAGGTTGAGCGGTTTGGTGTTGCCAAACCCGAAGACTGAAAACTCATTCATGTATTTCTGCGCCCGCAGAATACTGGATGGGAAGGAATTCATCAGAATGTACAACTCATCGCACGAAGAGGCCATCTCGGGCAGGTTCAGCAGATCACCGGCGCCCATATCGAGCATCACCGTGGATGCCAGCAGCGGCAGCAACCGCACAATTTTCTGCATCTGTTTGGTGGATGACAGCAGCCGCATGTCTTCCGGTTGCCGGCTGGAGGTAAGCAGGTGGATACCGGGGAAAACCGGCTGTAGTTGTTCATTCACAATTGCAGTGGTGATTCCATCCGGGCGCAGCTTCAGCAGGCGGCTGATGCCGTCAGATTGTTTCATATTGAGATGCGTCAGCCAACTTCCATGCCCCGGGCGAAGCTCCACCGCAATGACCTCTTTTTTGCATTGCTGCCGGTAGCTGATGGCGAGATTGAGCACGAAGTTGGATACGCCGATTCCGCCTTTAACCCCCAGGACGCCGATGGTATAACCTTTTTCACCAAAACTGGAGCCCATGATTTTGGATCTGGATACCAGCGATTTGATTTTGGCCATCAACTCGGCTGGATGGATGGGCTTGGTGAGGTAATCATCAATTCCGGATTCATATCCTGCTACCCGGTCATCCACCTGATTTTTTGCGCTGAACATCAAAACGGGAATATTGGCTGATTCTGGACTGCTGCGCAGTTTACGCGTGACCTGGTAGCCATCCAGACCCGGCATCATCACATCCAGCAGGATTAAATCCGGCTGTTCCGTGTAAGCCAGCCGCAGGGCGCTGAATCCTTCATATGCAGGAACCACCTCATACCCCTGGCGTTCCAGGACCATGGATACCAATCGGACGGTATCAACATCGTCGTCAACAAGAAGGATTTTATCGGTCATCGATGTACCTTAGCTGCGTGATAAATTAACCCCCGATTTTCAGGAGCAACCTTATAGGACAGTCTAGCATAAACCGAAATGGGGGACAAGCAATCCCGGTGGGTCCAGCAGCCTGAATTTAGAATATTTACGCAGAATTTACGCAACCCCCGCGTTATAATTTGGAAATGGATCTCAATCATCTTGATGCGAGGGTGCAAGCTGAGTGCCATCTCCGGCGGGATGACCTGCTGGTAGTGGCCGTTTCCGGTGGGCCTGACAGTTTGGCGTTGCTGCATGCCCTGCATACCCTGCGATACCGCATTCTTCCTGTGCATTTTGACCATATGCTGAGACCATCCTCAAGTGAGGAGGCAAATCTACTGGCTGAAAGGGTGGGCGAGTGGGGATATTCGCTGATCCGCGGGCAGGGTGATGTGAGGAGCTATGCCGTTTCGGAACATCTCAGTACCGAAGATGCGGCCCGTATTCTGCGGTACCGGTTTTTATTTCAGCAGGCTGAAGGACACCATGCCGCGGCTGTATTGACAGCGCACACGGCCGATGATCAGGTAGAGACGGTATTGATGCATATCCTGCGCGGTACGGGTGTTAACGGACTGGCCGGAATGACTGAGCATCAACTGCCCAACGCCTGGAGCGACCATATCCCGCTGGTCAGACCGCTCCTGGATGTAACCCGCGCCGAGATCATGACCTATTGCGATGAGCAGCAGCTTGACCCCTTTATCGATGAAACGAATACCGATCCCCGCTATGTTCGGAACCGGATCCGCAGCCATTTGCTGCCCATGCTGGAGAATCAATACAATCCTCGCATCCGGCAGGCGATTTTGCGACTCACGCAAACCGTGCAGGACGAATTGGAAATCAGCGGTAAGGTGCTGGAGATAGCCTGGCAAAAATGCGTGAAACGCGATGGAGTGGGATACCTGGCTTTTCATCTCGA
>CAZHMZ010000194.1:0-6051 GCA_964532655.1 uncultured Anaerolineaceae bacterium
AGTCCAACAGGTCGGAACTTATACCCGTAGATCAGCATCCTCCGTTCATCCTCACGCTGGTGAAACAAATATCGATTGATAAGATTCTCTCAGCGGATGTGGTGTTCTCCGTCACTGCTCGTTATCAACCCGGGTCAAAACAGCCCTCACAACCCAGCGATAGAGGTAGGATTTACTCGCCTCATCGTATTGCTGGCAGGTAAGCAGGGTAACCCAATCCAGTTCCTCGTGCCGGGTAATTAATCGTGTATCATCTGCCTTCACCAGGGTCCTGCTCTGCACGGTGTAAATATATTTCAGCCCGCCAAAATGAATATAGAAAACATCACCATACTTCAGAGTCCTGAGATTGGCAAAAGGCCCGGGTAGTCCATCGGCGGTATAAACATGGGCGGTCAGCACGGTGTTGCCGCTCCAGGTGGGATAGGCCGTCCCTTCCAGCCAACCGGCCTGTTGGTGAAGCCAGGTCAGATCCCAGCCCTGCTCCAGAAGTGGTACACCCGTGATGCTCGTTTTGAGATTAATGGCAGGTATCTCCAGCCACAGGTTACCCGGATCCTGATAAGCCTTTTCGACGGGCTGCCGGGGGATCACCGTGAATATCCCGGGCGCAAAGCCGGTAGCCGGGTTTGTGATGCTATTTCCACCCGGCCCGGATGCCAGAATGGTAAACGAAAGTGGATAATCGGTTCCATTATTGAGCACATTACCTGCCAGATCGGTGATCGAGGTCGACCCGCAGACAAAAAACCGGTAAAGACCATTTGGAAGGTTGGTTCCGTTATTCACACGAACCCTGGCGATGTACGGGCCCTCCCCTTCCCCATTCCCATAGTCGATTGGGCCGACCGGGACGGCCGCGTCATCGACTGCCAGCCCGCTCTGGCAGGAAACCGTATCAAAAACGCCATTGTGGCCAGGCTTTACCAGCAAATAATTTTCCGGGTTGGTCACGTCATCGGACAGTTGATCATCCGCGGGGTCGGCCGCATCTTCATTGAACGTTACCCAGACCTCAGAGAAAGTGGCGTTCAGGGTTCCCCCATCCAGGATGATCGTGCCATTGGGCAGCGTCACACCCCCTGAAGCGATCTCAATTCCGATGGTATCGATATGGAAGACTCGCACGAAATCCGTCCCGATGGGCGCGCCATCCGTGTCACGGAGGCCGCCGCTGATGGTGAGTGTGTACCTGCCATCCGGCAACGCCGAACCGTCGTTGATATTCAGCGTGGTTGTCAACGAAGGGCTGTCAAAGGCGACGCTGTCGATGAGGTCGACGGAAGAGCCATCTGCCACCAGGTGATAATTCTCGGCGCTGCCTGCATCCAGAGCGTTCAAGTCTTCATTGAAGACAACCAGCAGTTGAGTCACTGCCGCGTTGCTGTGCTCGTTTTCAAGAACCTGACCATCACCGGTATCCGCCACGCTGTTGATCGATGCGACGCCAGGAGTAGCGTTGACAATCAATGTGAAACTCTGGGTGGCACTCAGGTTAAGTCCGTTCTGAGCGGTGACCACCCAACTGTACGTTCCCAAAGACGCTTCAAGGGGTGTACCTGCCAGCGTGGCTGTACCATCTCCATTGTCAACAAAGGTGATGCCGTCCGGCAGAGTTCCCGTTTGAGTGAGGGCCGGAACCGGAAAACCGGTTGTGGTGAAAGTGAAGCTGCCTTCTGTTTCCACCATGAACATGACATTGTTCACACTGGTGATCGCCAGCGGGAGAAAAAGCACAATGTCCTTGTTCGCCCCCAATGAACCAGCCGTGCCCGGGGCTGGCAGGGTTAAGATCGCATGCTTACCCACTGCATCCCGGATCGTCCCCCCATTAAGGGTCAATGCGTTGGTTGCGAGATAGTCAAGGTCAAGAGAGGTATCTCCAGCCTGGACGGTGTAGGTGAACGTCAGCGTATTGGTGCCGCTGCCGCCAGTGTAGTCGACAAGTTCATTTGTTGCACCGGTCTCCAGGGTGAGTTGCGGTGTGCCAGTCACGGTCACCGGCTCGCTGAACCTGACTGTGATGGGGATGACCTCACCGGTTGTGAAAGCGCCGTTTGCATGCGGTGAACGGACGTCGATGACCGTGGGCGCAGTGGTGTCGATGACCCATGTGTAATAGGCCGGGGTTGCGTCAACATTACCGGCATTATCCACAGCCCGTACCCTGAAAGTATGGCTTCCATCCGCGAGATCCGTGTAAGTTTGGAGCGTGAAGCCTGCGCAGGCGGTAAAAGAGGCGCTATCCAAAGCACACTGGAAACCGGCCACGCCGCTGCCGACATCAGAGCCTGAGTATGTAAAGCTGGCGTCATTGATTTCGGTGAGATACCACGGGAGATCGGTGGGTTCGAGGGTGGTATCCGGCAGGGTCAGATCCGTCGTCCATGTGAAGGAAATCGATCCCGGGTTGCCTGCCAGATCGGTGGCGCTGACCAGGAACGTAAACGTCCCGGTGCTCGGAACACTTTCAGAAACCGGTGATGAACATGCAATCGGACCCATCAGAACGCTGCTCCCCTGCATTAGCGTGCAGCTATACCCTGTAACCGTTTCATCGGCGCTGAAGTCAAACTGATAGGTACTCTGAGAAGTCAGTTCGGCGGGCGTGGATATAAATGTGATGACGGGTGCTGTCGTATCGATCACAATATTCCTGTTCGCACCCAACGAGCCAGCGGCTCCCGGAGAAGCCAGCGTCAGGTCAGCGGTATAGAGATCCGCAATATCCTGAATGGTTCCGCCGTTGAGCGCCAGCGAAGTTGGCGAAACATAATCAAGATCCATGGAGGTATCCCCCGCCTGGACGGTATAGTTGAATGTCAGCGTGCTGGTTCCATTCCCGCCGCTGTAACCGGCGATCCGATCTGTTTCACCGGTCTCCAGTGTCAATTGCGGTGCACTGGTGACGTTTACCGGGATGTTGAACGTCACTGTGATCGGGATAACTGCGCCCGCTCTGTAAGAGCCATCGGCGTTGGTTGAACTGACGTTTGTTACATGGGGCGGAGTAGTAACTATGTGATCCACCCCGGCCGACTCACTTCCATTAAAATTCGAGTCGCCGGTGTAAGTGGCCACGAAGGTTCCGGTTCCCACTGTATCGAGAACCAGATCACAGGAGCCTTCCGCAACCGTGGCCGTACAGGAGTTGACGCCATCGCTGACGGTCACATATCCGATCGGGGCGGTGGGCGTGTTTCCGTAAGCCCCGGTAACGCTGAATGCCATCGTTACCGTCTGCCCCTCCAACGAGGGATCGGGAAGGTCAGAGGTGATCACCGTGGTGGTGTTGGCTTTGTTGACGGTCAGTACCAGAACATTGGAACTACCCGATGAGGTATTGTCATTGTCCACCCGAGCATACAGGGTGGTCAACCCAGACGCGCTGGCCGTGAAAGTGCTGGTAGCCGTCCCATTCGCCTGGATCGCGGTTTGCTGATTGGACAGGCTGCCTGTCGAAGAATTTAAGTTGTTCCAGGTAACAGGCAGGCTGGTGATACGTCCCAGATTTGCCGACACGTCTGATCCGCTTGAATCCGTCCGGAAACTGGCCGACAGGGTGCTGGTCTGGTTTGTGACCAGGGTGGCTCCCGTAGCGGACGTCAACTGGTCACGCAGCCAGGGATTTGTGGTCAACGTTCCAGCGATGCCCGCTGCGGTATCGCATGGCCCGGCGCCAGGCCCTGTGCTGCAGCCCCACCAGTTCTTCACCGCGGTAACCGTCCCATTAGAGCCGGCTTTGTATAAACCGGCTCCTGTTAAAGCGGTGTTATTCACGATCCGTGAGTATTGCACTGTCGCATTGACGCCATCGATATACATCCCGCCGCCCGGGTTACCCAATGTCATATTTCCACTGATCGTCACCCCGGAAACGAGGTATGGGGTCGTGTTGGTCGCCATCATGATTCCAAAATAAATCCCACCCCCGTACCTGCCGGCGGTGTTGTTCACGATAGAAGTGTTTTGATCGATGGTAACGGTCGTGCCGGCGCTTATTGAACTTACAGCGATGCCGCCGCCATCACCATTGGTCATGTTCCCGGAAAAAATGGAATTGTGAATCTGCAGGCTGCCCCCATAAGTGAGACGTGAAGAAATCGCGCCACCCATCGAGGTTGAACCGGTCACAATATTGTCTGTAAACGTGCTGTTGCTGATGCTGATGTTGGGTCGATAACCATAAATATTGATCGCGCCGCCATGCGTTTCATTTACGGTGCCGGATGTTCTGTTGTTATGAAAGGTAACGTTATCAATCGTGACAGTACCGGTATCGTCGGATATCGAATCGATGTTCAAACCGCCGCCGTAACCGTAGAGGGTGGTGTTATTAGAAACCACCGCGTTTTTAAGGGTAAAAGATTCGGACCCGCCGCCTCCACACCAATCCAGACCGCCGCCGGAAAAACTGAAATCCGCCGCGCCATAGGGTTGGGTATTTCGGCCGTTGCGAATGGTTACATCCTGGATGGTAACGCTCACACCGGCCATGCAGTAAGGATTGACGCCAAACACTTTGTCAATCCCGTTGTTGGTGTTCGTTCCGGCCTGGATGATTGTGGAGCCCGACCCCGCGCCTGTGATGGTGAGGGACGAATGAATATCCAGATCACCTTGGGCATTGTTGTCTTCGTTGACACCGCCGGCATTTGTCAACGTCAATGTGTAGATTCCTGTCGGCAGGAGAATTGTATTCGTACCACTCGCCGCGGAGCAGCCGCCGAATGTCGTGTCGGTATTGGCAGCCCGAATAGCCTCACGCAGGGAACAATTTCCCCCCGAGCCATACTCGTCGACCGTCGTATTGACAATAATCGTCGGCGCGAGCTGTGCAGCCTGTACAGTGCGGAACGGCGCCAGGATGACCATGCCCGCCAGAAGGGTGAGCGTGACCGCAGCCTTCAACAGACGGCGCGCGGGATGGAAGCAGGAAAAGGGCTTGAACGACATATCATTGACTCCTGAGAGGACAGCAGCGTGAAATTGTCCTTTTGAAAGCTTCCTGTAAGTACAATGATTGTGCCAGGAAAGCTACGTGCGGGAATGGGTGGGTAGAAGAAAGACTGTTTTGATTGCCGTATGGACACCGGTCATTTTGCAGAAGAACTGAAAACGATAAACAATGGCTACATCAGATGGATGTGACAGAAAAAATTATCACCGGTTACCTGGCAGCAATTAACCCGGTAGATTATAACATACGGTAATTTTTCGGTTATGAAATTAATAATGTGAAAAATTGCCCTCCCGTTGGAGAGCGCTTTTCCTTCTCGGTTGATCTTCCCTTCCCGGCCGCAGCGGCCATCACCGGTCAGAATTTGTAGCCGTATATACGATTCGGTCTGCGTGGGAGAGGTGAGAGTCGTTGTCTACAGGGTTGTTTTGCTCGCAAGCGGGTGGGCATGGACTCGGCCTGGAACAGGTCAAGCCCGAAGCGAGAAAAATACCTGCAAACCGTGCAGACTCCTGCTCGTCGGGTACACACCTTGATAAACGACATTTTCGCGGGTCAGCTCCTTGATGAACGGGTTTGTGTAAGATGATCTAAAACGAGATCAACACAGAATGCCAGGGCAATACCCAGAATATTAGCCAGATAGTCGAATGGGTCATAAACATTTGTCATCACGCCGAAACCGTCAGTCAACTCGAATGCCTCTACGATAGCGAGAGCGATGGCGGCGATCCAAATACGATGCAGTTTAGGGGTGGCCGCGATGGCGATCACGAAAAAGACTGCAAAAGAAGCGGAGACATTTCCGAGGTAGGCATTTGCCAGGTTGCCGATGGATTCGCGGAACCAGCTCTTAATGAGCAGGACTGCGACCCCAACCAGGACCATTGCGACGTTTCGAATATGGAGGCGGGTGTTCATCAGTTGAAGGTTATTGGCAAGCGAGAGTTGTAATACTCAGGATATACTGGAATTGCTAACGAACGGTTTGCGTTTAATAAGTAAGGGTGGGTGTGGACTCAGTTTGGGAACCGGCTTCGTTACGAATTGAGTAACCCCGTTAACAAACATCGCACTGCACCACTTCAATT
>CAZHMZ010000195.1:0-5201 GCA_964532655.1 uncultured Anaerolineaceae bacterium
GATGTCAATAAAGTCTGGCGTTGGAAGACCGGCCCGGAAGGGCTGATGGACGGCGGCAAGGGGCTGTTGTTCTTCCGCCAGGAAGGCTGGACTTGCGATACATGCCCAAACGGGTCCGGTACAGGACCTGACGCCGTTCAGCCGGCTGGAACATACTATAACTGGGCCAGCGGCGAACCGAACGATTACCCCAATGGCAGTGCGCATGGGGAAGATATGGCGCATTTTTATCCGGAGGGGTTGTGGAACGATTACGCTTATAACAATTCAGGCGTTGTCGGTTATGTTGTGGAATACGGCGGTATGCCCGGCGACCCCACGTTGCAGTTGATGGACTCGGTGGTGGTCAACTTTTCATCCAACCCCAACGCCTTGCCCGAATTCGCCGAAACCAGCCCGGTTGAGGTGACCATGAACACCAACGGGGATCCTGTACCGTTCAGCCTAACACTGTACGCAGCGGACGCGGATATTCAAACGCTGACCTGGAGCATTTCCACGCCCGCGCTGCACGGCACCGCCTCGGCCAGCGGCACCGGAACCAGCAAAAGTATTGGGTATGTCCCGGTCACCGATTATGTCGGAACGGATTCGTTTACCGTGAAGGTAAGCGATACTGCTGGCGGTTCAGCCACCCTGCGCGTGCTGGTGACCATTGAACCGGATAATTACGCGCCGACTGACATCAACCTTTCAAACGCAAGCGTAAACGAGAACCAGCCGTCCGGAACATCTGTGGGCACATTCTCTACCACTGATCCGGATGCCGGTGACACTTTCACTTATTCACTGGTAAACGGAACCGGTGATACCAATAATGCGGCTTTCAGTATTTCCGGTTCCAGTTTGCTCACTGCGGCCGCCTTTAACTTTGAGACGAAATCAGGTTACTCCATCCGGGTGCGTACAACGGATCAGGATGGGTTGTCGTTTGATGAGGTTTTCGCGATTTCAGTGGTCGATGTGAATGAAGCGCCGGCCATCACCTCCAACGGCGGGGGCGATACAGCCAGCGTTTCTGTTACGGAAAATACCATCGCCATCACCACGGTCACGGCTACCGATGTCGATGCCGGTACGACACTGACTTATTCTCTGGCGGGCGGCGCCGATAATTCACAATTCAACCTGCATCCGTCCAGCGGGGTGCTGACGTTCAAGACCGTGATGGATTATGAAACAAAAGCAGACGCAAACGGCGATAATGTATATGAAGTGACGGTACAGGCCAGCGATGGATTCTTAACTGATACACAACAGATTGCGGTAACCGTGACAGGCGTCAATGAAAACCCGTCTGACATGACGCTCTCCAGCAGCTCGATTACCGAGAATGTTCCCGCGGGGAACGCCATCGGAACCTTCAGTACAACCGACCCGGATGCCGGCAATACCTTTACTTACACTTTGGTCTCCGGCGATGGCAGTTCCGGCAACGGTTCTTTCAGCATCTCGAATGGCGTTCTCTACACCGGCATCAAATTTGACCATGAGTCCCAGAGCAGTTATTCCATCCGCGTGCGAACAACGGATCAGGGCTCGTTATGGTATGAAGAGGTCTTTACTATCACGATTACGGACTTGAACGAAGCGCCCGATATCACCTCCAACGGGGGCGGCGTGTCAGTGGGCTTTTTTGTTCCGGAAAATTCCACCTCGGTGACCACCGTGACGGCTGTGGATCCGGATGCCACTGCCTCCCTGTCGTTCTCCATCCTGGGCGGTGCGGATGCCGCGCTTTTTAACCTCGATTCGTCCAGCGGCGTTCTGACCTTCAAGACGATACCGGACTATGAAACCCGACTGGATGCCAACGCAGACAACTTTTATGAGGTGATGGTTGAGGTAAGCGACGGCAGCCTGTCGGATTTCCAGAGTATGTCCATTTCCATCCAGGACGTCAACGAGAATCCTACTAATATTGAGCTTTCAACTGGCTTCGTGTCGGAAAATCTGGCCTCCGGAACAGCGGTTGGCACCTTCACCACCACCGACCCGGACGCCGGCAGTACCTTTACTTACAACCTGGTATCCGGAAGCGGCAGCGTTGACAACGGTTCTTTCACGATTATCGACGATGTTCTCTACACCGGAGCTGCTTTCGATTTTGAACTCAAGAGTAGCTACTCCATTCGTGTGCGTACCACCGATCAGGGCGGATTGACTTTTGAAAAGGTATTCACCATCACGGTAACCGACGGCAACGACACACCGTTGGATATCATGCTGAGCAACGATTCTGCAGACGAAAATCGACCCTCAGGAACAACGGTAGGAACCTTCTCATCTCTGGATGTGGATAGCTGGGATAGTTTTACCTATACACTGGTCAGCGGAACAGGTTCGGGTGATAACGCACTCTTCCAGATTACTGGAGAAGCTCTTAAGACAGCCCAAATATTCGATTATGAAGCCGCTTCGTCTTACAGCATCCGCGTCCGCAGCACCGACAGCGGCGGAGCATGGTATGAGGAAGAGTTTACCATCTATGTGTCCGATGTCGACGAAGCGCCGGTGATCGGTTCGGACGGAGGCGAGGATACTGCCAGCCTGACCGTATCTGAAAACAGCACGACCGTTACCACGGTAGCGGCTACTGATCCGGAGTCCGTCGCAGTATCCTACAGTATCGGCGGCGGTGCGGATCAGGGTCAATTCTCCTGTGAACCGGCTACTGGTGTTCTATCATTTACGAGCACCCCTGATTTTGAGATCCCTGCTGATGCTGACGCGAATAATGTCTATGAGGTTGAGGTCACGGCCAGCGATGGAGGCCTATCAGACACACAATCCATCTCGGTGACGGTGACCAATGTGAACGAATCGCCTGCCGAAGTATTGCTGGATAACGCCTCAATGGATGAGAATCAGCCGGCCGACACGCTGGTGGGTACACTGGCCAACTCGGACCCGGATTCCGGCGGCGCTTATACCTATGAACTCGTATCTGGTGACGGCGATACCGACAACGCACTGTTCCAGATCTCCGGCAGCCAGCTTCTGAGCGCGGTGGTGTTCAATTACGAAGAAAAGAGCAGTTATTCCGTGCGCATCCGCGTGGAGGATCAGGGTGATCTGGCCGCGGAGGGTGTATTCAGCCTGTCGATTACCGATCTCAACGATATCCCTGTGCGGGAGGCGTTCATCCCTGACCAGACCGGGCAGACCGACGCGGCTTTCTCCTTTGCTTTTGATGAGCTGACGTTCTCCGATGAAGATGGGGATGCCCTCTCTTATTCTGCCAGCCTGGCGGATGGTTCAGCGTTGCCAACCTGGCTGGTTTTCAGCGGTGACGTGCGGTTGTTCGCGGGTACGCCTGCCGATACCGACCCGGGTACCATTGAGGTAGAGGTGACCGCCGATGACGGGCAGGGCGGCAGCGCCAGCGACACCTTCTTCATCTCCATTTCAACGGCGGATAACGTTCCGCCGGTGCAGAACTACCCTCTGCCGGATCAGGTTATTGAACCCGGCGCAGAGTACAGCTTCACCCTTGAAGCGGACGTGTTCACCGACCCCGATTCATCGCAGCCTCTGGTGTACTCCGTTCTGCTGAGCGACGGCAGCGCGCTGCCGACCTGGCTGAGTTTTGATCCGGAAACGCGAACATTTAGCGGCACGGTGCCGCCCGGAACGGCCGATCTGCTGACCATCCGCGTGACCGTGTTTGATGCCGATGGCGGGCAGACTGCCAATGACTTTGTTCTTTCCTTCAGTAGTACGGCTGAAAATCAGCCGCCTTTTCTGAAGTATCACCTGGTGGATCAGAACGCCGTGTCCGGAGAGGCTTTTTCATACACCTTCGCGGCCAATCTCTTCAATGACCCCGATGGGGATGCGCTGACGTACACGGCGGTACTGGATACCGGAGCGACTCTTCCGGCCTGGCTGACGTTTGACAGCCAGACACGCACCTTCTCGGGTACCCCGGCGGACGGCGATGTGGGCTCCTTCCTGGTGAAACTGACCGCCTCGGATGGAATCGCCAGCTCTCCGGATGCCTTTGTGCGCATCGCGGTCTCCAATTCCACCGGCACGCTGCTGTTTAAGGTGATCAGCCCGTCAGGGATGACCTTCATCTACAATCATGGGCAGGTAGTTATACCGTCCGGTGTGATCCCACTGGGAACACATTCGTACCTGTCGGTTGAGCTGCTCACCGGCGGCCCGCAGGCCCCGGAGGGATACCAATCGCTGAAGAAGAAGATCGAAACCCACCTGTATCAGGGTCAGGATCAGTTGCTGGAGACCTTCAGCAGCCCGGTGCAGGTTTGCTACAAGATCACCGGTCAGCAGGTCAAAGCGGTTAATGGGGAAGATATACGGATTGGAACCACCCCGTCCGTTCAGGAAGCCTGGTCTTTCATGCCCACCGAGGTGGTGAATGGCAACCAGGCCTGCGCCGAGACAACCCACTTCAGCCTGTTTGATTTGTTCGCCGCCGTGCAGGATGTAGCGGCTCCAGCGACCGGTTTCGCGCCGGGTGTGGTGACTACGCTGCCCGAGCGGAACGCCCTCAACACATATCTGGATCTGGGCACGCTGCGGCTGGAGATCCCTTCATTGGGTATCGACCAGTCCATTGTGGGCGTCTATCCGCAGGAAAGCGGGTGGGATATCTCCTGGCTGGGGCAGCAGGTGGGCTGGTTAAACAGCACCGCCTTCCCCACCTGGAAAGGCAACAGCGTGCTGACCGGTCATGTGGTCGATCAGAACGGCCTGCCGGGTATCTTCTCCGACCTGTCAACCCTTAAATACGGCGACCAAATCATCATCCATCTGGCCGGACTGAAGTACGTGTATGAGGTGCGAACGGTAGATGTGTACGCCAATCCGCAAGACAATGCAATCTTCCAGCATGAAGACCTGCCCTGGCTGACGCTGGTCACCTGCAAACTGTATGACGAGAACAGCCGTGAGTACCTGTACCGCACCGTGGTGAAGGCCGTGCAGGTGGAAATCACCCATTAAGAAATGTGACTCTGGATTACAATGACCCTTTACCCACTTTGACCGGGTGAAGGGTCATTTTTAATCCTGTATGTTATCTGCCCGGGGCGTATCGTCGTAAAAGCGGTTCGGATTGTTCACAGCAGATCCGCCCAAATCACACCCCAACCTTTTTCAGCCCTGAACCGTATATTTTCCGTGAAAGCTCATAAAAATGATGGAGTCAAGTATGGATGATCTGCAAGCCATCA
>CAZHMZ010000195.1:5211-5992 GCA_964532655.1 uncultured Anaerolineaceae bacterium
CTGCAAACTGTATGACGAGAACAGCCGTGAGTATCTGTACCGCACCGTGCTGAAGGCCGTGCAGGTGGAAATCCAGCCGGAGTAATCAGTATCATTCAAACAAAAATCCTTCAGGGTTGATCCTGAAGGATTTTTTTATCCGCACCTGCCAGGCTTGAGACTGCTCTGACGGAACGGGTTAGAATCATTGGCAGTGATAGATGCCGGTATGGAAAAACTGCAACGACTTGTAAAGCACCCTGATTTCCCCCTTGTCATCCTGCTGGCGGCGGCTGCCCTGCTGGGCCTGGTGATCATGGATGACTACGGCGCCAGTTGGGACGAGCCGCAGTACTACGAGTACGGCGAGGACACGCTGAAAGCCTATTCCATCACCGACAGGCTGAATGGGACGTATGATCACGAGGCGGTGCTGGGGCCGGGTGATTTGCGTTACTACGGCCCGGCCTATCTGATGGCCGCCAGGGGAGCACTCGCGCTGCTGAAACCGCTCTTCCCTCATTCCATGGAAATTGACATACGCCATCTGGTGACGTATGTCTGTTTTCTGGTTGGGATCTTTTTCTTTTACCGGTTGGCCCTGCGCTGGGTGAGCCGCCCGGCTACCTTTGTGATCACTTTACTGTACGCCAGCGAGCCGGTTCTGTTTGGCAACGCCTGGATTAACCCCAAGGATACCCCTTTGCTGGTGTTCTTTCTGGGTTCATTCTACTTTGGCCTGCTCTTCGCGGATCATGCGCGAGCAGCCTTTGTGGACGAGGCGCCGGCAGGTGAGGGGCTG
>CAZHMZ010000196.1:0-5982 GCA_964532655.1 uncultured Anaerolineaceae bacterium
ATATGGGCAAACTGATCAGCATCGTCGGTAATTCAGGCAGCGGAAAGACCACCCTTGCCAGGCGGCTGGAGGAGACCGGTCGGTTCACCGTTTTCTTTGAGCAGCACACAGAGCGGCCGTTTCAAGCCGCCTTTGCGCGGGATGCGCGGTACGGGCTGGCGAACCAGATCGATTATCTGCTGTACCGCGCCGAGCAGGAACGCGCGATCCGGGAGCAGCCCGGGGTATGTATTCAGGATGGCGGTCTGGATCTGGATTTCCATGTTTTTACAGCCTTGTTTCACCGGCGCGGGTATTTAAGCACGGATGAGTTTGGCCTGTGTGAGCGGCTGTACCGTATGCTGAGGATTTCCATGCCCGCCCCGGAGGTTTTCATTTGCCTGACCGCTCCGCTGCCGGTGATGGCACAGCGGAAAGCCAGCCGCGGGCGTGATCTGGATATTTCGGTGATTTCGGATCTGGAAGTGATGGATGAATTGCTGCAGACGATGGAAGGCGAGATGATGCAGCATACCCCTCCGCCCCGCTGGATCACACTGGATACCGGCACGGAAGCCGATCAATACGGCTCTGCCATTGATCGGCTTCTCCACCTTCTGCAGAAACCATCCTTTACATGAAAAATCAGGGTCCGGCATGCCGGACCCCTGTAGCTTTGTCTGTCTGAACCGGCTTACCGGTTCTTCAGCTTTTTGAAGAACAACTGGTACCCGCCAATGGAGTGCGGGGGCGCGTCCACCAGTTCCCAGCCCTGTTCACCCAGATAGTTCAGATATTCCTGGAGCGGGTACTTCTGCCCCTCCACTTTGATATTCTTCATATCCTGCGGCACCCGAAAAGTCAGATATTCCCATTTTTCCATGGCCCGCCTCCCTACTTGTTGATCAAGCCTTCAGCCTGCTGGGCCAGCGCCACAGTTCCGTTCAGGCCGCCCAGGTTCATGGTATCCACGGCGCTGGAGGGCACAATCACCAGGGCGCCTTTTTCCTTGAGCCCTTCAAAGAGCATGTTCATGGCGCGCAGATGCAGGGCCACCGGGTTGTCTTTGTACGAGACGGATGCCGCCGCAAACGATTCGGCGATTTGCTTCTCGGATTCACCCAGGATCACACGCGCCTGGCGTTCGCGCTCGGCTTGCGCCTGACGCGACATGGCATCTTCCAGATCCTTAGGGATGACCACATCACGGATCTCAACCGACTGCACCGTGATGCCCCAGGGCGTGGTGCGCTCGTCGATGATGCGCTGCAGATCCTTGTCCATCTTGGCGCGGCCCACCAGAATATCAGCCAGGGTCAGGCCGCCAATCACCTCCCGCAAGGCGGTTTGAGCCGCCCACGAGATGGCTGCCCGGTAATTCTCTACTTCCAGAGCGGCTTTCTCGGCATCCCACACCATCCAGAACAGCACGGCATCCACATCCACCGGCACGGTGTCTTTGGTGAGTGTTTTCTCGGCGTTGAAAGGTGATACCATCACCCGGCTGTCAACCCATTCCACCACCTGGTCAACGACGGGAAGGATCCAGAAAATTCCTGGCCCGTACAATCCGCGCAGGTTGCCAAGGCGCAGCACCACCGCTTTTTCCCACTGGTTGGCCAGTTTGATGGCATACAGCATATTGACTGCAATTGCCAGAAAAACAAAACCCGTCAGGGCAATCCACAGCCATGACACACCGCGGGTGTACATCCACCAGGTGACAAATGCGCCAACTGCCAGAATGACCAGGCAGGCAGTCGACGCGATGGGATTCAGGCGTAAGACGGCCTTCCCTGATGAACGACTCATAGGGGTCAACGTTCCAATAGACATTTATTCCTCCAATTTCTTGTTTTGCTGCACATCCATTTGTGCATCTTCTTCCTGCCACGACCGCAGATAAGGCTTGAGGACCTGCCGCACCTCTTCCAGGGTAAAGCCCATCCGCCGGGCTTCGTGGAGGTACTGGCGGGTCAACTGATGCAGGGCTTTCTGCGGTGATTTGGCCGAAAGAGTTTCTTCGTGTGGTTCCAGGATATACGTCCCCCGCCCTAATTGGGTGGAGATGGTTCCTGCCTCGTCCAGCAGTTTATAGGCGCGCGCCACGGTGTTGAAGTTCACCCGTAAATCCGCGGCCAGTTGGCGCACGGTGGGAAGCTGATCGCCGGGGTTCAATTGTTTGGATGCGATCATCTGGGTAACCTGATCCATAATCTGCAGGTAGATCGGAACACCTGATCGAAAATCAAGTTGTATGGTCAGATTTTCTTTCATGGCTCTAATCCTGGCATTTTTCCTGAATAACGAATTGTCATAATTGTATTATTGTACTAATTGTATACAAATGAACGTGTTTGTCAAGCCCTTTTGGATATAATCATGAACAATGAAAACACGATCTGGCGTATATAAATGGATTCTTATGCTACTGGCTGCAATGGTGATGGCATTCCGGGTATCGGCCTGCACGGTGGATACACCTGCCCCTTCGGATAGACCCGAGGCCACAAACTCACAGTCCGCGGCGGATGCTACACAAACAGGCAGCCCAGCCGTCACCCAACCGGAAGAGGGTGAAGCAGGGATTGGGGAGCTTCTGGCGCAATACCCCTGCGTGCAGGAAAATGAGCCGGAAACGGCCCAATTGATTCAGGTGATCGACGGTGACACGGTGGAGGTGCGCATGGGCAGCCGTGAATACCGTGTACGCTACATCGGTATCAACGCCCCGGAATCGGATGAAGGGCTGGGGTCTGAGGCCAGTCAGGCCAATGCGGATCTGGTGGAAGGGCAGAACCTGTACCTGGTCAAAGATCAATCCGAGACCGATCAGTACGGCAGGCTGCTGCGTTATGTGTTCACCGGCAGTGCATTTGTGAACTATGAACTGGCAGCCGGAGGGTGGGCGCGCCAGGGTGATTACCCGCCGGATACCGCTTGCAGCGAGACGCTCAAAGAAGCAGAACAGACGGCGCGCGACGCCGGTTTGGGTCTGTGGGCTGGCAGTGAGGCAGGCAGCAACGGTTCGGCGATCGAGATCGTCAATATCCTTTACAACGGTGAGGCCGGTGAAAACGAACCGGATGAATATGTCGAAATCCGCAATACCGGTTCCCAAACCGTCAACCTGACGGATTGGTACCTCAAAGACCAGAACAGCAGCCGTTTTGTGTTTCCGGATCTGGAGATAAAAGCCGGTGAGATATGCCGGATCTACACCAATGAAAATCACCCGGAAAGCTGCGGGCTGAGCTTTGAGAAGAGCGGTTCGGCTGTGTGGAACAATGGCGGCGATTGCGCCGCCCTGTATAACCCCGAAGGCTATTTGATCAACGAATACTGCTATCCGTGATTTGTTCGAGCAGATTCAGATCAACCCACTGGTTGAGGCTCTGCCTCGGGTTCATCTTCCACGCAGGCGGATTCATCCGCCTTTTTCACCAAGCGCCAGAAGAAGAACATGGATAGCATGCGTCCCGCGCCGGAGATAAAGAAGACCATCCGGAAACCCAGTTCGCCGATCAGCACGCCGCCCAGCGAGGCCCCCACAATCGCTCCCAATGAGACTACCACCTGCGCGATGGAATTGTACAACCCCAGCCGCGACGGTTTGGTGAGACTGAGCATGAAGCTGAAGGACGCCAGCGAATATCCGGCCCAAACAAACCCGTCATACAGGTAGGCTGGCAGCGCCCCCCACGGTGAACGGGCCAGCATCCACAGCCACGGCAAAAAAGGCACCAGAAAACCGGTGATGGTCTGTATGCGATGCCCGCCATGCTTATCCACCAGTTTGCCAAAGAAATAGGTAGCGGGCAGTCCGGAAAGGGTGGCCAGCACCGAGAGCGTACCCACTGTAGCCGTACTGGCGTGCAATTCTCTCACAATATAAATGGAAAAAAACGGCCCGGCCACAGCAATGGATGCGTTCCACAGAAAAAGGTAGATGGCATAGTTGCTCAAGTTGCAGTCATCACGCAGCGTGGCAATTAACGAGCGGGGCGAGTAACTGGGACGCGCCGCCGTGCGTTTGGCGGGTTCCTTAATTTGCGCAAACAGCACCGTGGAGATTATGCCGATGACGAACGCAATCCCCATGGCCACCTGGAAGCCTTCCGGTTTGCCAATACTGGTGATCAGGCGGCCGATCGCCAGTGTGGTGACCATGGTGCTGATGTTCATCACCAGTCCGCGAACGGCAAAGTAACGCCCGCGGTAGTGGATGGGCACAATATCCGCCGAAAGCGAGGTCCAGGCCGGGGTGCCGATGATATTGGTGTTGTCGATCAGCAGCTTGACGGCAATCACCGGCATCACGGCAGCCTGTCCGGTGAACCAGAACGGCACAAAGGCGCTCACCAGAATGAAAAAACGGCTGAGCCCCGACATGGTGAACAGCACAGCGTTCTTCCGGCTGCCAATCCGTTCGCTCACCCAGGCTCCCGGAAGCATCACCAGCAGCATGATGGTATTGGTCAGCGATGAAAGCAGACCAATCTGGGCACTGGTAGCGCCCAGCGCCTCAAGATACAGCGTGTAAAAAGTGTTGATAATCGCCAGCGACGAAGCGGCAAACAGGCCGTCGTACAAAAACCAGCGCATGTTTTTCAGAAGGGTTTCAGAGATGGTGCTGTTTTTCGATGATCTTCCCAGTAGGTCTCGCAGCATAACTTTTCCTTAAGTTTTCGAATTATATCGAATTAACCTGTGAATGCCATTATGCGGCGCAATTTACCTGATTTGGGTGAGTTCTCTCAGGCCGGCTTCAGCTTAATGCTTGATGAGAATATTGACCATTTCTTGACGTGTTTTTCATTCTTATTGTCAGCATCTTGATTCCGGTGAAATGCAGAAAGACTATACTGGCGTGTTTGTAAATTTAGAAGAAAGATTACCGGTTTCCATGGCTCAACAAAATTCGCTCACCTTTTCGCAAAGAGTGTCA
Organism: uncultured Anaerolineaceae bacterium; assembly: GCA_964532655.1. Classification (GTDB taxonomy): domain Bacteria; phylum Chloroflexota; class Anaerolineae; order Anaerolineales; family Anaerolineaceae; genus JAJFTV01. Next base: position 4,928 of record CAZHMZ010000196.1, read on the forward strand.
CGATCGTGGCAGCAATTCTTAATCGGCCGGCCGTTGGCCACCGCCGACGCCCCTCATCAGACCATTGGCAAGGCAATTGGTCTGGCCGTATTCGCCTCTGACGCTCTCTCTTCCTCTGCATATTCCACCCAGGAGATGCTCATCATCCTGGTTGCCGCCGGCACCGTCAGTTTTGGCTATGCCATTCCGTTAACCCTGGGGATTGTGGCTTTGCTGGCCATTTTGACCCTGTCTTATGAACAGACCATTCACGCCTACCCGGGCGGCGGCGGTGCGTACATTGTGGCGCGTGACAATTTGGGGCATCTGCCCGCTGAAATTGCCGCCGCGGCTTTGTTGATGGATTACATTCTGACCGTTTCCGTCTCCATCTCATCCGGTGTAGCACAAATCACCTCCATGTTCCCGGCACTGTACGGCGTGCGCGTATGGATTGCGGTGGGACTGATCGGCATGATCATGGTCATGAACCTGCGCGGGGTCAAGGAAGCAGGCCGGGCCTTTTCAGTCCCCACCTATTATTTCATCCTGATGATGGTCATCACCATCGTGGTGGGTTTTATCCGTTCGCTCACCGGCACGTTGGGCACCGTCATCGCACCTCCGCAGGATCTGGTGCCGACAATCGCCCAGCCGCTTACCCTGTTTCTGGTCATCAAGGCGTTTGCCAGCGGTACATCGGCCGTCACCGGTGTGGAGGCCATATCCAACGGCGTGACTGCCTTCAAAGAGCCGCGCAGCAAGAATGCCGGCCAGACTCTGATCTGGATGTCGGTCATTTTGGGTATCCTTTTACTGGGGGTTGCATCACTTGCGCTGATGGTGGGAGCCGTGCCGTCTGAAGATGAAACCATCTTCTCGCAGATCGCCCGCACGGTGTTTGACGGCCGCGGATTGATCTATCTGCTGATGCTTTCATCCACCACGGTCATTCTGGTGATGGCTGCCAATACCGCTTTCGCTGATTTTCCCCGGCTGGGGGCCATTGCCGCCGCCGACGGCTTTTTGCCGCGCCAGTTTACGTACCGGGGCAGCCGGCTGGTGTATTCATACGG
>CAZHMZ010000197.1:0-5980 GCA_964532655.1 uncultured Anaerolineaceae bacterium
CTCATGCCGGTGCGCCGGCCTATGCCCTTGTTGCCATCGGTCGTGTCATCATACGTGTACTCAGCAAAGTAAGCTGTGTAATAGTCGCACACCCCCCCGGCGTAGTTCTTCCCGGTCAGGCGGTTGAGGGCATCATAGGTAAGGGTCGTCACGCACCCGCGCGCATCGGTCTGGGTGGCTAAACTACCCACACCGTCATACGTGTAACTCCACGCCCCCAGATCCGGGTCATCCATTTCCGTCTTCTGCCCGGCCTGGTTGTACTCAATGCTGACAGTGGTGGCGCTCGTGCCGCTGCCCTTGGTGGTGGAGAGCAGGCGGTCTTGCACATCCCAGGTGTAAGTCAAATCCGGCCCCTCTGGCGCTTCCACCAGCATCGTGCGGCCCCAAATATCTGCGGTGGTGACGGTGGTATTGTTCAGTGCATCGGTCACGCTGACGGTCAGATCGTCATAGGCATAGGCGATATCGTTGCCGTTGGGCGGGGTGCTGGTCAAAACTCTCCCCAACAGGTCATAGGTAGTCTGGGAAAAAGCCTGGCTGAAGGTTTGCGTCACAAAAGCTGGCGAAGCGGCATAGGTAATGGTATAAGGCACGGTTTGCTTCACTGCCCGGCCCAGTTCGTCATACTGCACATCGGTCACGGTCGTGGCTTGAGAACCATTGACCACACTGCCCACCTGCTGGGTTTGGATCTCCTGTCCCAGCCCGTTGTAGAAATGGCTGAGCCGGATGCTGGCGGTTTCATTCACCCGCTGGGTCAGGTTGATGTGGAATGGCGCAGAGGAAGAAACATAATTCACATATTCAATTAACAGGGTGGGATTTGTGGTGGTGTCACCGGGAGCCACAATCTTTGTTTGGCGGCCAAACGCATCATAGGCTGCTGTCGTTTCAGCATCGTTTGGGTCGATGACCGAGACGGGCTGGCCGATACTGTAATCGTACGTCATCTCGGTGATCTGCCCCAGCGCGTTGGTAGTGGAGGTGGCATAAGTGTGATAGACAGAATCATACACCGTGGTGGTGGTCTGCGCGCCGCCAGCAGGGCTGCTGGAAACCGTGCCATAACCTGTGTAAGCGGTCTGGCTGGAGATGTTCCCGTAACTGTCATAGGTGTAGCTGACCTGGCTGTAGTCATCGCCGTCCACCCAAACCCGTTGCCCGGTCAGGATACCGGACGAGGGAGCCACGTTGTAGATCTGGCTAGTGTCATAAAGATACAGCGTTTCGAACTGTATACCGGTTTCGCTTGAAAAATCGCAGCCCCCGCTTGTGCAGTCCAATGTGATTTGGCGGGCCGGCAAACTGAGATATAGCCCGCTGATCAGATTGCTTGCGATGGTCGGAATCGTCGGCCAATACTGCGTGCGCGTGGCGCGGTAGGGTACGTAGGCGCTTCCATTCCACGCCGATTGCGTGACACGGGTCGGGTTACCAAATTGAGTCGAGGCATAGCTTCCGCCCTGATCATCGGTATTGTATTCATAGCTGGTTTGGGTGCTGGTGAAAGAGGCATCGCCTTCATAATTCCAGACAGTTTGCTCGCTGAGGTAGTTCCATACGACCTGCAGGTCGTCAAATTTCGTCACCAGGTTACTGCTGGCCACATCAGGATAATCTCCACCCACCACCGTATCATACAGGACAGTTGAGGAGTAATCGCTGGCCGTCATGCTGAATGGCAATCCCTCGTGATACGCATCCACGTAAAGAATGCCGTTGTTCACCTTCTGGATGTAATGCCAGGATGCAGCTCCATTCCGCGCCACGCTGGCCGTCCCCCACACATTCTGCGGGTCATCTTCCTGCCAAGCCTGCACGCTGAAGTTACCACTGTCCAGCGAGAGCATCAGCCAATACCACTCATTACGGTCGGCAGCCGGAATGGTCAGCAGGGTATCGCCATCGGTCTCGCTGCCTCCCCCGGTACGGGTGCGCAGTTTCAACACGTGGTCGCTCCCCGAGGGTGTGGCCACCACGCCGAAGAAATCACCGGCGGTGTTCTCCACACCCAATTCGGCCTGTGTGCTCGGTTTATCGCTGTCCAATCTGAATTTGAGATACACCACGTTGCCCTGGGTCAAGTCATCGCCATTCCGGCGGGCGGTCGCATTCCAATTGGCGCTGGTGTTGACGGTTTTCAGCACGACACCGCCATACTTTATCTCAGTAACAAAATTTTGTGTCCCCGGTACGCTCAGAGTCCAGGTATTTTGTACCGTTGCTAACAAATTGAAGGGTTGGTAATAATCGTTTGAGGATACCAGGGTACGATAAGCGCGGCCTTTTAGCGTGTCGTTCTGATAATACCAGGTGGTGGTGACCAGGTCATCCGGGTTGATCACTCGCGTCATAGCGTTTCCGCGATACTCACGCATGGGCGAGGTATAGAGCTTGGAGATATCACCGTTGACCGAGGAAGGCACCCAAATAGAGTTGTCATGATTGTTGACTGCTGTATCGTCATACTGATAAGTGTAGGTGGCTGTCTGTTCGGTGATCGCATCGGTCACTACTCGCGTCGTCACACGGTACCAGCCCGGCATGAGCATATATTGCAACTTCTTGATATAACAATCGTTGCATTCAATTAATAATTGTGCATCCACAGGATCATACGTGGCAGCCATATTCAATGGACCCTGGTAATCGGTCAGACTGGTGCCGATATCCTCCAGAGAAAGTTCTACATCATCGCCATTCGCTGCATCGATGAAGCCATATAGCATATCCGTGATCCCGGAGATAGCCCTGGCGTTGACGAACATCCAGTACCGCCCCCCTGGTTTGAGGATATGTGCAGGAAAGGCGCGTACGCCGATCGCCACGCCACCCCGGCCATCAATTTGCAGCATGCTTTGCTCGCACTTGACAGTGCCCTGTGTACCGTACAATGACCATTGCAACGCCACTCCCGATGAACATTCGTATCCGACCGTGCCAAAAGGGGTATACAACGAACGCAGCGCATCATTGTAATCGTCCAGCACATACCAGGGCTCATACGACAGAGTGACCGAACCGCCCTGTCCGTTGTCTACTTTGGTGAGATGCATTTTGTCGGTATAGGTAAAACTGGTGGCAGGCAGGTTGACAGTTTCACCGCCATTCTTTTCCTGAATGCTCGCTAGAGTCGTTGTCCGGCCGCCCGCCGTCCAGACAAAGTTGGGGTAAATCTGGTTGGTCGTACCGGTGGAATAGGAGAAATCGTAGGTACGGATATTTTCCCAGGTGCTGGGGCCGGTGGCTTTTTGAATGTAGATTTTATCCAGACGCTGCCGTTGGAACAATCGCTTGGCGGTGTCGCCCGTCCAACTGCTTTGGTAGTCGGTACGGTTCTGCAGGACGAACTCTACCCGATACTGGTTGTTCGGATATGTGATATACCACGGGTATACTGCCACCACGTTTTGACAGTTATCCGTCTCGGTCTTTTGCTTGGGAGTATAGGTATAGGTAATAACCTGCCCAAACCGATTGGTCACCGTGTGTAATGACCAGCGCCAGGTCAGGTTTAGATTGTCCGCAGAGGTGACACAACTGGTTGTGGTGTGCGTCTTGGCCCGGGTATCAAACAGGTATATATTGCCTTCTTTGTCATACACGGTCCAGGTCGAATCGTCCTTGGTGTCCCCGGTGGGAGCTTTTCTAAAAATCTGCATGTAATTCTGGTCTTCGGTGGCATAGGTGGTGATCTCGCCATCCACCGCGATCGGCAGTAGAAGGCTGCTCACCCCATTGATATTCAGGCGGTAGGTATCGTCCGTGAGGTCGTCATTGGTACCGTGCATGTCGCGTTCTACAAAACCGGTATCCATTGACCAGCCCATGCCCACCCACGAGGCCTGGTTGAAGGCAGTCGAATCATCGATCACCTGGCTGTTGTATGATAAGGAAAGGGTGGGTTGCATTCCACCCGGTCCCGGGGGCGTCCACAAATTGACGGAGTAACTGCCCGCGCCGATATACCCGGATACCTGGGTGGCATCCAGGGTGGGCAGATGATAACCCTGCCAGGAAGCAGCCGCATAATCGAAGACGGTCAGGTGGTTTACATGAGCCGTGAGGGTATTGCTTTCGGTGTCCACAACGGTTTCTACCGGTAGCCAGTCATGGGTGACTTCATCGTAATAGAAGATCTGCAAGTCAGCCTCAGGCCACCCGTAAATACGTTCTTCATCGTAGTGGAAAGTCACAGCCAGATCTTCAGTAAACTGAGTAACATCCTGTCTACTTTTCGTGCCTACCGCTAATATTTCAAGGGGAAAACCGCTCATATTGTAACTGGGGTTGGCGGCTGGTTCGGGTTCGCGAATTTCCATGACCAGATCTTCTGAGATAGCTTTGCCTGGGATTTCCACAGTCAAACGGCCATCCGGCGTAGTGATACGTGCTCCACTTTCCACAGGGACTTTGTAGTGTCCGCGGTCTAGCAGGACGGTGTTGGTGGTGATTAACTTATCCCCGTCCATCAGCGAAACAGTCACCTGCCAGGGCAGTGTACTGCCTTCCAATGCGTCGGCAGCCTTTTCATCGTAGGAAAATGTCAGGATTCCCTGAGTTTTCTTCGGATCAAAAGCCATGGCATACCGGGTGATCTCCTCCATTTTCGAGTCCACCTGGGTAGCACTTTCGATCTTTTCTGAAAGAATCAGGTCTTTTGAGATATCAAAATGGACGCTGAGGTAACTTTTGGTTTCATATTGTGCCATACCGGTTAGGTTCCAATTGACCTGCACCGGTACACCAGGCAACAACAAACGAGGTGAGGCTTTCATTTCCAGCTTTGGGAATTCCACCTCTACCTCAGCCTGGGCCTGTTTTTCTAAGAACTCACCGTAATCCAGTGCGCTTGCTTGAGGTATCACCTCTGAGCCAATGGTCTGCCGAAATGTTTGAATATCCGCAGCCATTCTTTGGTCAAGCGTTGAGGACTCAAGAGGAAGTTCTTCTAGAGCCTGACTATTTTCTGATATAACAGAAGCAAAGCAAGGGCTGACTGAATTAAATAATAAGATAAATACGTTGCAAAGAATGGCAATTTTCCAGATCTGGAAGTGACGCGTGTCCATATTTCCCCCTTATGGGCTTATGTCATGATGAATTAAATTTACTACCATTAATGGGAGACGAGCATAAGTCGTTCCTAACACTATACTAATCCAAGATTAATGGTGCATGAGTATTGCATTAATATTTTAGGGATCTCGTATATCTCTAGTCAGCGCATAATTTATGATATTTCTCCCACTAATTACGATTCATGTAATCAGATCAGTTGTTATTTTTATTTTAGGTATAGCAACCGCCGACCTAGGTTAAGTTTGTTCAGTAGCCCTCAAAGGACAATCACTTATTACAGCGCGTATTTCGTCAATCTTTTCGCCTTTCATCTGGTCGTTTGTCACTTCACGAATCAGGCGACCAGCAAACTCAACAACTGGAATTCCCCACTAATTGATCATCATTCTAGACCAATATTTCAGATCATATTTGCCATGTGAATAGAACGCCACAAATTTCTCTTAATTGCCAAAGAAATTTACAGATATTTACTTAATTTATGTCTATGCGCATATAGATTTTAAACAAGAAAGAGATTGTTGGTGTAAATTTATCCTTCGAATATTCCTTTTTATACTTTGATTACACATAATCAAAGGGTCTTCCTTCACAGTGGGTAGAAAACCTCAACTCTTTCAAGTTTATTCATATACATTTGCCCAGAGATTCAAACTGATCTACTTTCGGATTTAAATTCGTGTACATTTCTAGTACAATTCCCCAAATTTTTCCCAATAAGGTTCTTCCGCAGACGAGTCTTCCTTATATCGATAGATTGGTTCAAAATATACATCACCGTTCTTCAAATCCTTGGACACATTGGATATGGCGATCACCCGGCGAACTTCGTGACGGATACCGATCTGTACCAGCAAATCAACTGCATCAGAGATCATTTGATTGGCTTCGTGTG
>CAZHMZ010000198.1:0-5978 GCA_964532655.1 uncultured Anaerolineaceae bacterium
CTATCAGACACCCTGCGCGAGCAGGACTGGCAGGTTCGTCTGGCGGTAGGGCAGGGCAGCCGCCATCGCCTGATTGGGGCGTTTGCCCCCGGTACGCCGCTGCTGGGGCTGGCCGCCGATTTGGGATCCACCAAGCTGGCCGTGTATCTGCTCGATTTGCAGACCGGCGCGCTGCTGGGGCAGACCGGCCTGATGAACCCGCAAATTGCCTACGGCGAAGATGTGATCAGCCGCATCGCGTACGCCAACCGCTCCGAAAAACACCGCCTGCAGTTGCACACACGGCTGATCGACGCGGTGAACGAAGCTGCTGCCGATTTGTGCGCACAGGCGGGCTTCTCAACCGAACAAATTGTAGATGCCGTGTTGGTGGGCAACACCGCCATGCACCATTTTGCCGCCGGGCTGCCGGTGGCGCAGTTGGGCGCCGCGCCGTATGTGCCGTCGGTCAGCACGCCGCTGTACATCCCGGCGGGTGAGATGGGGCTGCGCCTGGCCTCCGGCGCGCAGGTGTACCTGCCGGCCAATATCGCCGGTTACGTGGGCGCCGACCATACTGCGGCGCTGCTCTCCAGCGCAATGATGGCCGAATCCACACCTGCGGTGTTGGTGGATATCGGCACCAATACCGAGATCAGCCTGTTTCACCAGGGCAAACTGTCGTCCTGTTCCACGGCTTCCGGGCCGGCTTTTGAGGGCGCGCACATCCGTGACGGCATGCGCGCCGCGCCGGGCGCCATCGATAAGGTGCGCATCACCCCGGAGGGTGTGCAGATCAGCACCATTGGCGGGGCGGCTCCGGCTGGTATATGCGGCACCGGTATTTTGCAGGCCGTGGCCGGGATGTTGGACGCCGGGCTGATCAACGAGCGCGGCATACTCAACCGCGCGGATCCGCGTCTGCGCGTGGTTGACATCCGGGCGGAGTTTGTGCTGGCGCCGGCCGGCGTCAGCGCCAGCGGACGCGACATTGGCGTGACGCGCAAAGACGTGAACGAAATTCAACTCGCCAAGGGAGCCATCCGCTCCGGGATCGATATTTTATTGAAGGAAGCGGGCCTGGAGGCCGGGCAGGTGCAGCGCTGGATTATCGCGGGGGCCTTTGGCACCTGGCTGGATCTGGACAGCGCGGTGCGCATTGGCATGTTCCCGCGCGTATCGCTGGAGCGTTTTGAGCAGGTGGGCAACGCGGCCGGTATGGGCGCGCGCTGGATGCTGCTGGATGCCGGTACGCGGGATGAGGCCGCGAGGATTGCCGAGCGGGCGCAGTATGTGGAGCTGACGGTCTATCCGGGTTTCACAGATGTGTTCCTGGAGAATATGTGGTTTCCGAAAAAAAACAATCATTTGGATTTATGAGCATTTGAAATTATCAGCGATTTTCAAATTGCATAATTTCTCATTGGTTATATAATTTCTACGTAAAAAGAAATTTCCTTTTGATTGGTTTCCCACATTATCGTTTTGAAAAGCATAAGCGTTTATACCCATTATTGGAAAACAATGATGTGATAAAAGCATTTTTGTTTCATGTACTATTTATGTTCTAGGAGGAAAAATGAATCATTATTATGTAAATACGGATGCACAGAGTACGGGTGAACATGAGGTTCATAAAGGTGATTGTGCTTTTTTACCTAAAAACAAGATTTATTTAGGATATTTTGGTTCCTGTAAGGAAGCATTGATAGAAGCAAAAAGATATTTCTTGAATGTTGACGGTTGCTATTTTTGTTGCTTGGAATGTCATAAAAAATAAATCGGAAATTTTCGAAAATTGATGAAAACAGTTACAGTAATCTTATAATAAATGATTACTAGTTTAAAAATTTCAATTTTTGATATTTCAACAGATATATTGTTGCTAATGCCACTATCGAAAATTGATTTGTGAATGGTGGTATGAAACGAAACTACAAGTGCTGAGAACCGAGTGCTTTTGGTTCGGCCCTCTTCAAGAACAACTCTTTTTCCTTACATAAAATGCTTTTGATAAATAATCACTGAATTCCGTTTGAGTAAATTGTATAAAGGAACGCTAAATATTTAATGTATCCAAGATCAATGAAACATTCAAAAGAATCCCTAAGATAGTAATCGTGAGACCGTGGTAAAAATGCATATCAACCAAAAAATTCTCACCGAAATAAAGCCTGTACTTCAAAACAAGTATCATATATATATTGACATCCATGAGTGGGATGTACTAATAAAGCCTATTGTCATTACTAGCAATGAACACGTGACGAGAGAGGAATTTGAAGAACGGCAAAAGCAAGCACTTAAACTAATTAATATGATTCTAATGATACATGGCAAGGAACAGATTCTGTGCTTTCTAGCAGAATTAGCAACTATTGAACCACGAATACAAGAATTACAACCATGGGTTCGTGACCATGTAGTGCATGCTGTTAATACATTTATATTGGGGGTATATATTTTGGAGAAAATTAAAATGCCCTCGTTTACAGGTGGCCGATTTGACTATCCATTTATGTGGAAGCTTTGTGGTCCGACGCATGACTTAGGATATCCAATAGAAATCGCTCACAACATTTCTCGCCCATTCTATGACAAGATGAATTCAATTCTTGAAGACATGAACTCGCCTTCTCCGAAAGTGAAACAAGGAATTTATCTTAAAGGGATTAATAAATTATGTGAAGGTCTTGATGCCAATGAAATAATCCAAAATCGGCTTATAGAATGGGGTTTAGGAATTGATATAAAAAAATACTATAAATGGTTAAAACGTAATAATAAAACAGACCATGGTGTTATTAGTGCGTTATCGCAAATAAAAGTAATTGATGCTCTATATCACAAAGCAAATCCTTTGAAAAAATACGATGATATATATTTAGATGGTTTTAACTATAATCAAGAGAATTTTGATATGGATTTGGTCTCAGCCTCTTCAGCATTATTTGTGCATAATATTGGTCTTGAATATCATGGTTTTACTAATAAAATATCCTTTACAATTGCCCCTTTAGCCTTTCTTCTCTACCTTTGTGATACTCTCCAAGAATGGGATAGATATTCGGAAAACAAGCCTGTTTTTTCAGGTGAAGAATTTGAACTTCAAATTGAAAACAATACAATATCAATAAAGGTTCCAAAAGTATTAGAACAAAAAATGTATCAAGCCTTACACCAACGGCTTTCTGGTTTATCCATAAATGTGAATGAAAAAATCGCTGTAATGTCAAATAGCGGTGTGAACGTATCGTAAGATTTGGTAAATGTAGAATTTACGTGTTATATAAACTCGAAACCAAACAATTATGTGATTATAAGGATCGAACGATGCAGAATGAGTAAAATTTTGGAAAACCATATATCTGAGTAAAATTAACGCTCTCGGAACACCTTTGGTTAGTGGTAAATTGATAGTGATACAACCACCATTTCAATGTATATTTTGTGATAGTAATAACTCATTTTCATCCGTAGAACATGTTATTCCAGAATCCCTGGGAAACGACATTCTTGTTCTGGATAAAGGATGGGTTTGCGACAATTGTAATAATACTATGAGTACATTTGAAGGCCGTGTACTTTCAAACTCAATATTAGGAATAGAGAGATGTAGATTAGGCGTGATCACTAAGAAAAAAAGACCTGCAAAATCTACAACTTATGGAATAAATTGGTTTGCCGAACCCGACAAACCACCAAATAGGATTTCAGTCGAAACAAACTGGGCTGATTGTCCAGTACTTTGGGGGAAAGATTATGCAAGTGGCAAAATTGCTATCCCGATTCACGATGAAACTAATAATGATATATCGCGTTTGTTGCTTAAAATTGGTGTCGAAGTAAGCAGCGTCGCTAGACGTCTAGGCCATATAGATATTCACAATGACTTTATAGACGCAAAGAAATTTGTACTTGGGTTAAGCAGAGACTTATGGCCTTACCTCATGATTCGGTCAGGTAATATTGATAAATTTGCTACAAGCTTATTCGAAAATGCGCCGCAAGAACATGCAGATATTCGCTCTTGCGGTTTTGATATTTATATCTATTTCGTTGAAGAGGAACTCATAATGTTTTTTTCTTATGGATACTTTTGTGCAGGCATTTCATTAACTAGCCGTAAATTAGATTGGAAGACAATATTACAAAGATGGAATTTACCATATGTAGGCTGCCCAATTCAATTTGAAATGGAAACTTGGCCTTGATTTGAGTTGCATGGTCTCAAAAAAATTAACGTTAGTTCCTGTGTGGCTGAATTGACCGAAGTAATCTGTCGATGCCTCAGATCTGAGTTTTTATTTTCGCTCTTATCCTTATGAGTAAGCGTTGTTAATTTGTTGCGTACAGACTATTTGGGATCCTTCAATTTGGATTCTATTGTGCGCCGATGGAATATTGTATGGGCATGATGACAGTCAATCCGCATTACCCAACCTCTTTTCATATCGATCCGGATGTCCAGCGCTTCAATATTCACGACATGACTTATGACTTGCATTCTGGTGAGGTTATTGAGTCACAGGAAAAAGAAGAAATCTCCATACCAGAAGACCGTTCCCGGTATGGATTAACCTCAATGGACGGATCTCTTAAGTTCACTATGGGTTATGAAAAACACGACAGGCAGATCTGCGTGTTGGATGCTTAGAATGATCAAATCTTACAGATCATCCCTGTAATCACCGAACCGGACAACGATCTCTATATTGAGGGAATCAGTCTCTTTCATGACGGAAAGACGCTGGTGGTAGCCAGCAGTATGGGCACCGTAGACCTGTACCAAGTCACACACTAACCCCAAAGGAGCCGCTATGCGACAGAATACCTCTCTGATCCGCCAGTCGGATCTGCTCGCGATCCTGGTTGAAAAAATCGAAACGGTTTATCCGGACGATATCTCTCTGCTGATTTGCTACGGCTCTTTCGTCACCGGCGATCACAGCGCTACGTCGGATATCGATTTCTTTTTTGTGCCGAAAACCGAGCGGGGCCATGAGTTCAATCACCAGTTCATCATCGGTCAGATCGGCTACGACCTGTGGCCGGTAGCGTGGGAAAAACTGGAACGCATTGCCGGTCTAGAAGATCAACCGGCTTGCATTTTGATGGATGGCAAAGTGTTGTACGCCTCATCCAGTGAGGATCTGACCCGCCTGGAGGCACTGCAAAACAAGCTGGAACAAAATCTGAAAGATCAGGTTGTCATCCAGCGGGTCTCCGCGCTGCATCTTCAGCGGGCAAAAGCCGCCTGGGTTGATCTGCAGAATAATGGAGATCCTCTGTATGTCCGGGCGGTCCAGCTTACCGAGGTCCTGCTGGAAGCGATCGCCGTGATGAACGGCGCCTGGCTCAAAAAGGGGCTGAAAAAGGTCGAAGCTGAGCTGGGCAGGATGGCGGCCGTGCCGGCTGGATTCCTGGAAAGCTATCGCAAATGGATTCGAGCAGACAGACGGGTTGAAATCCTGCAAACGCTGAATGAGATGATCCGTGCGGTGGAGGCCACGTGGAAACAACTGTTTGATCCCGGTCAAAAGAGCCCGGATCCGGCCGATCTGGCAGGCTTCTACGAAGAATTCAAGTCAACATACAACAAGCTTTTGCGAACTTGCGATGAGCAGAATGACGAAGACGCTTACTATGCAGCCTTCATGATTGACCGTGAGACGCAGGAATTTTTAACCGACTACGCGGATCCGGGCACATTCTCTCCGCTCATCCCTGCGGTGCTGACAAAGAATTTTGAAGATGTGCGTTCTGCCTGTCTCGATCATGAACGGCAGTTGATCGCGCTTCTCGACGGTTTCGGTATCAAAAGGAATATCTATGCGGATATTCATGAGTTTAGACGGAACTTTTTGCCCGGGCAGACGGTTTAATACAGGTGAACTCATATCGGATATTTTGACAAAAGCGTATACTCCTGACCTGCCTTTGAAAAAATCAACCTCAGAAGAAGGTTTCAAACCGTATTGATGAACCGTCGACAATTC
>CAZHMZ010000199.1:0-4033 GCA_964532655.1 uncultured Anaerolineaceae bacterium
CACCAACCAGTCTCAGCATCCCTGCCGTGACCGAAAATGTACAGGGCAAAGACTTCACCGCCACCGCAATCGAGTACACATTATCCATCACCAGCGAGCATGGCGATGTTGCAAAGAGTCCGGATAAATCCGCTTATCATTACAACGATGTGGTGCAGTTAACAGCTTCACCTGCCACAGGATACATTTTCAACAGCTGGAGTGGCGATCTGGTAAGTACGGCTAATCCGTCTTCCCTCACCATCCATGGGAACATGAGCATCACTGCCAGCTTCAGCCAATTCCAGTATTCCCTGACGGTGAATGCGGGGACGGGCGGCTCTGTCGTTCTCGATCCCGCCGGTGGAACATACCCCAGCGGCGCTGTCGTAACCCTGACGGCCACCCCCGATACCGGATATACCTTTGCTGGTTGGTCTGATGATTTATCGGGCAGCATCAACCCCACTACCATCACCATGGAAAGCAACAAGACCGTCACTGCCAGCTTTACACAAAATGAGTATTTACTGACCATAACCAGTGAGCACGGTACCGTAGTAAAAAATCCAGATCAGGCATCATACCATTATGGTGATGTGATTGAATTAGTCGCTACGCCTGAAGAAGGCTGGACGCTTATTTCATGGACCGGTACAGATGATGATTCCAGTACATCGGCGAATAATAAGCTCACAATGCCAGCCAGTGATCACTCTATATCAGCTCTATTTCAGGACATTACCTCACCGACGGTGACGATCAATCAAAAAAGCTCGCAGGCAGATCCCGCCTATTATGATCCGATTTACTTCGAAGCCATGTTCAACGAATCAGTAACAGGTTTTGAGGCCTCAGATATTCTCGTCACTGGTACGGCAGGTGGACCACTGAAGATCACAATTTCAGGTTCTGGAAGTGGGTATACGGTGACTGTCAGCAATTTAACGACACCAGGCACAGTCATTCTATCTATTCCTGCAGGAGCAGCCCAGGATGCCTCTGGCAACCTCTCTGATGCCAGTACCAGCACGGATAATGTGGTTAATTATGTTGGTATTCCACCTGTTCCGGGCGCTCCAATCATCGATAAAAATTCCACTCCCGCCATGAACCAGTTGGTAAATACACTTTATCCCGCCTTTAGTTGGACTGCTCCTTCGCCAAATGCCGCATATTACAAACTCCAACTCTCAACCAATTCAACCTTTACGAATATCGTACTGGAAGAATCAAATATACCCGAAACAACCTACACTCCAACCGAACCGTTGATGCATGGGCAGGTTTATTACTGGCGTGTACAGGGATTCAGCGCAGTCGGAACTTCAGGGAGTTGGTCAAAGAGTTCATATTTTAGAACCTCGCTGGATATCCCGGAGTTGCTGTATCCCGCAAATCAGGAAACGCTATTTACCGATCGATTAACCTTCAATTGGGAAAATGTCGATGGTGCTACCAGTTACACCATTCAGGTTTCCACGGTGGCTAATTTTAGCTCCTATCTGATCAACGCAACTTTAGCCAATTCGGGATATACCACCGCTTCTGATTTGCCCCAAAACCGTTTGTTATACTGGCGAGTTAGAGCCAATACCAAATATGTTAACAGCTCCTGGACAGATGTTTATACATTGATCACCGGCAATCCCCCATCCATCCCGGTCCTTGTTTCACCTGTTAACAATTCTCTCACCAGAGATTACACCCCCAGTTTCGATTGGAAGAACAGTACCATACCTTCCAACTCTACTTTCTCTCAATACCAACTTCAAATTGCTACCGATTCTAATTTCTCATCAGTAGCTGTAGAAGTTTTCCTGGATGGATTATCCTCTTCTTCTTATACCGTTCCTAATGATCAGGCTTTGAATGCCAATACCACCTTCTACTGGCGTGTGCGATCCATCGGTATTTTCAATACCCACTCTCATTACTCAGCCTGGTCCAATGTATGGTATTTCAGAACAGCCCTCACCCCACCCATTCTGGTTTACCCGGTCACAGGTACGGAGATCGATTCTCGGAGACCAACTTTCGATTGGGAAGACGTCTCAGGTGCTACTTCCTATACCATCCAGGTATCCATTTACAGCAACTTCAGAACTAACCTTCTCTCCAAACAGGTGATTAATTCGGTATTCGCCTCAAATATCACTTTACCTGCTGCAAGGGCCATTTATTGGCGTGTACGCGCTAATGGTTCCAACGGTCCCAGCTCCTGGTCGGGTGGTAAATTTGCTACTCCTCCCAGCACCCCTGTATTGGTCAAGCCGGCCCATAAACTAACAACCAATGATCTCACCCCATTCTTCGATTGGAAGAACAGCACTTTCGCGCCAGGCATCACATTGG
This sequence comes from uncultured Anaerolineaceae bacterium, assembly GCA_964532655.1. Taxonomy (GTDB): domain Bacteria; phylum Chloroflexota; class Anaerolineae; order Anaerolineales; family Anaerolineaceae; genus JAJFTV01. Next base: position 2,335 of record CAZHMZ010000199.1, read on the forward strand.
GTTATTACCACCTACAGGTTGCCTCCGATGCGGGATTTACTGATCTCGTTATCGATGACATGATCATCGGCGCCTCCGATTACACACCTTCTTCCGAACTGGCACAGTTTTCCACTTTTTACTGGAGAGTACGTACCATAAGCAGTCAAGGCAACAGTTCATCCTGGTCAGGGGCACGCTATTTTAAAACAACTGTTGCACCTCCCATACTCATGACACCAGAATTGAATGCCGAAGTCGATACTCTCAGGCCGACCTATAGCTGGAGCAGAGTAGAATTTGATAAGTCTTATACAATTCAAATATCTACTTACAGTAATTTTAGATTGTATCTGCTGAGTAAAACGATCTATACAAATAATTACACTCCTTCCTTATCACTTCCATCTGGAAAGGTCATCTATTGGCGGGTACGTACCAATGGTCCAAATGGCCCCAGTAGCTGGTCAACCAGATCATTTTTTACCCGACCTACTACCCCTGTGTTGACCAAACCGGCTCACCGTTCCATCACGACCGATCTCACTCCCTTGTTCGACTGGAAGAATAGCGCCATCGCTTCTGGAACCGTTTTTGGGTACTACCACATCCAGGTGGCCAATAATACTGATTTCCTGGATTCGGTCATAGACGAATTTGTCGATGAGGGTATCACAATATCTTCCTTCACTCCTACCATCGAACTGCCATCCAATTCTACTTATTACTGGCATGTGCGTGCCTGTAGTACATCTCACATTTGTTCTGCGTGGTCTGGTACAAGATATTTCAAAACCTCCCTTGCCGCTCCGGCACTCTCCAGTCCGGTTGAAGGCTCTATCGTCTCTATCAGACCTACCTTTGTATGGGCAGAAAACGATGTCAATGCCTCTTCGTACACCATCCAAATCTCCAGATATCGTAACTTCTCAACGAATCTCCTCTCTAAACAGGTGACGGCCACCAGTTTCTTATCGACAATTTCATTGCCAACAGGTAAAACGATTTACTGGCGAGTCCGTGCCAATGGAGGAAACGGTTCCAGTGCATGGGCTTCAGGGTGGTTTGTGACACAATAAATTTATTCAATCTCAGGTTTATAAGAAAATTCCACACCAAAATGTGGAATTTTCTTTAATTAACAATTTGTAGAAAATAATAACAGGACGTAGTTGGGCTCAGGTCCTTCGTCAGCCTGGCCATCGGATCCTTTCGTTCACGGTAGATATAACCGATCATTACTAAATACTTCGGCAGAATAGCGTTCTGGAGTGTTTATATTTAGCATTTTTTTACTTACATTCCCCAAAATTGGTGCTATTGTAACCATTAATCCTATACGCAAAAGGCAAAACCGGTGAAAACCGGCGACGCAAAGCCAACGGGTCTACCGTCAAATTACCGACCATGATTGCCAGGCTGCCAAAGATCACAATGGGCTTTTCTGTGATAATTTGGTTTTGCTTTCTCAAAACCAAATTTTGATTAAAGGATCATTGTCCGAACCTTGTTATTCAAATTGCAAAGCCGGGAAAAACCGGGGACGCAGCCAGGAGAAAAACTATGTTTCGTAATCTTAAAGTTTTGCTTGTTGCTGTTGTTGTTCTTGTGGTGATGGGCAGCACATATGCCTTTGCCGCCGCAAATGAGGTTGAAGATAGTACCGCCGGGTATACGGGTGAGATCGTTCCAGGCTTTTCGGTCAGCGATGTGGTATATG
>CAZHMZ010000199.1:4043-5962 GCA_964532655.1 uncultured Anaerolineaceae bacterium
GACCTAGATGCAGTCGATCCCACTGTCGTTGACGAAATCACATTCACAATTTCGCCAAGTGCCGGAGGAAACGTGCCTGCGGCAACCGTGAAAGTTCAAACCAAAGAGGCTGGGGAGTGGACAAACTGCACACTTGTGGCGACTGTGGCCCCTGCCATGGATGTTACCTGCGGTTACGGTGCCCTGTTACTCAGCGATATCACAGCGTTGAATATCGTCGCGAGCAGCAGCCTTGATCCTGCTCCTTAATACAGCAGGATTGTACTCATTATGAGTTTGAGATAAGGCCTGGCTCAGCCAGGCCCTATTTACTAAAATGCGCTCTATTTCCACAATTATCCTCAGACCAATTGGCGTGAACTCACAATAAATCCATGAGAAATTTTCCACGTTTACCTGCTACTCTCGTGAATTTTTTGCTGGTCGCCAGCTTGTTTGCCATCTGGTATTTCTTTGCGCCAACCCAATTGGGCGGCCAGGTTTCGTATGTGATGGTCGATGGGATCAGTATGGAGCCAAACTACCACGCCGGCGATCTGGTCATTGTGCGCCGGGCGCAGACTTACAGCGTGGGAGATATTGTTACTTATAACGATGCCCGAATGAATGCGCATGTGATCCATCGCATCATCGGCACGCAGCAGGACCGTTTTATCATGAAAGGCGATAACAATGCCTGGGTAGACGCCTGCCAGCCTACCCGGGCTGAAATCCTGGGCAGATTATGGCTACACCTGCCAAAAATGGGGACGGCGGTACGTTGGGTGAGAACACCTTTACATATGGCGTTCATCACGGGTGGTTTGGGAGGTGTGCTGATGTTGAAAGATAAGGATCAAAAACAAAAAAAGAAGCGAAAGAGCCGTAAACCATCAGCAGGAAAATCCATTTCATGGTTTGAGATAACCGCATACACAACCGTGATCCTGACCCTGGTATTTCTGGGGTTATCAATTCTCGCCTTTACCCGTCCAGCCTTGAAAAATGGGGATGCGCTTCAATATGAGCAAACCGGGATTTTCACCTACACGGCTACCGGAACGCCCATTGTAAACGATAGCGATTTGGTTCGACCCCCCGAGCCAATTTTTACAAAACTGAATTGCACAATCGGCGTGAGTTTCTCTTATATCCTTCAAGGGGATAACCTCGAATCCATCTCCGGAACCCAATCCCTGACGGCTGTGATACAGGATCCAAAAAGCGGTTGGAAACACACCATACCGCTGACTGCCGAAACCAGCTTTTCAGGAAATGCCACCGAAAGCCAGACCGCAATGATTGACCTGTGCCAGGTACAGGCTTTGGTAACTGATGTTGAGCAAAAAACCGGTACTCATTTGAGCGGTTATTACCTGGATATCGTGGCACACTTGACCGTATCCGGGAAACTTTCCGGGCAGGTGTTCTCAGATTCTTTTGATCCGCACTTCGTTTTTGCCTTTGATAATCAACATTTTTATATCCCCCAGGGTTCCTCTACCACAAATCCCCTCGTCACGATCCAATCCGGAACGCTGAAAAATCTGAGCAAGGTGAATAACACCATCAAGGTGTTCGGACTACGACCATCTGTCAGGGGTATTCGTATTGCAGCTCTCATCGGTCTGATACTTTCATTAAGTGGATTATTGTGGGTAGGATATACCATCTATACCGCCACTCAGCATAGCCCGGAAACCCTCATTCATCTGAAATATGGTTGCATCATGATGGACGTCCGATCCCTGTCATCAGACTGTCTGTCTTCCATTATTGAAGCAGCGACTATCGACGATCTGGCCAGATTGGCCGAACGTCAGAATGTCATGATCATGCACCTGGCCGGCGAGACCGAGCATACATACTTTGTACAGTTTGATGGAACAACCTACCGCTACGTGGTCAATAATCAGCCGATAACCCTGGATTGATATCCG
>CAZHMZ010000200.1:0-5829 GCA_964532655.1 uncultured Anaerolineaceae bacterium
TGACCTTCTTTCCGCTGGTGGGATTGCTCGCCCTGCTTTTTATCCCGTCTGACCGAAAGAACGCCTTGCGCGTCACCGCCCTGGTTGCATCGATCCTGACCTTTGGCCTGTCTATCTGGATGCTCACCCAGTTCGATTCCGCCAATCCGGATTTACAGCTTGGCTTCAATCTTAACTGGATCCAGGTGGCGGGTTGGAACATCACCTTTGCCATGGGAGTGGACGGCTTAAGCATCCTGCTGGTGCTGTTGACCACCTTCCTGGTGCCCCTCGCCATCCTCTCTACCTGGACTGCAGTAGAAGAGCGGGTGAAGGATTTCATGTTGTTTTTCCTGTTGATGGAAACGGGGATGCTGGGTGTCTTTCTGGCACAGGATCTCTTCCTGTTCTACATCTTCTGGGAATTCAGCCTGATCCCCATGTACCTGTTGATCGGCATCTGGGGCGGATCGCGCAGGACGTACGCGGCGCTCAAGTTTATCCTGTACACGGTAGCCGGCTCGCTGTTGATGCTGCTGGCGATTCTGTATCTGGGGATCACCCAGGGTACATTCTCGATGCCTGAGCTGCTGGCGAAGGCAAACATCCCTGGGAATATACAGATGTGGCTGTTCCTGGGCTTTGCGGTGGCATTTGCCATCAAAGTACCCATGTGGCCGCTGCACTCCTGGCTGCCGGACGCACACGTGGAAGCCCCCACTGCCGGTTCGGTGATCCTGGCAGGCGTCATGCTGAAAATGGGCACATACGGTTTCCTGCGCTTCAATCTTCCGCTGTTCCCGCAGGCAGCCATTCAGGCAGCGCCCTGGATGGCATTGCTGGCCGTCATCGGGATCATCTATGGGGCCGCGGTCTCCTTTGCCCAAAAAGATGCCAAAAAGCTGGTCGCGTACTCTTCGGTCAGCCACCTTGGTTTTGTGATGCTGGGCCTGTTTGCGCTGAACTCTCAGGGTATCCAGGGTGGAATCCTGCAAATGGTCAACCACGGCCTCAGCACGGGCGCCCTGTTCCTGATTGTGGGCATCATTTATGAGCGGCGTCACACACGCGAGATGGATGCGTTTGGCGGGCTGTGGAAAGTGATGCCAGTTTACGGCGCCCTGGCGCTGATTGTGGCCCTTTCTTCGATGGGTCTGCCTGGGTTGAACGGGTTCGTCGGTGAGTTCGCTATCCTGTTGGGAGCGTATGGCTCCCAGGCCATTGGTTCTCCCTGGTTTGCCGGTCTGGCTACCCTCGGCATCATCCTGGCGGCCATCTATTTACTTACCATGTTTCAGAAAATATTCCTCGGACCGTTGGATCGGGATGAAAACAAAGCCATGAAAGATATCAACTGGCGTGAGATCGCCACGCTGGTTCCGCTGGTGATCCTCATCTTCTGGATCGGATTGTACCCTCGCCCGTTTTTCGATCTGATGGCCCCCTCGGTGGATAAACTGGTCACTTTGCTTCAGGCCGCCTCCGTGGCGATGCATTAACAGAAATCCACCGGTGGATAGGAGATGATTTGGTGAAAAAGGCAATACCCCACAAGGAGTTTCAATGAGCTGGTTATTTATTCTGTCAGGAGCGGTAGCGATCATCGCCACAATACTGGTGCTCACCCAGATGAATGCCGTGCATGCGTTGCTCTACATGATCGTTTCTTTGCTGGCTGTGGCATTTATCTTCTTCCTGTTGGGTGCTCCGTTCGTCGCAGCCCTGGAGGTGATCGTTTATGCCGGCGCCATTATGGTCCTGTTTGTTTTTGTGATTATGACGCTCAACCTGGGACCGCAATCGGTGATGCAGGAACGCAACTGGTTGGACATCCGCGGCTTACCCGGCATTGTGCTCCTGACTGTGGTGTTGCTGGGCGAGTTGATCTATGTGCTTTCAAGAGGATCCAGCGAGGCTGCGTTTGGGTCACAAATTGCCCCTCAGCAATTTTCAATCGCCCTGTTTGGCCCCTATTTATTGGGGGTTGAACTGGCCTCCATCCTGCTCCTGGCTGGGCTGGTTGGGGCCTTCCATCTCGGGCGGGATTTGAAATAACCCAAAGGAGAAAACAAATGGCTTCCACTCCCCTGCAATATGTTTTGATCCTTGCTGCCATTCTCTTCAGTTTGGGGATCATCGGGCTGCTGGTGCGGCGTAACATCTTTTTCACACTCTTATCCATAGAGATCATGCTGAACGCGGCCGGTCTGGCTTTTGTGGCGGCCGGTTCACGTTGGATGCAAGCCGATGGGCAGGTGATGTTCGCATTCATCCTGACGATGGCCGCCGCGGAAGTGAGCGTTGGATTGATCCTGCTTCTCCGGCTGTACCAGCATTTCAACACGCTGGATATTGATTCCGCCAAAGACCTTAACGGTTGATGAAAAAAGGGAAATAACAACTATGTCACTTCAGGACATCACCCACCTTCTCCCCTTGCTGGTACTGGCGGTAACAATGGTCATCGCCTTGCTGAGTATCGCCTTCTGGCCCAGGCATCAGGTTTCCTTCTGGATTACACTAACAGGTGAGTTCCTGTCCCTGATTGCGTTGTTCTTTGCCTCGCGAGATCTCCCGCAACCCGTCACCGTACTATTTATGATGGATGGCTTTGCCACCTTTTATATTGCCCTGATCCTGGCAGGTGGATTGATCACCACCGCCCTTTCGTACGCCTATATCAGAAAGTTTTCCGGAAACAAAGGAGAGTTTTTCCTGCTGGTACTGGTCGCCACCTTTGGTTCTGCCGTACTGGTGATGAGCAACCATTTTATATCGTTTTTCCTGGGTGCAGGGATCCTGAGCCTGTCGCTGTTTGCGCTGATCGGTTACAACCCGTTGCAACGGAAAAGCATTGAAGCCGCCATTAAATACCTGATCTTGGTGGGGGTGGCATCTGCCATTCTGCTCTTCGGCATGGCGTTGATCTATGCCATGGTGGGCAGCATGCAGTTCAATGAGATTACGTTTCCCGCCAATCAAACTGACGCTGACAGTAACCTACTTAAGATCGGTTTCGGGCTGCTGATTGCCGGGATCAGCTTTGAGCTGGCGCTGGTTCCATTCCACATGTGGACGCCGGATGTTTATCAGGGTGCTCCCGCGCCGGTGGCAGGTTTCGTCGCCACAGTCGCCAAGGCAGGCATTTTTGCACTGATGCTGCGTTTGTTCACCTATGTTTCATTGCCGGTGGGCAGCGCGTTATGGATCGAATTTGTTCTGATCGCGATTGCTTCCATGTTACTGGGAAATATTCTGGCGATTGTTCAGAACAGCATCAAGAGCCTTCTGGCCTACTCCTCGATCGCGCATCTCGGATACCTCATGGTAGGCTTCCTGGCCAGCGCGACCTGGTCAGCTTCTGCCATGGGGTTTTATTGGGTAGCATATTTCGTCACCACACTGCTGGCCTTTGGTATCGTCACATCCGTTTCGGATCCGGAAAATGACGTGGATGGTATCGACGCATATCGAGGGCTATTCCACAGAAATCCCTGGCTGGCGGTGATGTTTGTGGTGGCTTTGTTGTCGCTGACAGGCTTGCCGCCGACCGGCGGCCTGATCGGAAAGGTATACCTGGCCGCGGCCGGTGTTCAGGGTTCAGCCTGGCTGCTGCTGGCGGCTTTGATACTCGGCACCATTCTGGGACTGTTCTACTATATGCGGGTGGTCATGCTTTTATTCCGGCAGCCGAACGAAACATCGGTATCATCGGGCCGTGTCTCACCGGGCACAATGGTCGTTTTAACCGTGCTCACCATTGCGCTGGTCATCATGGGGATTTTCCCGACCCCTCTACTCGACGTAATCAACCGTATGGTCTCCCTGATCGGTTAGTGCATCCTATCAGAAGCTATTTGATTATCAGTAGTAATCATCGTGAAAAAGGCAGTCCTTTGGGGACTGCCTTTTAGTTTGTCGTCAATAACCATCGCCGTTGTTCAGCGCTGAACTCATGGCAGATTTGAACCGCCCTGCCCCAATCACCACATGATCCAGCACCGGTATGTCGAGCAGCTTGCCGGCCTGCACCAGCGCCCGGGTGAGCGCCAGATCTTCCGGGCTGGGCGTGGGATCGCCGCTGGGATGGTTGTGCACCACAATCAGGCTGGCCGCGTTGCGCTGAATGGCTGCCTTGAACACCTCGCCTACACGCACGGTGGATGAATTGAGCGATCCCTTATACAGGCGTTCGATCGTAATGATCTGGTTCCGGGTATTCAGCAACAGAGTCCACAGTTGTTCCTGGGTGAGCGCCATCATCTCGTAATACACGTTATCGTACACATCCTGCGCGCTGTGGATGGCTGCCCTCTCCGCCGGGTTCTCCTCCACCATCCGCCGTCCCAGTTCAATCGCGGCCTTAATTTGGGCTGCCTTGGCCGGTCCAATTCCGCGCACCCCGCAAAGTTCATCAAAGTTGGCCGTGTGAATCCCTCGCAGCCCGCCGAACTCTTTCAGCAGTCGCGTGCTGAGATTAATGACATTCTCTCCCTCAACACCTACACGCAAGAGAATCGCGAGCAGTTCGCTTTTATTCAATGAGCCTGCGCCCATTTGGGCCAGGCGTTCGCGCGGTCTATCCTCAATCTGTAAATCGGCTATACGATAGCCACTGCTTCCAGGCGTATTTGATTGGTTTTCCATGTTGATTAATGTAGTGGAAAACGGTTATAAATACAAGCGGCTGAAGCCAGTTTTTCACCGCCAGATTCGCCTGGCACACGTGATACCGAAAATTAACCTTGTTAACCCCTGAGGCATGCTATAATTTGCCAAGGTGCTGTGATGGTATTGGATCCCCTGTGGCTCAAAGACCTTTCAACCATCGCCATGGCGTTGGCCGCGGCGTTTTTGGCTGCCTTATGGTTGAGCCTGATCTTCTGGACGTTACGAGATATTCGCCATCGTACACGTGATCCATTGCTGCGCATCCTGGCTGTTCTGGTGACCACGGTTCTTTTCATCCCGGGTATCCTGATTTACCTGATCCTGCGTCCCAATACGACCCTGGAAGAGGAATATCAGACCCTGCTGGAAGAAGAATCGCTTCTGCAAACCATCGAAGAACCTGTTCGCTGCCCGGGCTGCGGACGGGTAACTCAACCGGATTGGATGATCTGCCCCGGCTGCCATATCCGGCTGAAGAAGGTATGCCATCACTGTAAAAAACTGATGGAACTGCCTTGGGATTTGTGCCCCTATTGCGGTACTTTAGCTCCCGGCGCCCGGCGTGAAGATGTTACCGGGGAAGAAGTGGTATCCAGACTGCCGCTGAACAGCCAACCTGGCGTCAAAGCCCCATTGGATCAACCCCCTGCCCGCGATGTAGAAGAAAAGTCGCAGGAACCCATCACGGAACAGGGACAGTGAAACAGGATTAAAACTCAGACTTGATGAATGCACTGACTGCTCTTGAACGGCCGGATTACGTTGTCATCGGCCATATCACCCAGGATATCACACCCACAGGCCTGACGCCCGGGGGTACGGTTCTGTATTCCGGGCTCACTGCTCACGCCATGGGCATGAAGGTGGGCGTGCTGTCATCTCTCCACCCCGATTTCGAGCTTGAATTGCCGCCCGGTGTGCAAATTCACATCAAGTCGAGTGATGTAACCTCACGTTTCAAAAATGTGCAGACTCCCGAAGGCCGTCGGCAGTACATCTACCAGAAAGCCGCCGACCTGAATGCCGATGACGTTCCACCCGCCTGGCAAACCGCGAAAGTGGTTCAACTGGGACCTGTAGCTCGCGAGGTGGATCCGGCTGTTCTGGCGCGTTTCCCCAAAGCGCTCAAATGCATCACCCCTCAGGGATGGATGCGTGAATGGGATGCTGAAGGTGCAA
>CAZHMZ010000201.1:0-5816 GCA_964532655.1 uncultured Anaerolineaceae bacterium
GCCGGAAACCTTGTATCCGCCGCCGCCAAATTTACCGCCGGCATGCAGGGTGGTCATAACCACCTCAAGCGCAGATTTACCGCGCTGTGGGTGGATACCTACCGGGATGCCGCGCCCATTGTCTTCCACGGTAACGCTCTCATCTTCGTGAATTACGATGTTTATCCGGTCGCAGATACCTGAAAGTGCCTCATCGATGGAGTTATCCACCACTTCATAAACCAGATGATGAAGCGCTTTGATATCGGTACCGCCCACATACATACCCGGACGGCGGCGTACTGCCTCCAGGCCTTCCAGGATCTGGATGCTGGTTGCATCGTAACTACTCAAATTTGCTTTCTTTTCTACCACTCATTCCTCCAAAATCATCCTTTTCAGGATGATGATGTGATACCAGAGAATCTAAAATTATTGCTTGTCGAGTGAGACTTGCGGCTGGCTGTTGAGATGCTGCATGCGCTCATTCATCCAGCGCAAACCACCCCGATAATAAATAAAGCTGGACGCGATCACACCGGTGGTGATAAATGCATGCCCCAAAATGCCCACCAGCACCATCCATGAATCTTCTGTGGGGAAAGACCACAGAATATCCATTCCCTGGCTCATAAACACGCCCAGCAAAATGAACACACCGGTTCCTGGCAGAAAATACCGCACCAGCCGAATGCTGTTGATGGCCGATGTGAACACATTTTGATTGTAGCCATAGATCCCGTGCGGCGAGAAAATCAACGGCATCAGCAGCCAGATCAGCAGCAGGGAGATAAAGATGATGGAAAGCTGTGAGAAGGTAGGGCTGATCATGGAAATGATGAACACCAGGATCACAGCCGGGATGGCCAGAATGGCCAGCAACACATACGAACTCACGGTCAGGTAAAGCGTATCGCGAAAGTTTTTCAATGCGCGCTTCAGGCTCAACTTTTCTTTCAGGTTCAGGCTGATGCGGGCGATCTCGCCAAAAAACAGGCTGCCGGCAGCAATACCCGCCAGCGCAATGATCAACCACAACCCCAGCGTGGAACCGAGCGAGTTGAGATCGATTTCTTTCAGCGGGCCAAGCGGATTGGCAAGTACGCCCCGCCCCGAAAGCAGGCTTGGGACGCCAATGGGCAGAGTGCGCAGGGAACTCAACAGGTTATAATGATCCAGACCCTCCTGCAGCAACTGCTGGCTGCTGGTGATGAAAGCCTGTAAATCTTTCGCCCCGGAAGCTGCTAACAGCTCAAAATACTGTTGAAACATGGGTTGAACAAGCGGCTTGATCGTCAATCGGGGAGCAAACCAGAGCACAATATCCAGCAGAACCGGCAAGAGAATCAGGCGGATATTTGCAGCCACCGAGTTGAATCCTGCCGTAAAAGACTGGATCAATCCGGGGGGAGTTGATAGTGTGGTTTTTTCCAGTTTATCCATTGAACCTTCATTTTATCATAAATATGGTGAACTCATCACTCTTTATATAGAACATATATTCATATTATATACTCTGCCTGCAGGAAGCGCCAGTTTTGTTGTTTTTTCGACTTCCCAATGCAGCCAATGCTGGATACAATCAATCCAATGGCAACTCAAAAAACAGATCCGCTGCTTGAGAAACTGAGCGTCATTTCCGCCATCATTTTGCTCACCTATGCGGTCACTTCCTTTGTGAATCTGCCAAGCGCAGAAATCAATTGGAATGTTTTTGGCGCTGTTTATAATTTCAGTTTCGATCTGAAAACCTACATCACCATTCTGGTGCCGGCCTTTGCCGGCGTGGGTGCTTACTGGTTGGTCAAAACCCATCCGGCTTACTCCGAAGACCGTTACCCGCTCCAGCACAGCATTTTGCCGGCCCTCACCGCCTGGGTGATTGGCTTGCCCCTCACACAAATGTCGAACGATTCCACCCGCTGGATCGTCTTTTTATTGGGCGGCGTCATGCTGATTGTGACGCTGACGGCTGAATATGTGGTGGTGGATATCAAAAGTGAACAGCACGTGCTGGCGTCTGGTCTGTTGAAAGCGCTCTCGCTGGCCATGTTCTTCTTCGTGCTCTTCTCGGTACGCGTGAATATTTTACGTCTGTACATGCTGCTGCCGGCGGTGGGGTTGACGGCCTTTTTTATCCTGCTGCGCGTTTTTTATCTTCAAACTGGCGGCAAGTGGCTGGTCAACTGGGCCGCCGTGATCACCATTCTGATCGCACAGATGGCCCTGGGGCTGCATTATCTGCCGGTAAGGCCCGTTTCCTATGGATTGATTTTACTGGGGCCTTATTACGCCCTGATCGATTTTGCGACAGCTTATCCATTCAAACGCGGGCGCGAGAACCTGTGGCTGGGTCTGGCCATGATGCTGGTTTTTCTCCTGCTTGCTTTCATCCTTTAATCCACCTCGCATGAACTCAAAGGTCCTCTTCATCCCAACCGTCATCCTCAAGGAAATCACCTCTTACCTTGAAAGCCATCTCCCCGAGGAAGCCTGCGGGTTACTGGGTGGAAAGGATGGGACGGTGACAGTTCATCTGCCCATAAGTAACATCCTGCACAGTGAATCCCAATTTAAAATGGATCCGGAAGCTCAACTGCGTGCGTTCCTCTACTTTGAAGAACAGGGCCTCGATCTGGTGGCCATTTACCACTCGCACCCGTACGGGCCGGTGCACCCTTCTGCCACCGATCTGCGTGATTACCGCTACCCGGGTGTGATTTCGGTAATCGTCGCAAAAAAAGGGCCTGAATGGAGTATTCAGGCCTACGAGATCAAAGATGATGATTACACCCGCATCCAATTTTTTGACACGGTGTAAATTTCAGAGTTACCCCAAACCTTTACTGGGCAGGTGTCTGCTCCAGAAGCGTCCGGTACAGGGCATATACATTGCGCGAGTGCAGCTCTTCTGCCAGGCCGCCCAGTAAAACCTTGCTCTTCCCGCATGATTCGATATCGATCTCTTCCAGCAACTCCACGGCGTTTTTCCGTTTCATGGCTGCACGGACCGATTTGTTCAGCGCAGCTAAATAGGCAACATTTTCTTTGACAGAATCTTCGATCTCACCTCGTAAAATGATATCGCCATGACCCTGGATGATGTTTTCCAGGCTCATCTCGCCAATCATCTTGATCGAACGGTTCAGCTCATCCATGTCGCCCTCCACAATAAACGGGATGGGCATAAAAACGTCGCCGGCAAACAATATGCGGTCTTCTTCCACCAGAATGGAAATGCCGTCAGGGCTGTTGCCGGGCGTGGGGATCAGCGTGAGATGCTTCTTTCCTACACGCAGTGACATGTTCCCGTTCTGGAAGGTAAGTTGCGGCAACACAATCTTTGTGTTTCGGTAGATGGAATTCTGCTTCTGGGCGGCTTCCAGCGCCTTCTGTTCCAGTTCCTGCATGTACAGACGGCATAAGCTGTGTGAAATGATGGTGGAACCGGGGAAAAAGCAATTCCCCCAGGTGTGATCAGCCTGATGGTGGGTATTGATGATGTATCGAACCGGTACTTTTAGTTCTTCTTCAATAAAGGAACGTATCTGCAAAGTTTCCTCCGGGATGGCCATCGTATCGATGACAACTGCCCAGTCGTTTCCGGTGATGACGCCGGAGGTCACCTGGGCATAGATTTCACTTTGGAACCAGTATACGTTTTCTGAAATTCGTTCGCGCTGCATAAAACCATCCTGAAAGAATAAGAAATAAGGTCGACAAAAATAGACCAGGCCCTAGATAAGAAGAATAGCACAAACAAAATGAAAAGTCAAAATTTTTGCATTTTTCTGGCGGTTGATTTCCAGGCTTTTGCAGGCTATCACCCGGCACGCAGGCAAGACCTTTCGATGCTTAAATGACTGTCATGAGATTATGTTAGAATTCTTTATTACTGCTATTTGAGGCTGTGACAGATATGCTGAAGCCCGATGACATGACCACACCCTTTACTCCCGGTTCACAGCTCGCGCTGGTGACGGGTTCAGGCCACCGGCTGGGCAAAGAAATTGCGCTCAGACTGGCCCGCCTGGGATATGCGGTGGCGGTTCACTATCACGGTTCAGCAGAAGAAGCAGCACATACTCAACGTGAGATCGAACAGCTCGGCGTGAAGGCCTTTTTATTCCAGGCCGATCTGACCGACCCGCACCAGATCGAAAACCTGTTTGCTCAAATCGATCAAACCGGATTGCCGCTGTCGGTGTTGGTCAACTCAGCCTCCGTCATGTTGAAAGGCGGCCTGGATGATTTCGATATCGCCGATTGGGATCTGACCATGGACCTCAATCTACGCGCCGTCTGGCAGTGCGGGGTTCTGGCGTTTCGGCGAATGCAGAACGGCGGATCGATCATCAACATTTCTGATTCCGGCGCCGGACGCATGTGGACCGGTTACGCGGCTTATTCCATCAGCAAAGCCGGTGTGGATGTGCTCACCCGACTGATGGCGCGCACGTTTGCCCCGGCTGTGCGGGTCAACGCCGTGGCGCCCGGCCTGATCCTGCCTCCGCCGGATTTCTCATCCGAAACCTGGGACAAACTGGTCAACCGGCTGCCGCTCAAACGCCCGGGAGATCCGCGCTTTGTTTGTGACGCGGTTGAGTATTTACTGTCCGGCGAGTACATCACCGGAGAGATTCTGACCGTCGATGGGGGATATCAACTGGTATAACACACGCTATGATCGATATCATTCGCCTGCTTCTGATGTGGACTCATCCGGGGTCATTGATCCTGGTTATTTTGTTGTATTCTCTGGGAACAGGGATCGCTGATTTTTTAGGTACACCGGTAGATGCGTCTGCCAATCTGCTGGGCATGGCGGTCAGTGTTTTTTTGGTGCTCGGCAGCCAGTTGCTGGATTTATTCTTTCGCACCTACCCACCTGAAACCGCTCTACCCATTCAAAATTCGCTCTCTGAGAAGAAGCCCGATCTATCGCTGATTGGCTTCCGCCGTCTGGTTTTACAGCTCGCGATCAGCGCACTCACCGGTGCGGCATTTTTCACCATTTTGCTCATCACCCAACGGCGTATCGAACCGGCATCAGCCTTCATCCTGGCGGTGATGTTCCTGGTCAGCTATATTTACTCGGTGCCGCCGCTTCAATTGTCACGCAAAAGCCTGGGTGAAGTCGTCGAAGCTGTTCTGATCACCAACTTAATCCCTGCCTTTGCTTTTCTGCTGCAAACCGGTGTAATTCATCGCCTGCTGTTGATGCTCACCATCCCCCTTACCGCTCTTATGCTGGCCATGCGTCTGGCAATGGCTCTACCTGCCTATGGCAGAGATGTAGCCCGCGAACGCATGAATATGATGACCGGCATGGGCTGGCAGCGGGGCATGCGGCTGCATAATGTTTTGATCCTGCTGGCCTTCTTTTTGCTCACGCTCGCCCTTCTGCAGGGGCTGCCCTGGAGCCTGTACTGGCCGGCTTTGCTGGTGATGCCGGTAGGCTTGTATGAGATTTTCCAGATCCGCCAGATTGCCAGCGGCATTAAACCAAACTGGAATATCCTCAACCTGACTTCCGCCGCCCTGGTTGGATTGACCGCCTATCTAATCACGCTCAGTCTTTGGATCGGTTGATATGCCTGAATTTCTTCAACTCACCTCTCGACAGGAGGCATTGGATACATTTCTCCATGTTCTTCCTACCATCGATTTAAACAAAGAAACACTTCCCACCGAACAGGCACTCGGAAGAATTTTGGCCGAAGATATCGTGAGCAGTGAAATGTCACCGGCGTTTTCGCGCAGCACGGTGGATGGATACGCCGTGCAGGCTGCCGATACCTTTGGAGCCAACGAGAGCCTGCCATGCTATCTGCCGC
>CAZHMZ010000202.1:0-5764 GCA_964532655.1 uncultured Anaerolineaceae bacterium
CGGCAGATCGACGCCTACCTCGGCAGCAGCACCGACTAAAAAGCGCAGCAGATCCTGGTCAAAATGGCCCATGCGATCCATACTCCAGATGGCAGGCCGTCCGTCAAGCGAAAGGCCGGAATCGGGAGGGATGGGGCTGCCGTCAACAGAGATAAATGTTTCGCAGCGCTCGCGGTGAGCCAGGATACGCGCTCCCTGTCCGCCCAATTCCTCCTGGGCAGTGAAAGCGATGATGGTGGGATGCTGCGGCTGGATGCCTTGCAGCTTCATCACCTTCAGCAGCCGGAGCAGGGCTACCACGCCCATGCGGTCATCAAACGTCCAGGCAGCCACCATTGGGTCGGCCGGGTCTCCAAACACTACCGGCCCGCACTGGCTGCGCAGCGGAACACCGCACGAGCCGGGTCGAACGCCGGCCTTTGCAAGTTGTTCAACGGTGAGACCGGTGATGACCTTTACATCACTCCACTCAACAAGACGGTTCATATTACTGCCATGTGCTGCGCCATAACCGGTGACGCCCACGATGGTCTCATGATCGCCCAATATCTCGATCGGTCGTTCACCCAGCTTCCAGGGCAGCAGGCCGCCTGCATTATCGATCTCAAGTGTACCGTCAGGGTGAATATACTTCACCACAATACCGATCTCATCGATATGCGCGGCCAAAACGCACAGGCCCAGCGAGGGATCCTGCCCCGCCAGGCGTACCAGCACATTGCCGGCCGCATCGATCTCGGCTTTCCATCCCATTTCATCGATCAAACCGGCCACGATACCGGACATCTGTTTTTCATTCCCGGATGGGGATGCAACACTCAGCAATTGACGAAATACATCCAACGCGGAAGGAATTTCTTCGGGCAGTTTCATAGGCTCTCCATATTTTGTTTCGAGTAAATTTTTACGATCAATGGGTTGATTTCGCCAGATCAGAATGGTAGGCGTACTCGTTTTCCATCTCACCGACAAAATCAGGTAAGTTCTGATGACCCAGTTGCTGGCGGACGGCGTGCATCTCACCGATGTGGAACCAGTAGTGGTAAATGACGCGCTGCAGGAGCGTACCGGTATTCTCATCCATCGGTTTGCCTTTGTAGTGTAAGTACTGTTCCAGGTCCGCCGGGGTGAGCGTATCCAGGAACTCATCCGCGCGGGCGGTGACTTCCTTCCAGGCGGCTTTCATGTCTGCCAGCGGGGGTGTGGAAGCCGGTTTTCCGGAGCCGGTGAGATCACGCAGACCCGGCCGGACGATGATCCCCTGCGCGACAAAGTTCCAGTAGGCGTTCTCATGCGTGGCCAGGTGCCCCACCATCCAACTGATGCAGTTCATGGGCAGCAGCCGTTTCACGGCATCTTCCTCGCTCACATCTTCAAAACAACGTTCAAATTCGTGACGGGCAAATCGGAGTTGATCGACCATGTGTACAGACATAATATTCTCCTGGTGATGTGACTGTGGTCTTACTGTAGTCTTATTGAAGTCTGCTGGAGGCCATTTTACCATGCGGGCAAACATACAGGCACAGACCGCATACCCTTAACCCCAGTTCCTTTTCCCGTTCATCGAAGTAACGCGAGCACGCGGCGGCATCCAGGCGGACGGAGCGGGGATCTTCCGGGCGAAAATTGACGCCTTTGATGGCTCCCGCCGGGCAGATATCTGCGCAGTCGCGGCAATCGCCGCAGCGTGTTTCCATTAAATGACCGGTGGGTTCCAGCGGGGCATTGGTGAGCACGGTGGCAAAGCGCACCCGCGGCCCGTTCTGCGGGGTGACGAGCAGGCAGCTTTTGCCGATCCACCCCAGGCCTGCCAGTGAAGCCGCCATCTTGTTGGAAAAGACCGCCTGGTGATGGACCGGATCCACGGTTTGGGCAACCGGCACGGGGAAATTGCGATACCCGGTGGATTGCAGCATGCCCGCCAGCGCCAGCGTGATTTGATCCAGACGCAGATTGACCGCGTCATAGGCCATATAACGGTAGTTGGTGATGGCAATCCTGTTGTGGTGATTGGCGATGCCGTCTACCAGGCTGTGCTGCAGCGCGATCCCCACCGAAATGGCGTAAGGGTAGGAAGCTACCTGTTCACCGCCTTGCGCCAGAATGGCTTCATGGGCCTGGCTCAGATCGGCAATCCCAAAGTAAGTTGCGCCCATGCTGAAGGCTGTCTCTCGAAGATTGGTTGTGTCGTAGTGCATCATGCCTCCTTCTGTTTTTGGACGATATACAGGCCGCGTCCGTAAATGCCCTCGGCTTCATACGTGACGGACAGTCCGGTTCGCGAAAAGGCATCAGTCATCTCCTCCCGGGTAAACAGACCCAGTTCGTGGTGTTCCAGAAAATATTGTGTGCCTTGCGACGTTCCCACCAGGTGGTGAAGATCCAAAATGGAAATCCGACCGTCTACCATGCTTGTATTCACACGCGCGATCTTCAGATCCGGCAGATCGACCGTTGCTAAATGTGGCGTGTTGGGGTGCCACATTTCCGGGGTAAACCAGGGCTCCACCAGCAGCACGCCGCCCGGTTTCAGATGGTCGGCAATACATTCCGCCGCCCGTTGAAGCCGCTCGACGGTACGCACATAGCCAATACTGCTGAACAGGCAGGTGATCACATCGTAGGTTTTCCCCAATGAGAAATCGGTCATATCGCCCACGTGCAGCGGAATACCTGGCAAACGACGGCGGGCAACCTCGATCATCTCGGGGCTGATATCCATTCCCTCTATCTGGAAATCCGCTTGAAGCTGTTCCAGGTGCAGCCCTGTACCGCAGGCAATATCCAGCAGGGATTTGCCGTTCGTCTGCAAATGGGCAAAAATGATTTGCTTCAGCAGATGGGTTTCAGCAGCGTAGTCTTTCATCGCCAGATAAATGGCATCATAATACTCGGCTGATAAATGATACATGGGATCATCTCCGGCAGGATTTAGTTTCAATTCCGGTGAGATTAATACTATAACACGGATTACCCCGGGAGCGGTTCACCGGAATGAGGGGCAATGAGTTTTAATGAAGGGGTAGGGCGGAAGACTGGAAAGTGTGTGACTCAGGCGTGCGACTATCTGCGAATATGGGTGAGAAACTCTTCCACCAGATCCTGCACGGCGGTTTCCACCACCGCTGAAAGCGGGGTGAACTGGTCATTGCCCAGCGGCTGGATGCCGATGATACGCACCTCGCAGTTCATCTCCTGTTGGATGTACCCGGCCAGCATGGATAACGGAAAGTTATGGGTGCTGGCGGTTATCCCGTCAATCAGATCCGGGTCCAACAGGGTCATTTGTCCGGGCTGAAGATCCATTTGCGCGGCATCCACCATCACCACCAGATCCGGCTTGAATTTACGAATGCTGCCGGTGGAATTTTCAGGAGCAATAGCCCCTTCAATCAACAGAACAGTGGGGATGGTGTTTAAATGAGCAGCAGGAGCTGTACTGCTGTCCGCCGGGAGTTTCTCCCTGAGCAGGCGGACAAACTGAACTCCTGCTGCGTCGTCTCCGTTAAGTTCGTTGCCGATGCCGAGCAGAACCATCCGGTAAGCGGATGTTCTAGTTTCCTCCGGCAGAAGAATCTGCCACATCTGTTTCGAGGTGCTGGCGGATATCGTCATATCTTCCGTAGTATACCTTGAAATCATCCTGTTTCAAGGCAGCCAGCTCCCACACTGTGTTGGACAGGTGGATGGCGTTCACGCGGCAGCTTTCAACGCACTGCGAACAGTAAATGCAGCGGTTCTCATCGTATTCCATGACAAACCGTTTGGCTTTGCGGTCCAGGATCACCAGTTGGATGGCATTAGCCGGGCAGTCTTTCACGCACAGTCCGCAGCCGGTGCACAGGCGGTAATCCCAGATCAGTTTCCCGCGCAGGCGTTCCGGGGTGGGAGTGACTTCCACCGGGTATGAAACCGTGGCCGGCGATTTGAACAGCGAGCGGACGATATCACCAAGCATTGCGCCAATTTTCATAGGATCCTCACAAGAATGGTAACCAGCAACTGCAGGAGCGCCAGCAAAGCGCCGATACGCCACCACAGACCCACCGTCTGGTCGATACGCAGGCGGGCGAACAATGATTGCAGACCGGCGATGACCAGCAGCAGTGCAAAGGTCTTGATCAGGAATGCGATCGGGTTGGCCAGGCCGCCCAGATAGAAGGCTGCCACCAGGGTCAGGCCGATCACCAGTTCGATATCCTTGCCCAGGCGGAACAGGGCATATCCGCGGCCGCTGTACTCGGTCAATGCGCCGGATACAATTTCGGTCTCGGCTTCAGGGGCATCGAAGGGGGGCAGTTCCAGCTTGCCCATCAATCCGATCAGAGCCACCAAAAAACCAATCGGCTGGGTGACGATCAACCACAGGTTGGAACCTGCGTAGTTGTTGATCTCGCTCACCTGCCAGGTGCCCGCCACAATGGCCGGGCCCAGCAGGGCCAGCAGGAAGGGGGCTTCATACGAGAAGAGCTGGGTCAAAGTACGGGTGGCGCCGATCAAAGAGAAGCGGTTGGGGGTGTTGGCGCCGGAAAGACCCAGGCAGAGGGTCATCATACTCAGCAGATAGAACACCACGATCAGGTCACCGGCAAAACTGGCTACCGGTTTGAGACCAAACATGGGGGTGTACAAAGCTGAGGTCAGAATGGCTGCCATGGCAAAGATGGGCAGGCCAATGAACAGGGCGGGCTGTACGCCATTGGGGATAATCTCCTCTTTCGCGAGCAGCTTTACCATATCGGCTACCGGCTGGAAGAAGCGCGGGCCAATACGGTTCTGATAGCGGGCAACCAGCTTCCGATCCGCGTATTCATACACGGTACTGATGAACAGCAGGAACAGGCCTCCCGGAAATACGATCATTTGGAATAAACCTTCAACAATGTTCATTTGTAGTACTCAATTCCATATTTGCGTAATTGTTCCCAGGTCATGGTCGTGTCACTGTTCTTGCTGTGCACATCGATCATGCGGTCGTTGCAGGAGAAGCAGGGGTCAATACCCACCAGCATCATGGGCGCATCGGCCAGCTTGTGACCCACGATGAGTGATAAAATGGTGCCCCAGTTCGGCAGGGTTGGGGTGCGAACTTTTACCCGTTCAGGGCTTTCGCCGCCGCTGCTGGCGATGTAATAGAACAGCTCACCGCGCGGAGCCTCTACACGGCTGATCACTTCACCGGCCGGGATCTTGCGGGGAACTTTCACCTGCAGTTCGCCTTCGGGCAGTTCAGCCAGAATCTCACGTACCAGGCGGTAGGTTTCAAACAGTTCGTTGATGCGCACCACAAAGCGGGCATGCAGATCACCGGCGGTTTCCACCACTACCTTGGGGATGTATTTGTCATAAGCCGCGTAGGGAGCATCGATTCGCAGATCCTGGGTCACACCCGAGGCGCGCGCGGTGGGTCCAACAGCACCCAGCAGTTCGGCCTGTTCTTTGGACATGGTACCGATGTTTAAGGTACGGCGCAGGAAGCTTTCATCGGTATTGATCACGTCCAGGTAGTGCTTTGTGCGTTCTTCCAGGAAATCGAGGCCTTTCAGGATCATGTCGATTTGCTGCTGGCTCACGTCGAACTTCACGCCGCCCAGAATATTGGCGGAGTAGTTCACCCGGTTGCCGCACAGGTTCTCGAGAATGTCCATGATGGTTTCGCGGTCGCGCCAGGTGTACATGAACAGGGTGTCAAAACCGCCTTCATGGGCTGCCACGCCCCACCACAGCATATGGCTGTGGATGCGTTCCAGCTCGCAGAACA
>CAZHMZ010000203.1:0-5674 GCA_964532655.1 uncultured Anaerolineaceae bacterium
GGCAATGAGGAAATTGTTGGACGCCTGTCCTGGATGGAAACCGTACCGGAAGATGCCCGTCAGGTGTGGAACCAGATGTGGGAAGAGGTGAAGGCGCAGCAGTAACGCCCTATGCCTCGCGCCTTTTGATCTGTCGATCGAAAGCCGGGTTTTTGAGCCGGTTCCGGCCCGGAAGCCCGGCTTTTTATTCAAATGCAAGGCGCTAGAGTTTGGCTGCTTGATTGATCATGAAATTCTTTAAACGATTTGCGTCACAGAATCTTTCGCGTATCGCGCTGCTGCTGCCCTCTTATTTGTGGATGCTGCTGGCAGTGTTCGCGCCCATGCTAATCATGCTGGTTTTCAGCTTTCTCAGTGATGTACCGCTGGGTGCCCGCGCGGAGAACGTGACCCTGACCTTTGAGAACTATACAACTTACTTCTCCAAAAGCTTTTACTGGCTGCTGACCCGCAAATCACTGCTGACCGCGCTGTACACCACCCTGGCTTGCGTGCTGATCGCCTACCCCATGGCTTACATCATCGCCCGTGTGCTGCCCGGTAAATGGAAAACCGCCCTGTTCATGCTGGTGATTGTGCCGCTGTGGAGCAACACATTGGTGCGCATCTACTCATGGGCCATCGTGCTGCGCGATACCGGTGTACTGGATACTTTTTTACGCTCGCTAGGGCTGGTGTCAGGAGACCTGTCCATCCTGTACAGTTATCCGGCTGTCATCATCGGGCTGGTGCACGGGTATCTGCCGTACATGGTGCTCACCATTTATGTGGCGCTTGACCGGCTGGACCAGAACCTGCTGGACGCTGCTGCCGGTCTTGGCGCCAACCGGGTGCAGGCGTTTTTGCGGGTCACGCTGCCGCTCAGCCTGCCCGGTGTGCTGGCCGGGGTGATCATGACCTTTATCCCGGTGATGGGCTCGTTTGTAGAGCCGCGCATCCTGGGCGGTAAAGAGGGCACCATGATCGGCACGGTCATCGAAGACCAGTTTGTTCAGTTGTTCAACTGGCCGTTTGGAGCGGCGATTGCGTTCATCCTGCTGATCATGGTGCTGATTCTGATGGGTTTTGCCGCTGTGGTGGCAAAGCGACGCCGCATGCTGGGAGGCGGATGATGAAAAAAACACGCATTCTGGCCGGTGTGTATGTGCTGTTGGTGCTGTTGTTTCTGTATGGCCCGCTGCTGGTGATGATTTTGATGGGCTTCAACAAATCGCCGCTGTATACCCTGCCGATCGAGTTTGATCTGGTCTGGTACGCGAAACTAATGCAAAACGAACGCCTGCTGCAGGCTGGTCTCAACAGCGTGCTGCTGGCGCTGGCCGTCTCGTTGACGTCCACCATATTGGGAACGCTGTCCGCCTGGGCGCTAGCGCGTTCCACCTTCAAGGGCAAGAATCTGCTGCAGGCACTGCTGGTGCCGCCCATCACCATCCCGTGGCTGATTGTAGCCATCGCGCTGCTGCTGATGTTCTTCTGGCTGGGCATCCCGCGCGGACTGTTCACCATGTTTATCGGGCATGTGGGTGTCTCATTACCATATGTGATCCTGCTGATGAGCGCCCGCTTTCAGGGCAGCGACCCTGACCTGGAAGAAGCCGCCCGCAGCCTGGGCGCCAGCGCGATCAAAGCCTTTCTTAAGGTGACATTGCCGCTGATTTTGCCGGGGGTGATTGGTGCGTTTCTGTTCACCTTCACTATCTCGTTTGATAATTTCATCATCTCGCATTTTCTGGCTCCTGCCGGGGTATCCACCCTGCCGGTGGAGATTTACTCTGCCATCCGCAAGGGCTTTACACCGGAGATCAACGCCATCTCCAGCATCATCTTTGTCTTTTCAGGGGTGCTGATTCTGCTGGCCAGCCGGCGCATCGAATTTGCCTGAGTTTTGAGGGACTGTACATGAGTTTTGTTGAATTTCAAAAAGTGAGCAAGCATTACGGCGCGGTAGCGGCCGTGGATGACGTGGATCTGGCGATTGAGAAGGGTGAGTTCTTCTCTATTCTGGGTCCCAGCGGCTGCGGGAAAACCACCATGCTGCGGCTGATCGCCGGGTTTATCCGCCCAGATGCCGGCATTATCTTGGTGAACGGCAATCGCCTTGAAGGCGTGCCGCCTGAGAAGCGCAATGTGGGCATGGTGTTCCAGAATTACGCCCTCTTTCCTCATCTGACCGTAGCCGATAACATCGCCTTTGGCCTCAACATGCAGCATGTCGACCGCAGCACAACCGACCGGCGCGTGCGCGAAATGTTGGAGCTGGTACAGCTCAACGAAATGGCTGATCGCTTCCCGCGTCAGCTTTCCGGCGGGCAGCAGCAGCGCGTGGCGCTGGCGCGTGCTCTCATCACCGAGCCGCATGTGCTTTTACTGGACGAGCCGCTGGCCGCGCTCGACAAGCAATTACGCTCCTATATGCAGGTGGAACTGCGCGATTTGCAACGCAAGCTGGGCATCACCACCTTCTTTGTCACCCACGACCAGGAAGAAGCCATGACCCTGGCAGACCGCATCGCGGTGATGCGCAGCGGCAAGATCATCCAGATCGGCCCGCCCAGCCAGGTGTATGAGCGCCCGCGTACCCGCTTTGTGTCCAACTTCCTGGGCAGCTCCAACTTCTTTGACGGCGAATTGCTGTCGTGCGAAAACGGGCAGGCAGCCGTGCGCGTGGCTGGTGACTTAACCCTGCAGGCCGCCTGCAGTGAGCCCATGCCCGCGGGGCGCAAGGTGGTGCTGGTGGTGCGCCCGGAAAAGATCCGCCTGTTCACCGAAAAGCCGGCCCTGCCCAACTGCATCCCGGCCAAAGTGGTTCACCTGGTGTATATGGGCACCAGCACCACCTATCTGCTGGAGCCACAAACGGGTGAAGGAGCGGAGGGGCTGGGCGTGAAGACCGAGCAGATCACCGAACCGCGCACCGCCGCGGAAACATCCATCAACCGCATCACGGTCTTTGACCAGAATGAACGCAGCCGGCCGGATTTCAGCCTGGATCAACAGGTGTACGCGGCCTGGGATGCCGATTCTTGCTTTTTATTGGAGGAATGATCAAAATGAGCGACTTTTTATCCGATCTCGCAGAAGAATGCCCGCCCGAAACACCGTTTCGGTTTTTACGTTTCACCTGGTTTGGCGATTTTGCGTGTTCCTC
This sequence comes from uncultured Anaerolineaceae bacterium, assembly GCA_964532655.1. Classification (GTDB taxonomy): domain Bacteria; phylum Chloroflexota; class Anaerolineae; order Anaerolineales; family Anaerolineaceae; genus JAJFTV01. The sequence goes on from CAZHMZ010000203.1 coordinate 3,149, forward strand.
CGGTGAGCATTATGTGCCGGGCAATGCCTATCCGTTCGAACATATCCTGAAGATCGTCAACAAGGAACACAGCGACGATCTGGTGGAAAACATGGCCTGCTGGATTGTCCGTACGCAGGTGCCGGAGAAGGTGAGCATCTTCAACTGGCAGAACCTGTGCTGGAAGTTCTACGACTATATCAAAGGCGATTATCTGCGCGATCCGGTGCGCTACAGCCCGGACTACCCGCAGTTATTTGGCGACCAGAGTGAAAGCAACTATGTGAAGGTAATCAGCCAACATACCAATTGCGGCGGAGCCATGCGCTCAGCCTCGCTGGCGTGGGGCGGTGGCACGCCGCACGAACACATGACGCTGGTGGGCATGACGCACCTGTACCCGGAATCACTGGCCGGGGCGTATGCTCTGTATGAAGCCGTGCGGGTGATCAAGAGTGGTGTGTCCATCCCCGAGATGTGGGATGCTGCCATGGAAGCCGCCTGGCAGGGCGAGAAGCAGGCCGCGGAGATTCTGGAATCGTGGAACGTGGTCAAAATTGAACCGAGCCGCATGGTGCAGTGGCTGCGCGACGCATACAAACACAACGACCCACGTTACAACATCCGTGACTGGCGCGGCGAGGGAATCACCACCCGGTTTGTGGTCTCAGCGGCCATGCAAATTGCCGCCGAAGCCATGCGCCGTGATCCCAAAGACGCGCTGCGCTATGTGGTGGAACAGGGCATTGAGATTGGCGGCGACCCGGATACGCTGGGTTCGATGGGCATGGCTCTGACCGGCGCGTACTTTGGCGAGGACCTGCACGAGCAGATTGATCACGTGTTGAACCACATGGTGCCGCCGGAGAAGGTAGAGATCCCGGAATTTTTCAAGTAGAGTATCGCAAGGAGCAGGCATGAGCGCGTTTCTTGAGATAACAGTCGAACCATTGGATGAGGATGCTGTCAGGCCTTACGGGCGTATGATCGCGATACCGGACGGGCATATCCCCGATTTCTGCGGGGAGGGCTGGAGCTGCTGGGTTCCGCTGGCAGAACTGGAAGATGGTCTGCAATGGCAGGCCGGGCTGGTGCGCAGCGCCGCTCGACCGCTGCTGGTGAGCGAGATGGAAAGCCACCTGGAGCGTCCGGAGATTGTGTTTGCTCTGGATCGTCCGTTGATTCAAACGGTGGCTCTGCCCGATGAAACGAATGTAAGCATCCCGGATATCCGCACGATGAAGGCGTTTCTCATTCAACCCGGCCAGGGATTTTTCATGGAAAAGGGCATCTGGCACGGTGTGGGTTTGCCGGCCGGACCGGAGGGGGTTGTGTATCTGTTCCTGGTGGGCAGCGGTGAGCTGTACGAGGCGGGCGAGAACAGCGGCTGGGTGCCGTTTGCCGGGGGGATGGTCGCGCAGGTGAGGGTCGAGGAAGAGTAAGGGAGGTTCATGAACCTCCCCGGGGTAATGTATGGAATAAGGCTGGTGATTTGGGCCATCAACGAATGGGTTTCTGTTATAGTCGGTATGCGTGCGATAGATTACCCCCATGTACTACGGGTAAACGAATAAACGAATAGCGACGGGCTTACCGTCGGATGGATCAATATCCATTTACGATGGTAGGGGGAGGTTCATAACCTCCTCCCGGATCATGACATGAGAATGGGGCTGGTGATTCGGGCCATCCACGAATAGATTACTGCTTTTGTCAGTATATGTGTGATTGATTTAACCCATTTACTACCGTCGAACGAATAAACGAATAACGGCAAGCCAGTTGCCGGATGGATCTTGATCCTTTAATGAGGGTAGGGGAGGTTCATGAACCTCCCCCTACAAAAAATCACTACGAAAATCAGCATGGGAAATGGGTCGGGTAAAACAGACCATTAACAGTACAAACCTCCCCTGCGAAAACAACACAGCTCTCCTGAGAGGAGTAACATGATTGAAGATCAATATCTTCCATTTCTAACGAAAATGCTCACCCCGCAAAGATTGGCTCACTCATTGGGAGCCATGCAGACCATGGGTGAGTTGGCTTCCATTTATGATCTGGATGTTGAAATAGCGCAAACCATCGGCCTCCTGCATGACGCCGCCAAAGATCTGTCTCCTGAACAGCAGCAGAAGATGATCCGGGAGGGAAACATCCCCATCCACTGTGAAGCGGAACAGAATTATGTGCTCTACCTGCACGGGCCGGTGTCGGCGTATATCATTCAGCGGGAGCTGGGCATCACGGATGAATTGATTTTGGGCGCTATCGCCACACATTGCTATTTTGGCGATCACCCCCGCTTTGATGATCCGTATGCATGGTGTCTGCGGTTTTCAGATGTGCTCGAGCCAAACAGGAACTGGAGCAATGAGCCGCTGCTTCAGGAGGGAGTAGAGCGCATGCGGAAGGTGGTCTACGCGGCAAAGATGTGGGAGGGAGCGTTGATTATGGCGCAGACACTGCCCGGCTGGAATCAGACGAAAGGCTTTCCGGTTCACCCGAATTATTTCGAGATCCAGCGCAGAATGGCGGAGCGAGTCA
>CAZHMZ010000204.1:0-5649 GCA_964532655.1 uncultured Anaerolineaceae bacterium
TGGGGTTGTTCTTTGGTATTTATCCGGCCAACCGGGCTGCCAGTTTACAGCCGGTAGAAGCCCTGCGGCACGAGTAAGCGGAGGATCGCTCCTCCAAAGAACGGTAGGGGCGGTTCATGAACCGCCCTTTTTCAGTACTCCTTGAAGCCGTCGTTTACGGCTGATTTTCTCTGGCTTGCCGCAACAACTCCTCATACCGTCTGTTTCCCAGAAAGTAGCGCAGTTCCTCTTCAAACGTTTCCACCAGCGGAATGGGATGATCGGCCGGGATCAGACAACTGCCCGGCTCTTCCAGCAACGCCGGGGTTTCATCCAGCGTGATGCGGCCTTCATCATCCATCACCAATGGGTGGAGAATGCAATAAAATGGCTTGAACCGCCAGGGGTGAAATCCGTTTTCAACTGCCGCTATTTGCAGTGCACATTTGGCATCATCGCGCCAGAACACACACGCCAGATCCCCGTAATGGCGCTTTTCATCAATCACCAGGCTATGGACGACTTTACCGGTATGGCTGTTAGGGTCATGGTCTATGCGCCCGTCAAACCAATCTTGCGGATCGGTGTACCCGTTGGTCATAAAGGGAGCGATAAGATCGGCGTGTTGTTGTAAATCCTGCGCCTCCAGCTCATCCAGCCAGACACCATACAGGCAGCAGGCGCCTTTGCAGGTATGAAGACGGCAGCGTTGCATATTTTCGGATAATAATAGTCGCGGAGCGACATTAATTTGACGATTTCTTGCCATAATGACCAATATTTTACTTCATATTGAAGTGATGAAATTCAAAAGAATCGTGCCTTTGTACACTGTGACCAACGCCTGAAGCCATTCATTATTGTTATATAATTGTGACTGTAAAGCTCCAATCATTCTATATAAAACCTGAGAAAGGTAAGGTAAACATTAATGAAAAAGCACAACTTTAATGCCGGTCCTGCCATCCTGCCGCAAATTGCGGTTGACAACACCATCGAGGCCATGAAGAATTTCCGTGGCACCGGGATGTCGATCCTCGAAGTTTCACACCGCAGCAAGGAATTTGATGCAGTAATGGTGGAAGCCGTTGCTTTGTTTAAAGAACTGCTTTCAGTTCCTGAAGGGTATCAGGTTATTTTTGTGGGCGGCGGCGCCAGCACCCAGTTCTTCCATGTTCCCTACAATCTGCTTAACAAAAAAGCGGCTTACCTGGTCACCGGCGCCTGGGCTTCCAAGGCCAAGAAGGAAGCTGAGTTATTTGGTGAGGTAGTGGTCGTGGCATCGTCCAAAGACAAAAACCATACCTACATTCCCAAAGGCTACACCATCCCGACCGACGCCGATTATTTCCATATCACCACCAACAACACCATCTTCGGCACCGAGATCCTGACCGACCTGGATTCACCTGTTCCGTTGGTTGCCGATATGTCATCCGACGTTCTCAGCCGCCCGGTGGATGTTTCCAAGTACGGTTTGATCTATGGCGGCGCTCAGAAGAATATGGGACCTGCCGGTGTGACCTTCGTTATCGTCAAGGAAAGCCTGCTGGGCAAAGTGGAACGGCCGATTCCTTCCATGGTGGACTATCGTATTCACATCGAAGGCGGCTCCATGTACAACACCCCGCCTGTTGTGTCTGTGTTTGCCATGCTGGAAACCCTCAAGTGGGTGAAGGCTGAGGGCGGTCTGGAAGAGATGAACAAACGCGCCGATGCCCGCGCCAATTTGCTGTACGCTGAGCTGGAACGCAACAAAATGCTGCAGCCGGTTGCTCAGGAAGACAGCCGCTCCCGCATGAATGTGACCTTTGTGTTAAAACCCGAATATGCCGAACTCGAAAAAGACCTGCTGGCTCTGGCCAAGGAACGCGGCATGGAAGGCATCAAGGGCCATCGCTCGGTGGGTGGTTTCCGCGCCTCCATGTACAATGCCATGCCCCTCGAGAGCGTACAGGCATTGGTTGACTGCCTGAAAGATTTCGAGAAAAGTCACTAATCGGAACAACCAGAAAAACAGGAGATTTCCATGACCAAAGTATTAGTTGCTACCGATAAGCCCTTTGCCAAAGTTGCCGTCGAAGGTATTCGCAAGATCGTTGAGGAAGCCGGTTTTGAACTGAAACTGCTCGAAAAATACACCGAGAAATCGCAGCTTTTGGAAGCCGTAGCCGATGTGGATGCCATGATCGTGCGCTCTGACAAAATCACCCGCGAAGTACTTGAAGCCGCGAAGAATCTGAAAATCGTGGTGCGCGCCGGCGCCGGTTATGACAACATCGATCTGGCTGCTGCTACCGAGAAAAAAGTGGTTGTGATGAACACCCCCGGCCAAAACGCGAACGCCGTAGCTGAACTGGCTTTCGGTATGATGGTTTACATGGCCCGTGGCCAGTTTGACGGAAAATCCGGCAGTGAGCTGATGGGCAAAAAACTGGGTCTGCATGCCTATGGCAATGTGGGCCGCAATGTAGCCCGCATCGCCAAAGGCTTTGGGATGGAAGTTTCTGCTTATGACCCCTACATTTCAGCCGAAGCCATCGCAAAAGAAGGCGTCAAATCGGTTTGCTGCGTGAACACCCTGTTCGGCCAGAACCAGTATGTCTCCCTGCACATCCCGGCTACCCCAGAAACGGTGGGTTCCATCAATTATGAACTGATGATGAGCATGCCCAAAAACGCCGTTCTGGTCAATGCCGCCCGCGGTGAGGTCATCAACGAGGCCGATCTGGTAAAAGTGATGCAGGAACGCGCCGATTTCAAGTACATCTCCGATATTGCCCCCAGCAATGCCGCCGAGATTGCCGAGAAATTCCCCGGCCGTTACTACTTCACCCCCAAGAAAATGGGCGCCCAGACGGAAGAAGCCAACATCAACGCCGGCCTGGCTGCCGCTGCTCAGATCCGCGACTTTATCAAAGAGGGTGTCGCCACCTACCAGGTAAACAAGTAATAAAGTAAGTTTGCAAAGGTGGCGCCTAAATATCAGGTAAACAAGTAATCCGTTTTTCCTGATCAAATTTTGGATCACAGATCTCCGCCCAACCAGGCGGAGATCTTTTATTCTGGGCTATAATCTCATTGATCCGAATTCCCGTATCAGTAAACCTCGAAAGGAACATTTTCACTGCGCATATGAAACGGTCGTCTGGTGTTCGCAGTTTTTCTCGCTGGCTGAGTGTGTGCATGTTTTGCATCAGCCTGCTGGCTGCCTGCGGTCCGTCAGCCGAGCAATTCGCCCGGCAGACCCTGGCGGCCATGACGGCCTCGGCAGCCTTGTGGGGAACCCCAGCGCAGCCTCAAGGAGTCTCTCAGACTCCTGGGGTACCACTGGCGGATACCCCATCTGGCCCGGATGCATCCGCTCTAGCGCAGGCAGAAACCATCACCCCGTGGGTGTGGATCAATAATGCCACCGACACGCCGGTAGTGATCACCTTTCCCGTACAGGCATCGTTTACCGCAACCGCTACCCCCACCATCACCTTGACACCCGGCAGAGGGCCATCCCCCACCCGGACACGGCTGCCCTCGGCCACCTCCACTATCACCGCCACCGCTCGCCCCCCCTATGGTGCGCTGCGTATTGATATACCAGGGGAGGGATCGAAAATTATTTCGCCCTACGAGTTCCAGGCGGCTGTGGCGCGCGGTGAAGACGGATTGGTGTATGTTTCGTTGATCGGCGAGAACGAGCAGGAGTTTTTCAGCGAGGTTCTCGATTACAGCCAGAGTCGTTTTGACCATTTGCTGGTCACCCCAACTTTGACCTTTGATTTTCCTGGCGTGGCTGAAAATGCCCGCCTGGTTCTGCAAATATTCGATGCAAAACACCGCATCATGGCTCTTTCATCGGTGGATGTCATTTTGTTGACCATCGGCAGCAATCAGGTCAACCCGGCCCAGCACTCGTATAATCCCTTTTTGATCGATTCGCCGGACGACGGGGAAGAGATACGGGGGAAACGCCTGATCGTCAGCGGACGGGCGGTATCACTGAACACCAACCCCATTTTGATCGAATTGCAGGACGAAGATGGGACCGTCATCGCGGCGCGGGAAATGTTGCTGGACCCTCCGGCGCCAGGCGAAACGTACACACCGTTTGTCACTGAACTGGAAATAAACATCACCAGGCAGGTAAACGCCCGCCTGGTGATTCGTCAGGAAAGCAGCAACGATATCGTTGGAACCATTGCGCTCTCCAGTGTTGCTGTAACGCTGCAGCCCTAAACGCGCTTTTTAGGCGCCGCCCTCTGTATACAGGGCGGGGTCAGTGGGGGTTTCACCCGAAGGATCCCACACGTACACCCAATCACCTTCGTTAGCCCAGTTGAAGATCCAGTGTGAATCTGCTACCGACATATTCACGCAACCATGCGACTGCGGATAGCCCAGCCAGGCGCGCCAGTATGCGCCATGGATGGCTCGGGCATCATCGAAGTACATGGTCCACGGAACGGCATCCAGGAAGTAGTAATCTGATTTATCGGTCGCGAAGGCGCCAAACATCGCCTCGGTGACCTTTTTCTCGCGGATCTGGAACAAACCGGGGCGTGTGAAGTAAGGATCCACTCCGGAGGCAATCAACGTGGCATATACCAGTTGATAGTTTTCATACGCGGCCAGAGTCTGTTCAAACAGGTTGATCTCAATCCAACGGCCGCCATCCACACCTTCAGGAGGGGTGTTGTCGACAACCAGTTCGCGGATGTAACGGCGCTGCACCCATTGATCGACGCCAATCATGTAATACTCGGTCTGATCTGCTTCCACCTTGTCATAAATCTGTACCTGATCCTCGCGGAAAACCTGGGTGGGGGAGGGCGCAGCATTGTACGATGGGGCAGACAGGGGGTAGGTGCTCTCTACAATCCAGCCAAAGCGGGAATGCGGAGGAGATGTAAAGGTCATCCCGCGGAACGAAATGTAGCTGGCAGGAGAGGCGCGCATCCACCCACCGGCGGATGTCAGCACATACGTGTTGCCGTCCACCACGGCCAGGTCAGTATAGGCCACATAAAGCAGTTGCCCGGCCTGCATCATTTTTACCGGGTTGGTCCCGCTGATGGCATCATCGAGCGAACCGTACATGGCGGCCGTATCCGGGGGTGGAACATTGATTTTTGCGATGGAATAATCCAGGGTTCCGAGCGTCGCATCGATTTTCTTGCCATTCAGGGGCGGCATGGGATATTCGATGCCCTGCTGCGCCAGTTGGGTGATATACGCTGACGGACCGTAAGGCAGACAATCCTCAGACCCGGTCAAATACACGCCCGGCAGGCAAAGCGGATCGCCGGTGAAGGGTTCTTCGCTGGCGGCCTGCTCCGGTGCGGCTGCCGCGGGCAGAGGATTAAAGGCGGTGATACCAAAAAATGCAAGTGCGAAAAGAATACGAGTAATCTTCATGAAACAATGTCCTATCTCGTGAGTATTGTAACGTATTTTTACAACGGATTTGTCAACGCCTGTCATGATTCTTCTGTTATCAAATTTCCCACTGATTGGCTATTGTAATTTAACAGTATCACTGTATAATAACAGTACGACTGTATCGATGAGGATTGAGGATCATGATGACGAGGGATGAGTTAACGCTTGAAGAACTGGTAAGCCAGAGCGGTCTGTCAGTGCGTACGGTGCGTTTTTACATGCAGGAAGGTCTTC
>CAZHMZ010000205.1:0-5624 GCA_964532655.1 uncultured Anaerolineaceae bacterium
TATGCCCTGGAAGGCAAACGAGTGGGATCATCCCACCGGTTGGAAGGATCGTTATCTGGAGAAGGATCTCTCGGCGTTTACGATGAAGAGTGAGTAGGCGCGGGTTGGGTTGTGGGATCAGCTTATCCACTCGCTGGCATACCGCTCATTATTGTCATCCCGAACGCCAGTGAGGGATCGGACAAAGTTGGATTTTCTCACGCCTGCATATCTGGAAACGCTATCATTTTCCCCTATCCGATCCCTCAATTCGGCGAAGACGCCTTATTCGGGATGACACAATGGGCGAGGTTGCACGAGATAGATTTTTTACCCATTCGTGCGCAGAATCTCATCTGTCATCCCGAACGCTAGTGAGGGATCGGCTAAGCGTCAATTTTCAATGGTTGCAGATCTGGAACCGTAAATTTACGCTCCGCCAAATCGCGCTTATTGTGCACCGCTGCGTACAGTATGGGCAAGTGACCTATTCACGGGGCATCCAGCGCTGCATATCCGGCAGGTGCTCCACATGGTGATGATCATACGTCCCGTATAACACATCATACAGTCGACCATCCCCCAGCCAGGCAAAGCGCCCCTTTTCCAGCAGAACATCTTCCGGGATCTGTCCGGCCAGGTCGATGATGGTCTGAAAACCATCTTTCCAATCGGTCAGCACTTCATCCCAGCTTTTGTCTTTCAGGCTGTCATAGATCCAGCTATTGACCGGTTCCAGATCCTCTTCGCGATCCGGATCCAACCCGGCCGGCCACTCCGGGAACTCCGGCTCGCGGTCTTCCATGGCCGCCTGCAGTTTTTCGATGGTGCGCTGTTGCCAGGCCCACAAATGGGCTATCTTATCTTTGAGTGACAGTGCTTCAAACTGAACTTCCTCGGCCTGCTCTGTGCTCATCGGCTCGAGCATCCCCAGCCAAAGCCGGTACTCGTCTTCCAGTTGTCGAATGATCGCGTTTTTGCCGTTCATAGTGTGGCTCTCCCTCCTTGTCGGATAGATCCTATGGAAGCATTATATACATAATTCGACGTGAGGTTGAAAGTACTTCTGCAATACCAACGTTTTATCAGGAGAATAAGAGGCTTACCTCTTTCGTCTCCCTCGTAGGGGAGGTTCATGAACCTCCCCTACAAAGACCAAATCAGTTCTAATTAGGTCAATAAAAAATTGACTCAGACCAAACCAAACACGTCTGCATATCTGGTACCGGTCATTCGGTGGGTTACGGGCGGGTAAGCCTGCCTGTTCACAAAGCGATCCTCCGCCCTTCACCCACCCTACCAGACCATTCGTGATTGGCCTGTCCACTCGCCGGTTCGTCCATCTGTCATCCTGAGCGCAGCGAAGGATCCGCTCAAGGGTGCATCAATCATGTTTCTATATCTGGAACCGTCACTCCCGGCCTTCGGGCAGATTTATCCGCGTTTGCCAGCCTGCGGCTGTCTGACCCTGCGAAATGACAATAATATGCAAGGCTGCCTATACTGGTAGCATGCTTCCATGCGCCTAAACACCACCTTCATGTCATCCTGAACGAAGTGAAGGATCGGCTATGATTAAATCTCCGCACGTTCCCATATCTGGAACCGGTCGTTCGGTGGGTTATGGGCGGATCAGCCTACCTGTTCACAAAGCAACTATCCGTCCTCCACCCACCCTACCAGACCATTCGTGATTGGCCTGTCCAAGTTCCGGATTGCCCTTCTCCTTATCATCTTCATTACCTGTATTACAATAGTCTACAGCTTTGCATCTCATCCCTTCGTCATCGAAAGGATCTCCCTATGCTCACAGAAGAACAAATCAAAAAGCGGACGCGTGATCTGCACCAACGTGCCGTGGTGATCGACACGCACAGCGATCTGCTGATGCCCATCGCCGACGGTAAAATGCGCCTGGCTCAGGAAATCCGTCTGCCGGAGCCGGAAGGCTGGCAAGCTCCGCCCGGGTTGATCGAATCACTGGGCCCGGATTTTGCGTCATTCTCGCCGCATTCACAGTACTTTGGCACCATGGGGCAGTTCAGCCTGCCGCAGTTCAAACGCGGCGGCATCACCGTGCAGGTGTGCGGCATATATCTGGAAAACAAACATCTGCAGCGCGCCCTGGAACGCGGGTTGGATAAGGTTTGGTGGTTTCACAAAGAAGTGGAAGACAACCCCGATTTTGAAATGGTCACCACCACAGCCGATATCCGCCGCATCAAGCGGGAGGGTAAGGTGGGTGGTGTTCTTGCCTTGGAGGGACTGGATGCCCTGGGATGTGAGCCGCGCTATCTGGATCTGTACTACAAACTGGGGCTGCGCATGGCCTGCCTGACCCACAACCGCCGCAACCTGTTCGCCGACGGCCCCGAGCCGGGCGTAATAACCGGCGGTCTCACCTCCATCGGGCGGCAGGCTGTCAAACGCATGGAAGAACTGGGCATTGTGGTCGATCTTGCCCACTCCAATCTGGTGGCCTATGAAGAGGTGATGGATATGGTCACCAAACCGGTGGTGATCTCGCACCGCAGCCCGCGCAATTACTTCCCCCAAAAACCCGAGCACAGCAGTTATCACCCCCGTGTGGATGTATCCGGCGGCAAGGAACGCCTGGAAAAACTGGCCAAGAACGGCGGTGTGCTGGGCGTCTTATTCTACAGCACTAAAACCATCGACGATCTGGTAGCGGAAATCGAATATATTCTGGAGACCATCGGCCCGGATCATGTGGGGTACGGGGCTGATCTGTACGGTTGGGATACATCGCCCAAGGGGCTGGAGGACGTCTCAAAATATCCGCTGTTGACAGAAGCGCTGGTGCGGCGCGGACATTCCGATGAGGTGATCCTCAAGATCCTGGGTGAAAACTTTATGCGAGTCTTTGAGCAGGTATGGAGAAAATAACATGGATGAAAAACTGAAAACACAGCGCGGTTGGTTGAAATCAGACCGGTGGGATGTGTGGGCTAAAATTGAGACCGATCAGGTTCGCAAGGTACCCCCGCCCCCGCTTGAACTGCCCTGCCCGGAAGGCGCAAGGACCGTGCAACTGGTTCCGGCAGACCAGTTCACCATTGGCGATATGCCCTTTATCCAGACCGTGCGCGCCCGTCGCAGCCGCCGCCGTTACACCGGTGAACCCATCACACTGGAAGAACTCTCGTTTTTACTGTGGGCCACGCAGGGATTTCAGGAATTAATCCGCGACGGCAAATTTGCCCGCCGCACCGTTCCCTCAGGCGGATGTCGCCACCCGTTTGAAACCTATCTGGTGATCAACCGCGTGGAAGGTGTGGAGCCGGGGCTGTACCGCTACCAGTTCATGGAGCATCGGCTGTGCTTTCTGGAGCCGTTGGATGCCGTGAAAGCCCGGCTGATCGATGAAAGCTATGTTAAATTCCTCGACAATGCCGCGGCGGTGTTCTTCTGGGCAGTCATCCCCTACCGCAGCGAGTGGCGTTACAGCATCATCTCTGACAAGATCATCGCCCTGGATGCCGGGCATGTGTGTCAGAACATGTACCTGGCCTGTGAAGCGCTGGGATTGGGTACCTGCGGGTACGACGGCTATAACCAGGCCAACGTTGACCGGCTGCTCAACCTGGATGGCGAAGAAGAATTCGTGATCTATCTGGCTCCGGTCGGCCGCCCGGCTGGAGATTAATGCTGGCAGCCCGGGCAGAAGTAAGAAGCTCCGCCCAGGAACTGGATTTTTTCAACGGTAGTCCCGCAGCGCGGGCAGGGTTTTCCGGCTGCGTGGCTGCCCATGATGGTTTTATACCCGCCCGGCTGGTTAAATAAATCGCGCTCGCTGTCCCGTCCGCCCAGCTCGACCATCTGGTGCAGGGTACTGCGTACCGCCGTATACAAGTTGTACCGTTCCGCCTCCGAAAGCTTCTGCACCGTTCGCCGGGGCAGAAGCTGCGCGTTGAACAGGATATCCTGAAGGCAGCCATTGCCCACCCCGCCCAAACCGGGCTGACTGATGATGAAGTACTTGACGCTGGTTTTCGGGGTGATGGATGAATCCTGGAACAGCGTTTCAAATCGTTCAAAGGTGAGATCATCTGCCAGCGGGATCGATTTCTCGGCCACCCAGCCACGTTGCTCACCCGGCCAGGCCGCCTGCATAAATCCCCACAGCACAATACTCGCCGTCAGTTTGCTGCCATCATCCAGATCCAGCAATAACTGGTTTTTGGGCAGCGTTTGCGTCTCAGGGGTGTGCAGCAGAATGCGCCCGCCCATCTCGGCGAACACCAGACAGCCTTCATCCAGCTCGATCTGCAGCATGTTGCGCTGATTGTTTGTCACGGCGGTAATAGTCCTGCCGGTTAAGCGTTCAGGGATGATCTCGGCGGAGGGTCTATAGAAAGCAAACTTATGAGGTGACTGGTTCACCACACAACGGGTGATGGTTCTGCCCGGCAGAACCGGGCTCAATTGACGGGTTAATGTGAAGATTTCGGGGAGTTCGATCATAGGATTGCCTACTAATGAATGATGATATGGAAAGCGGTTGAGATGAATTTCATGTAGAATCAAGCACAGTAATCATACACAAACTTTCCGGAAAAGAATACAGGGATTTTTGTGCAGAATCAGATTTTCCCAGGAAAAGGAAGCCTGTTATGCCTCTTTCACACAAGAAGATTGTTGAATATAACCGCACCGCCTGGAACCGCGAGGTGGAAATTGGCAATATCTGGACCGTACCGGTCAGCCGCGAGGTGGTGGAAGCCGCTCGCCGCGGGGAGTGGCAGATCGTACTGACCCCCACCAAACCGGTGCCGGCCGATTGGTACCCTCAACCCATGCAGGGGAAAGATGTGCTGTGTCTGGCATCCGGCGGAGGGCAGCAAGGACCCATTCTGGCGGCAGCCGGCGCGCGGGTGACCGTGTTTGACAACTCCGACCGGCAACTTGCCAGCGATCGGATGGTGGCTGAACGCGACGGGCTGGAAATCCGCACGGTGCAGGGCGATATGGCCGATTTGAGCACCTTCGCAGACGAGAGCTTTGACCTGATCGTCCACCCCGTTTCCAATACCTTTGCTCCGAATATCCTGCCGGTGTGGCGTGAAGCATACCGCGTGCTGCGGCATGGGGGCATTTTGATCGCCGGAATTTGCAACCCGGTCATGTATATTTTTGATTACGCCAGTCTGGAAAAGGGACAGATGGTTGTGCGCCATAAACTGCCCTATGCCGATGAAACCCACCTCACCACGCAGGAACTGCAGGAGTACATGCAGACCGGTGAACCTTTTGAATTCAGTCACAGCTATGAAACGCAGATTGGCGGGCAACTGCAGGCCGGGTTTGTGCTGACCGGTTTCTACGAAGATATCGCCCCGGATAGCCTGGTTTCACAGTACGTACCGGAGTTTTTCGCCACCCGGGCGCTCAAACTGTAAGCCAGTTTTTATTCTGATAATGAAACTCCCCTCTCAAATGAAAGGGGAGTTTTTAGATTAAGCCGTGATCTCATTCGTTCGCGGCTGTAACAGACGGTTACTGCGCAGCTGGCAGCTTGAAGGTACGTTTGGGGAACAATTGGCGGTACAGATGGGTGACCACTTCCACACCTTCCACCACCAGGGCAATCCCCAGGGCCATGCGGAACAGGGTTGCCAGAGCCG
>CAZHMZ010000206.1:0-5552 GCA_964532655.1 uncultured Anaerolineaceae bacterium
ACACCAGCAAAAAGAATGAGCAAAATGACAGTCAAAACCATCAATGACTTCGAAAAGGTTTTCATATTTTCTCCTTGTCTGAATGATTGAAAAAATCACATTGGACAGTAAACGAGAAATTTTTAACTTGAGTTTTTGGAAATTGAGTGGAGATCAAAATTTGAAAAAAACTGATTTTTACCCTGATTTGACTCAAATAGTAGAAATATGATCATTTGCGACCGGAAAGAATATCAAAGTATTACTTCCCCTCTACCTGCATGTATCAATATTCTACAGATTATTTGCATGGTTATCAAATGGTCTCAATTCAACCAGTTGATTTATTACATATTTATAACAGATTTATTGTAGATATTCTACCAATATAAAAAAGACACCTCATTCGAGGTGTCTGACTTCACTATTTCTCTTCTTCTAGGTTGGTAGCAGGGAGCGGCGTATACTGTCCCGAATCGCCATGGCTTTGGCAGCCCCCTCACCGGTACAGGTGGTGGGATTATCCACCAGGTACGCCGGAATACCCAGGGCGCGGGTAAGGTACTTGTCAATCGAACGGAGCATGGACCCTCCCCCGCATAAAGCCACACCTCGATCGATGATATCTGCAATCAATTCCGGGGGTGTCTTTTCCAGCAATCGCCGGGCGGTGTTGACCAGGTCATTTAATGGCTCCTGCAAAGCCTCTACGATGTCATCCGTACCCAGTTCCAACGCCTGCGGCAGGCCGGTCACCTGGTTTTGCCCCTGAATTTCCATGATCTCATTCTTTGGTTGCGATACAGCCGCTCCAATCCGGATTTTTAGCTGCTCTGCGGTCGGCTGACCGATGATCAACCCATATTTTTTACGCACAAAGTTGATGATCGCATCATCAAACGCCAGCCCGCCTGTACGGGCGGTTTCAGCCGTTACCACACTGTTCATAGCTAAAACGGCTACCTGATTTGTGCCGCCGCCCATCGATATGAGCATATTTCCGGAGGGTGTATTGATCGGCAGGCCCATCCCAATGGCCGCCGCCAGCGGCTGCTGGATCAAAAAGATCTCACGGCAACCGGCTCCAAGGCCGGCTTCATGCACTGCGCGGGTTTCCACGCTGGTGATTCCGTACGGCACTGTGATCATCGCCCTGGGGCGAAAGATCAACATGGGGCCAACCAGTTTTTTAATCAAAAAACCAAGCAGCTTTTCCGTGATTTCATATTCGGCGATGACGCCATGGCGCAGCGGACGAATGACCTCAATGCTGTCCGGAACGCGCCCATCCATGTCTCTGGCGGCCTGCCCCCATTCAACCATTTTCAATTCATTAACCACAAGCGCTACAACAGTCGGCTCCTGAAGCAGAATTTGATTCCCCTCAGTAACGACAATATTCGCAGTACCCAGGTCGATACCCAATTCCCGGGAAAGGATCGGCATTGGCAGATTTTCCTTTTTACTCTCTGGTCTGGTGTTTGAGACCGCGGTACTTCCGTACCGCATCCAGACGCAGATTCGATTTTCTCAGGGACGTTTGAATTGCCAGGTAGGCGTCAGTGTCCAAATTTGTTTTTTGTTGAATGGCTTCTTCTGCCCTGCGTCGAGCACTCTCCGCACGCTGCAGATCAATTTCTTCCACATTCTCCGCAGCGTCGGCCAGAACCGTCACCTGGTCGGGCTGTACCTCAGCGATCCCGCCGGAAACCGTAAAATGCTCTGAATCACGCCCTGAACGCACCGAAACGATCCCAAACTTCAAGATCGTCAGGAGTGGAGAGTGATCTGGCAGGATGCCCATTTCACCGTCTGCGCCGGGTAACGTAACAATATCCACGTTGCCCTTGTAAACGGTGCGGTCCTGAGAGATGATTTCACATCGAATAGGCATGATAATACTTGCCCTTTCCTGATTTACTCTTTTGCCATTTGAGCAGCTTTTTCAACCGCTTCTTCTATGGTTCCGACCATACGGAATGCCTGCTCGGGGAGCGCATCATGCTTGCCATCCAGAATCTCGCGGAACCCGCGGATGGTTTCCCGTAATGGCACGTAACGCCCTTCCAGTCCGGTAAACTGTTCGGCTACGAACATGGGCTGTGAGAAGAATCTCTCAATCTTGCGGGCGCGTGAGACGATTAATTTATCGTCTTCAGCCAGTTCATCCATACCCAGAATGGCGATGATATCCTGTAAGTCTTTATAACGCTGCAGAACCCGTTGAACCTCGCGAGCAGTGTTGTAATGCTCTTCGCCCACAATGCGGGGATCGAGAATACGTGAAGTGGATGTAAGCGGATCGACCGCCGGATAGATACCTTTTTCCACAATGGAGCGTTCCAGGGTGACGGTGGCGTCCAGGTGAGTAAAGGTAGCCACAGGTGCGGGATCGGAATAGTCATCTGCCGGCACGTACACGGCCTGCATGGAGGTGATTGAACCCTGCCGTGTGGAGGTGATGCGTTCCTGCAGTTCGCCCATTTCGGTAGCCAATGTGGGCTGGTAACCTACGGCTGAGGGCATACGCCCGAGCAGCGCCGAAACCTCAGAACCGGACATGGTGAAACGGAAAATATTATCAATGAACAGCAGCACATCCATGCCCTGGTCGCGATAATACTCGGCCATGCACAGGGCGGTCAGTGCGATACGTAAACGAACACCCGGGGGCTCGTTCATCTGTCCGAATACCATTACTGTGTCTTTCATGACGCCCGATTCGAGCATTTCACGGTACAACTGCGTGCCTTCACGGGTGCGCTCACCCACACCGGCAAAAACGGATTTCCCTTTGTGTACGGTGGCGATGGATCGGATCAACTCCATGATGATGACCGTCTTGCCTACACCCGCGCCGCCGAAGATACCGGTTTTTCCGCCGCGTGTGAAGGGGGCAATCAAGTCCACTACCTTGAGGCCGGTTTCGAAGACTTCCACGCGCGTCGACTGTTCATCAAACGTAGGTGCGGACCGGTGGATGGGATAAAATGTTTTTGTATCCAACGGGCCCAGGTTATCAATCGGGCGTCCAAGTACATTAAAGATACGCCCCAGTGATGCTTCACCAACCGGCACCATAATCGGTTTACCGGTTCGGTTAACAGGCATACCTCTCTGCAGCCCGTCGGTGCTTTCCATGGCCACGCACCGGGCCCAGTTATTCCCGAGGTGTTTTTCAACCTCCAAAATCATCGGCGCCTGGTCCGCACGGGGAATTTCAATCGCCTCGAAAATCTCGGGGAGATCCCCTTCCGGAAACACAACATCCACAACACCGCCGGTTACCTGTACTACTTGCCCAGATGCATTCATCCTGATAGTTCCTCCAAATACGATCCGTTCGTATCAATAATGTTCAATTACGCCTTGTTGGCGAGCGCTTCCACCCCACCCACAATATCCAGAATGTCGTTGGTAATGCCCTGCTGGCGTATCTTATTGTATTCCAATTGAAGTGCGCCGATTAATTCCTGGGCGTTATCCGATGCGTTGCGCATGGCGATCATCCTGGCAGCATGTTCGCTGGCTTGCGAGGACAGAATGGCTTTATGTACCTGAAGTGCGGTAAAACGAGGCACAATCTCTTCCAGAAGCTCGGTTTGATCCGGCTCATACGTATACACTGATTTATTGGCAGCCGTTTTTTCCTCGTGGCTCATTTCCATTTCAAGGGGCAGGAGCTTTTGGATCACAATGGTCTGCCGGGTCATGCTTTCAAACTGGGTATACGCGATAAACACCTGATCCACGATATCCTGCAAGTACTCATCTACCAGTAATCTGCCGATGGCCGAAACCTCGGCATAGGTGACAAGTGAAGATAAATCCTGGAAGATGGCGGTCACTTTTTGACCGCGGCGTTGGATCATCTCACGCCCCTTGCGGCCGACCACCACATAATTGACCGGGATCGGATAATCCTTAAAATGCTGCATGGTGGCGCGCACAACATTGACGTTAAATGCACCCGCTAGTCCCCGATCACTGCTGACCATCAAAACCAGCGCCGCATCCAGCCGATTTCTTTCTTTCAGCAACGGGTGAAGTGTATTATGTCCCGGCTGGCTTGCCAGATGCTGCAGGATGGCAAACGCCTTGTCGGCATAGGGCCGAGTCGCCTGATCGGCGGCAATGGCTTTCCGTACATAGCTGGCGCTAACGGTTTCCAGTGCCCGAGTGACCTGAGCGATATTTTTTACGCTGCGAATACGCAGCCGCATTTCACGAGTGGATGCCATGGAATCCTTCTGTGCCTGTTAATGAACCCAGCTCAGATTAAAGTTCTTGAGCGCTTCTACCAGTAATTTTTCGTTCTCATCGGTAATGCGTTTCTTCTCAGCGATATCTTTGCCGATTTCAGGATGATTGGTTTCCATGAACTTCAACATGCTGTTTTCCCAGGCGCGCATCGATTCAAGGGGGACTTCATCCGCGAAACCACGCGTTCCGGCGTACAGTTCAATCACCTGATGTTCAAGCGACATTGGCTCGTATTGGGGCTGCTTGAGAATTTCCTGCAAACGCTGCCCGCGGTTAAGCTGTGATTGGGTGGCCTTGTCCAGATCAGACCCAAATTGAGCAAAGGCCGCCATTTCACGGTAAACAGCCATATCCAGGCGCAAACGGGCCGCCACCTGCTTCATCGCTTTGGTCTGCGCATCACCGCCTACACGGGATACCGAGATACCCACGTTGACTGCCGGGCGAATACCGGCATTAAACAGGCTGTTCTCCAGATAGATCTGCCCATCGGTGATCGAAATCACGTTGGTAGGGATGTAAGCCGACACATCACCAAGCAGGGTTTCGATAATCGGCAAAGCGGTCAAAGAACCACCACTTCCCTTTACCTGAACCACTTTGTATTGGTCCGAACCCTTCTCTTTGACAGCCATTTCAGCATTGTGTTTGGAGCGAGGACCGTCAAAAATCGGGGCATCACCCAGATCTGCCGGATCGGCCATGGAATGAGCATAATCTTTGGGCAATACCGTGTATTTTGTGGCTAAACGGGCAGCTCTTTCCAGAAGACGCGAGTGTAAAAAGAACACATCACCGGGGTAGGCTTCACGTCCGGGTGGACGCCGGAGCAGCAGAGAAACCTGCCGGTAAGCCCAGGCGTGCTTGGAAAGATCGTCATAAATAATCAACGCGTCCTTGCCGTTCTCCATGAACTCTTCACCGATCGAACAGCCGGTGTAAGGAGCGATGTACTGCAAGGCAGCCGAGTCATCCGCCGATGCAACCACCACCACAGTGTGTTCCATGGCGCCGTAACGTTCCAATGTAGACACAGTTCTGGCAACGGCGGCTTTCTTCTGACCAATGGCCACATAGATACAGATCAACCCTTTGCCTTTTTGGTTGATGATCGTATCGATGCCAATGGCGGTCTTGCCGGTCTGGCGGTCACCAATAATCAATTCGCGCTGACCCCGCCCAATGGGGATCATTGCATCGATAGCTTTGATACCGGTCTGAACGGGCGTATCCACATCCTGTCGTTCCACCACACCGGGAGCGGTACGCTCGATCGGGCGATATTTTGAAAACTGGATGGAGCCCTTCCC
>CAZHMZ010000207.1:0-5502 GCA_964532655.1 uncultured Anaerolineaceae bacterium
AGGAGAGGTTTTGTTGCATGGCGCGAGAGACTTCCTTTGAGCCAATATCTTTGCGAAAGTGCATCCCGTCAAAATGGATGCGGTCAGTCAGCCGGTAGGCTTTTTCCAACGCGGATTGAACATCACCGGCCTGGGCGCAGATGCACAGCACCCGTCCGCCTGCGGTCTTCCAGTCGCCGTTTTCACAGTGCGTTCCGGCGTGAAAGATATTCGTGTCCGCATCCAGATCGATCGGCAGTGTGATGGACATGCCCTTTTGCGGTTTTTCGGGATAGCCGGCCGAGGCTAAAATGATGCAGGCTGCGCCCTGCGCTTTCCAGGTCAACTGCGTCCCGGCCAGGCGGCTCCTGGTGCAAGCTTCTAGCACATCTACCAGGTCGGTGTCCAGCAGCGGCAGCACCACCTGGGTTTCGGGGTCGCCAAAACGGGCGTTGAACTCAAGCACGCGCGGACCATCTGAAGTCAGCATCAAACCGGCATACAGCACGCCCACAAAAGGAGTCCCTTCGGCGCGCAGACCATCGACGGCCGGCTGGAGGATGGTTTTTACAGCCCGGTCGATCTCCGCCTGCGGGAAGTTGGAAACGGGAGCATAAGCGCCCATCCCGCCGGTATTCGGGCCGCCGTCGCCATCCAGCAGGCGCTTGTGATCCTGTGCGGGCAGCATGGGTACGGCGGTGAAGCCGTCGCAAAAGGCCATTAATGAGATCTCTTCGCCGGACAGGCGCTCTTCAATCACCACCTGATCGGCCGCCGACCCAAAGGCTTTACCCACCATCATGCGGTCAAGTTCGGCATGGGCTTCTTCACGGGTTTCAGGCAGCAGCACACCCTTTCCTGCCGCCAGCCCGGAAGCTTTAATCACCAGCGGATAGTCCGCCTGGTCGATAAAGCGGTGCGCCTCAGACGGGTCTGAAAAAACGGCGAAGCGCGCGGTGGGGATGCCGTGGCGCGCCATAAATGCCTTTGAAAATGACTTGGAGGTCTCAATTTGAGCAGCGGCGCACGTGGGGCCAAACACTCTCACGCCCGCAGCCGTCAGCGCATCGGCCAGGCCGGCTTCCAGCGCCTGTTCGGGGCCGATCACCACCAGATCGATGTGTTGCTTAACGGCAAAGGCGGTAAGTTGATCCACCGCGGTGACCGGTAGATCGACGAGATCGGCGGTCTCCAATATTCCTGCATTACCCGGCGCGCAAAACAGCGCTTCTAACCGGGGGGACCGGGCGATTTTCCAGACCAGTGCATGTTCACGCCCGCCGGAACCGATAATCAAAACGCGCATGTTGTGTCTCCGTTATCCGCAGGATGACGCCCTGCCGGCCTCAAAGCGGGTCTTCGATTGCGCCCCGTTGATCTCGATGGGATACACGCCATTGTAGCAGGCAGTACAGAAGCCAGTCTGCTGGCCCGCAGATCGCAGCAACCCCTCTAGTGACAGGTAATGCAACGAGTCAGCTCCGATCATCTGGCAGATCTGGTCTTCCGTCATGTTGTGCGCCAGAAGTTCTTCATACGTGCCCATATCCACACCCATATAGCAGGGATGCTTGATAGGCGGGCAGGTGATGCACACATGCACCTCGCGCGCACCGGCGTCTTTCAGCAATCCCACCAGTGCGCCGGTGGTATTCCCGCGCACCAGTGAATCGTCGATCAGCACCAACCGTTTATCGCGCACATTTTCGTTGATCACGTTGAATTTGAGCGCCACGCCCAGCTTGCGCAGTGAATCGGTGGGTTCAATAAAGGTACGCCCGATATAACGGTTTTTGATAAAGCCGTCATTGTATGGGATGCCGCTGGCGCGCGCATATCCGATGGCGGCCGGGATGGAAGAATCAGGCACCGGGATGACTACATCTCCGTCGATGGGGGCTTCTTTGGCAAGCTGCTCGCCCAGTCGCTGGCGGATCTGATGCACGTTCTGCCCGTCCCAATTGCTGTCAGGACGCGAGAAGTACACATTTTCAAAGATACACAGGGCGCTGGGTTGGGCGGGGGGGATGCCCTGGCGGATATCCAGTTCCTCACCGGTCAGGCGCAGGATCTCACCCGGCTGCACCTCGCGGATATGCGTGCAGCCCAATGTGCGCAGCGCGCCGGTTTCAGAGGCAACGGCATGACCACTGCCGGGCAGCTTGCCCACGCTGAGCGGCCGGAAGCCCCACGGATCGCGCACGGCGTAGATACTCTCGCGGGTGAGGATCACCAGACAGTAGGCGCCCTTCCATTTGCTCATGCAACTGCGGATGTGCTCGAACCAGTCGTCGCCGTCCGCGCCGGCCAGCATCATGGTCATCACCTCGGTATCGGAGGTGGATGAAAAACCGATGCCGGATTCCATCAGTTCGCTGCGCAGCTTTCCGGCGTTGACCAGGTTGCCGTTGTGCGCCAGCGCCAGCGTGCCAAAACGCGTGTCGATCATAAAGGGCTGCACGTTGCTGATCATGGAGGAACCAAAAGTGGAGTAGCGTACATGCCCGATACCCAGAAAGCCGCTCAGGTTGGCCAGGCTGGCCGGGTTGAACACCCGGGATACCAGACCCACATCCTTATACAAGTCCAGCCTCTGGCCGTCTGAGACGGCGATGCCGGCTGCTTCCTGCCCGCGGTGCTGCAGGGCAAACAGGCCAAAATAGGCCAGCCGCGAGACATCTTCGCCAGGAGAGCAGATGCCCACGATGCCGCATTCCTCGTGCGGGTGCTCATCACCGCAGGCGTTATTCGGGTTCACAACAGGCAGGTTCGGATCATTGTGCATGCAGTTCACGATCGCTTTTTACCACCTTTTCCATATGTTGGTCTTTGTACTGTTTGACTTTTTCCTGCACCGCGTTGTCCTGTAGGGCGAACACGCGCGCCGCGAACAGGGCCGCGTTTTCAGGCTCCAGAATCACGGCCGGCGAGATGCCGGAGGGCATACGCAACGAGGAATAGATATCACTGCCTCCAAAGGCGCTGCTGACGGGCGGGCAGGCAATCACCGGAGCCTGCACGTATCCATCCACCAGGCCAGAGAGGGCATTGCTGCGCCCGGCCACGGTGATGTACAGTTTGGGGCGCGGGTCGGCTTCATACTGATCGAGCAATTCCAGCACGTGCCGGGCGGTCTTGTGTGCCGAACCCACCCGCAGATCCACATCCAGCCCAAAGCGCTGGCAGGCATCGGCGATCTTGCGGCAGTGTTCTTCATCCGAAATGGATCCCATCAAAATCACGACCAGCGGTTTCATTCCAGCAGCCCCACTTTCTTCAGATTATCAAGCAGCCTGGGTTCCACCGGGTAACTGCCCGGTTGAAAAACGCTGCCTGTCAACATCTCATAAATGCAGATATAACGCTGTGAAGCGGCCACCCACAGACTGTCGGTCATGGACGGCAACTCGCCGTCGCCGCGGTAACCTTTTTGAGCATATTCCAGGCGGATGAACTCTTTATCAAAATTCTCCGGTTCCTGTCCGTTTTCAAACCTCTCCGCGTATGTATCGCCTTTCCAGAACCGGGAGGAATCGGGGGTGTGCACTTCATCGATCAGCGTCACCTTTCCGTCAGCGGTGCGACCAAATTCATATTTGGTGTCCACCAGGATCAATCCGGCCTTCTGAGCGGCTTGCTGCCCAAAAGCAAACAGACCCAGCGCAGCCTGCTGAACCTCATCCCAGGTATTCCGATCGAGCCAGCCCTGATCCACCACCTCGGCGCAGGTGAGGCGCTCATCGTGCCCCGTGGGTCCGCCCTTGGTGGTGGGGGTGATGATGGCCTGCGGGAGGGCCTGATTCTTGCGCAGCCCCTCCGGGAAGGTGTACCCGTAGATCTCGCGTTCGCCCAATGAGTAGCGGTACCACAACGCGGTGCTGGTAACACCGGTGATGTAGCCGCGCACGATCACCTCAACCGGGAAGGGTTGGGCATCCTGCACCAGCATGGCGTTGGGATCCGGCACGCCCAGCATGTGGTTGTGCACAATCCCGCGCGTGTTTTTCAGCCACCAGGCGGATAATTGGTTGAGCACCTGTCCCTTATACGGCACCACCGCGATGTTGCGGTCAAAAGCAGATAACCGGTCGGTGGTCACCAGCAGACGGCGGCAATCCGGGAGCGGGTAAGCGTCGCGTACTTTGCCGGACTGCCGTTCGGAATAGGGAAGGTTTGTGCTTTCAAAAGCCTGGTTGAGCAGTTGGGCGATTTGGGTCTCGTCGATCATGGGTCTCCTAATTTCTCAAGCGGTTCATAACTGAGCCCGCTCAAAACTGAGCAGCGTACTGAACACCGTTCTCAAAAAGCGGCAGCCCGCTGGCAGACGGTGTTTCGCGCCTCCAGGCCGGGTTTTGGAAAGCATACACGTGGTTTTCCGGGTGAGGCATCAGCCCCAGCACATTACCGGCCGGGTTGCAGATGCCGGCAATATCCAGCACCGAGCCATTGGGGTTGTACGGGTACTGCCCCTGCGCCGGTGAGCCGTCCGGCAGGGCATAGGTGAGGGCGATCTGCCCGTTGGCCTGTAAATCCTTCAACACCTGCTCATCCCGCACCAGAAAATTGCCCTCGCCATGCGCGATAGGGCAGTCAATTTGCGCTGACAGTCCGCGCGTCCAAACACATTGCTGCGACACCGGTTGCATGGTCACCCAGCGGCATTCGAAGTGCCCGGCCTGGTTGAAGCTGAGCGTGGCGGCAGGGCCATTTCCATTTTCATCGAGCCCGGGCAGGATGCCCGATTTGACCAACGCCTGAAAGCCGTTGCAAATGCCGATGACCGGCCTTCCGCTTTCCACAAAGCCGGCGACTTCATCACGGAAATACTGCATCAGATCCAGCGCCAGCAGTTTTCCGGCCCCCAGGGCGTCGGCATACGAGAAACCGCCCGGCAGCACCAGCATCTGATAATCGGTCAGATGCCGTTCACCGCCGCGCAGTTGATTCACGTGTACCACCTCCGGCAGAGCGCCGGCCAGTTCCAGGGCGCAGGCGGCGTCCTGGTCGCGGTTGGTGCCGGTGGCGAATAAGATAAGAGCTTTAGGGTTCATTGTGCCCTCCTCAGCGCCGCAACCTGCACCGCGTGTTCAGGGGTGTTCCAGGCTCTTGCGAGCCTGTCAAGCGGCAATTGGATGCAACCTGTTTCTGTATCGCGGATCGCCAGAACTGTTTCAGCGGTTACTTTGCCCAGCAAGGTGAAATCCGCGCCGGAACAGCATTGTTCAAAGGCGATCTGATTTTCAGGGGCTACTTCCGCCAGCAGGCAGCCGGTGGTCTCACCGAACAGCGTTCGCAGCACATTTCCAGCGCCCACGCTGGTGAAGCGCAGCGTCATGCCCAACCCGCCGCCGATGCACATCTCTGCGGCGGACACCGCAAGCCCACCCTCGCTGAGGTCATGGCAGGCTGCCACCAGATGCGCCCGCATGGCCTGGTGCAGGGTGGAATAATTGGTATGCGTGTTGGAGTGCAGCGCCGGGATGCCGTCTTCGGCGAGACCACCTCGCCGCTCGGGCGGCTGCG
>CAZHMZ010000208.1:0-5496 GCA_964532655.1 uncultured Anaerolineaceae bacterium
GAAGAAGGGGTTGAATATCTTTTGCTGGCGCAGCCCATCGAATTTCATGCGAAACCGGATGGAACGCTTGGCGAGGCAGAATTCATCCAGATGGAACTCAGTATCAGGGATGCCGGTGGGCGTCGTCTGCCCGTTCCAATGGATAATTCAAACTTTCGCATCCCGGCTGATACTGTGATTCTGGCCATTGGCTATCAGCCCTGGCCCACCATTGGAGATTCCACTCCCAATCTGGAAACCCATCATTGGGGGCTGATCACCGTGGATGAAAACTACGCCACCTCGAGAAAAGGTGTTTTTGCCGCGGGCGATGCGGCTCACGGGCCGGATCTGGTAGTTACAGCCATCGCCAGTGCGCGCAAAGCCGCCGAATCAATCGACCGGTATCTGAAAGGGCAATAATCGAGTGGTGAAGAACAGTCTTATTCCGGATATGTGGCTGCCAGGTAATCGATGACGAGCTGTTTTTCTTCCTCGTTCAACTGTGCGCCATTGGCAATCATCCGGTTTACCGTCTGCTCCCATTGATCATGCGACGCGCTTTTACTCTCGATGCGAGACAATGAATGGCAAACGGAGCAGCGCTCCTGAACCAGTTTTTCGCCGGCTGCCAGTGCTTCGGCATCAGGTGTGCCGGCAGAAGTCTGGTCCGTCGCGGCAGGTGCTTCGGTTTCGATGATTGCGGTTTCAGTGATTGCGGTTTCAGTAGATTGATTGGTTGTTTCCTGGACAGGAACGGTGGTTGCACTATTAACGGCGCATGCGGACAGGATGAGCGCAATGGCAAAGATAAAAACGATAACCAATGATAGATTCTTGTTCATGTGGATCCCCCTGTTGAATTTTAGTAATGATATGTGTCTATGATACACTATTTTCCTCGGAGGTAAAGGATGGAAAAGCGAAAATTCGGTCGAACTAACCATATGAGCACGGTGGCAATCTTCGGGGCAGCTGCCCTGATGCACGACGATTCTAATCAGGCAGACGCGGATCTGGCAGTTGAAACATTTCTTGAATACGGTGTCAACCACATTGATGTTGCGCCCTCCTACGGAAATGCGGAGCGGTTAATTGGGCCGTGGGTAAAACGACTGCGCAATGACATTTTTCTGGGATGTAAAACCACCGAGCGTACCAAACAGGGCGCACTTGCAGAGATGCATGCCTCTCTGGAACGACTGCAGACGGATCACTTTGATCTGTATCAGAGTCATTCCGTGAATGATCTGTCCGAGCTGGATAAAGTAACCGGATCGGGCGGCGCATTGGAGGCGTTGATCGAGGCAAAGAAAACCGGCATTACCGCCGCGCTCGGTATTACCGCGCACGGGTTGCAGGCTCCTGCTGTTTTGATCGAAGCCCTGAACCGGTTTGATTTTGATTCTGTTCTCTTCCCGCTCAACTTTATCCTGTTCGGCGTTCCGGAGTACAGAACGACCGCTCTGAAGCTGATCGACCTTTGCCAGCGGAAAAATGTCGGCATGATGACGATCAAATCCATCGCGCGCGGCCGCTGGGGAAATCACGAGAAAAACTGGGCGCCCTGGTATGAGCCATTCTCCGATGATGCGACTATCCAGTCTGCCGTGAACTTCGTGCTCTCACACCCGGTCACCGGTATATGCACGGTCAGTGATATCACTCTGCTGCCGAAAGTTTTACGAGCCTGTGAAAACTATCAAAAAATGACGGAAGAGGAAATGCAGGCGTTGAGCGCATCCGGGCAGAGGTACGTGACCGAGCCTTTGTTCTAACTGAAACGCGATAAAGAGAGTTGTATGAGTTTCCGCGAATACCTGTCTCAACTTGACGGCGCCGACCAGCTTTGCCATGTCGGTGTGCCGGTCTCCAAAGAATATGAGGCCGCCGGGGTGATCAAAGCCCTTGAGCCGAAAGCCGTCCGGTTTTCCGCCATCCGTGAAAGCCGTTTTCAGGTTGCCGGCGGTTTGTTTACCGGCAAGGCTCAACTGGCCCGATACTTTGGCATCCAACAAAACCAATTGATCCCGGCTCTGGCACACGCCATCAGCTCCCCCACCCAGCCTGCCCGGGTGGATGATGCACCCTGCCAGCACACGGTGATCCTGAAGCCGGATCTGGATGAACTGCCCATTCTGCGTCACTGCCGCCAGGATGGTGGAAACTACATCAGTTCCGGCGTGGTGGTCACATCACACCCAGACTGGGGTCAGAACCTGGATTTTCACCGCTTCATGCAAATCTCCAAAACCGAAATGGCGGTGCGTGTGGTGCGCAGTCGGCATTTTGACGCCTTCCTTAAAAATCAAAAACAGATCCCGGCGGCCATCTGTGTCGGCGTCCCGCCGGCGGTCCTGATCGCCGGCGCCACCTCAGTGGATATTGGGGTGGACGAACTGACCATCGCCAATACGTTCTCCCCGCTGCAGGTGGTCAAAGCGAAAACGGTCGATCTTTGGGTCCCTGCCGATTGTGAATTCGTCATCGAGGGATTCGTAGATGGTGAGCGTCTCCATCCGGAAGGTCCGTTTGTCGATCTGACCGGTACCTATGATATCGTCCGTGATCAGCCGGTATTTACGGTGACAGCGATTACACATCGTGAAGATGCTATCTGGCATGCCTTGCTGCCCGGTGGATTGGAGCATAAGTTGCTCATGGGAATGCCGCGTGAACCCACCATTTTCGCCAAAGTCAATGAGGCAGTGGATTGTCTGGATGTACATATCACACCGGGCGGCGCCTCCTGGCTGCACGCGGTGGTTCAGATCCGCAAACACGCGGCGGACGACGGGAAAAAGGCGATTGAGGCTGCCTTTGCCGGTCATCGCTCATGCAAACACGTGTTTGTGGTGGACGAGGATATCGATATCTATGATCCGCACCAGGTGGAGTGGGCCATGGCAACCCGTTTCCAGGGTGATCGTGACATGCTTGTCAAACCCCCGGAGCAGGGTTCCAGTCTGGATCCAAGCGCCGATCTGCAGACCCATTTCACCACCAAAATCGGGTTCGATCTGACCGCTCCGTTGGGTGAAGCAGCCGCCGGTTTTAAAAAGGCTCCTTTTCCTGCCGTTCAACTTGAAAGATACCTCACCCATCAGGCAAAATCATGAAATTATCATCGAAAGAGCAGGCTATGCTGGAGGGCGAACACGGCCCGGCGATCCAAAAATCCATGCAGATCTTATTCGGACTGGGTCAGATTTATGATGCCGCTCAGATGATCCCGGTTGGATCGGTTCAGATTGCCGGTGTCAGCTATGACAACCTTGGCGAAGCGGGCCTGGGCTTTCTGGCGCAGATGGCCGATGGCGGCGGCAGGGTAAAGGTTCTGACCACCCTGAACCCGGCCGGTATGGATACCGAAAACTGGTCCGCTTTGGGGATCAGTGAAGAATTTGCCAACAGCCAGCAGCGGGTACTGGATGCCTTTACGCGCATGGGCGTCATCACCACCTGCACCTGCACACCCTATCTGGTGGGCAACCTGCCCCATTTTGGCGAGCACATCGCTTGGGCAGAAAGCAGCGCGGTGTGCTTTGCCAACTCGGTACTGGGCGCCCGTACCAACCGCGAGGGCGGACCAGGCGCGTTGGCTGCCGCACTGACCGGTGTGACCCCCTGTTATGGGATGCACCTGTCTGAAAACCGCGTGCCCACGCTGACTGTGAATGTTGAGGCATCCATCCACGGGACGAGCCGGTTCGGTGCGTTGGGCAAGTGCATCGGCGAAAAACTGGAATCTCTGCGCATTCCGCCGGTGCCATACATCCGCGGAATTGAGGGTGCCAGCCTGGAGGAATTGAAAAGCCTGTGCGCCAGCCTGGCTACCTATGGCAGCTGCGCGCTCTTTCATATGGAAGGGATCACCCCGGAAGCGTCTCTTTACAATCCGCCGGAACAAACCATAACGATCACATCCGATGATCTGCAGACCAGTCTCGATCAGCTCAACGACGTGGAGACGGAGATCGACTTTGTGACGCTGGGCTGCCCGCATCTTTCACTGGCCGAAATCCGGCGCGCCGCTGAATTGTTGAACGGGAAACAGGTCAAGAAGGAATTTTGGATCACCACCTCACGGCCGGTCAAACGCATCGCGGACAGTATGGGCTATACGAAATTGATCGAAGATAGCGGAGCAAAAATCGCGGCGGACACCTGCTGTGTAGTGGCGCCCATCCAGGGTCGCTTCCACGCCGTGGCCACCGACAGCGCAAAATCCTGCTATTATGCGTATGCCAAACACAAGCTCAAAACCCGTTTGCTTCCTTTTGATGAAGTCATCCAGGAGGCTCTGCGATGATCCTGAAAGGCCGAACCATTTACGCCGGCAGCGCCAAAGGCACTGCACTGGTCAGCCAGAAAAACATCTCTTTTTTTGGCGGCGTCGATCCGGATACGGGTATTGTGCTGGAAAAAGGACATGATCTGGAAGGCCAGTCGATCAGCCAGAAGGTACTGGTTTTCCCAACCGGCAAGGGTTCCACGGTTGGATCCTACACCTTATACAGGCTCAAAGCCAACGGTAAGGCCCCGCTGGCCATCCTCAACAGCGTGTGCGAACCCATCACCGCGGTGGGCAGCATCATCTCCGAAATCCCCTGCCTGGATCAGGTAGATATTTCGATGATTCAAACCGGCAGCCATATCACGGTCGATGCCGCAAATGGCTGCCTAGAAATTTCATAATATTTGAATCAGTTGGTCTGAGCCGGCTTTTTTTTTACTGAGAAGCGTCTTTCTTTACAGAAAAAATGATTCGGTTTCGAGAAGGGTCAAGCACCTCGAACCCTTCACCGGTTGGCTGCATTTCCACGCCCGCTGTTCTGGCATGGGAAACCAGTTCCGTCAGCGCGGCCTTGTCCGGTAGACGAAAAGAAATATACCTCAGTCCCAGTGATCCATCAGGCGGCGGTGGAGCACCTACGCCTTTCCAAGTATTCAACCCAATATGATGGTGATACCCGCCCGCGGATACCATGCCCATGCGGATGTTTGCATCCATTCCCATTTCATCGAACCCGAGCACCTCATGATAAAACCGCACCGATTCCTGCAGATGCCCAACATGCAGGTGGAAATGCCCAATGCGTGTCTCAACCGGCATGGGCTGGTCGAATCGGTCCTCAGGTTGAAGGTGTTGGAACAGGGCATCCAGATCCAGCGGGTCGCGCCCGCTGCTCAGGCTGCCATCTTTTCGCCAGGTAATGTATTTCCCATCCTGCATTGACCAGCCGCCATCTTCAGGCGATTCTACATACAATTCAATCCCGTTTCCCTCCGGATCATCCAGATAAGTGGTCTTGGTCATCACATGATCGGTTGGGTAATTGGGGTATCTCAATGCGATTAATCGTCTGATCACGCGCGCCAGTTCGCGCTGGTCGGGCAGCAGAATGGCAAAATGATAGAGACCGGTCGTACCGCTAGCCCGAGTGGCGTCCTTGAGCTGAGTTAATCTCACCACATCCCGCCCACCGGCACCCAGACTGGCGCTGTCGGCATCAG
>CAZHMZ010000209.1:0-3425 GCA_964532655.1 uncultured Anaerolineaceae bacterium
TTTGATGTTCTGTATAATATACGAAACATCTGAATCAGCTTTTGAGCCATTTCAGATCCGTTGATCAAAATTCAATCCTGTCCAACCATATTCAAAATCCATATCACAAATTCTGTTTCCAGGTCACTTAAGTCCCGCCATCGCCTGGCTTTCTTTTTCACAACGCGAAAGGAAACGCATATGCAGAATTTTTCACGCATGCATTTTATCGTCACCGGGATGGTGATTCTGGCGCTCCTCTGCCTGTTTCTGCTGACCCCCGGTTCTACTTTAGCAGCCACTGAAAAATATCAGGTATCCATCAGCGGTCTTGACGGGCTGGTCTGTGTGGGTGATTCCTATATGCTGACCGCGCGCTGGAACGAGATCGGATCGAACGATCTTGCGTCATTGACAGCGCCAAACTCAATTGACGTAACAGCCACCCTCGGCGGCTTCGACCGCACCTCTGAGCGCCCGGCAGCCGGCACTGGCGTGACCATGTTTATGTACAACGCCAAAGAAGAGGGCACCGAAACCATCGACATCTACCTCTACGATGAAGACTCCAATCTGGCTGCCCAGAATATGGTCACTTTTCCGGTGAAAATGTGCAGTTATCGCTACAAACTGTTTGCCAAAGGCATTTATTCGCATGAAGAAATTACCCTGACCATGACCTACAAAGCTGAAGGAGCCTTGGAGCCCAGTGATCCAAACTATCCGCGTGTTACCAAAGCCTTTCAAAGAAAATTCACATCAGATGTCTCCTATGTTCGATTTGATCCGAGATGCTCTCTGAGCACACTTGAAACCACACATGGATTGGGGATTATGGATTCCAGAACTTTTGAACTGGATGATTACAACGGGATCAAACTGGAACTGGGCCCCCCAACCAATCTGAACTACACCACCAGCTATGTCATTACCTGCACGAATGATGAGGGCGAAACACATTCCGATTCATACGCAAACACACTTCAGGTCGATATCACCGAAGACCCCTGGATTGTACAGGACTTCCCGACAGGCAGCGGTTCATTTGATATCCAGATCCCTCAATTCGATGAGCTCGAAAAGACCTGGAATGAATTTGGCACCTCATTTTATTACGCCACCATCAGCCTGGAACGGGAGGCAGGACAATGAAAACAAGACCTGTCCAAACACGATTATGGGCCTCCATCACCATTATGATGCTTGTATCAGCCTGCTCACTGCCGTTTTTCTCCGGTGAAAAATCTCCCGGTGAAGCGAAACCGACTGACGAGCAGCAGACCGATACCGAAAATATTGCCAATCCGCAGGAAACGACTGAGAACGAGCAGGTTGAAGGCATTTTGCCTGATCCGCTGATAGGTCTGACTGAACTGCCCGCCTATCTGGCCGGCTTTCGGCAGGATATGGTGGGCACCCTGAAAGGTGAGCCGTATGAGCGGCACACCTATTTGCTCATATCACGTGACACATCTTCAGATAACTATGATTTCATGAACCTATCCAGCGGAACCGGACTGATGGATTATCAGAGCCGGGTGCTGTCATTGGATCAGGCCTTTTACCGCTGGACTCAACCTGACCCATCCTGCCAGGGTTCCGACCAGGCTCCGGCGGAAGGTGAAGTGCTGGAACCGGCATCACTTTTACTGCCGGTGATGCAGGCTGACAGGCTGGGAAGAGAAACCGTCAACGAGATTAACTGTACCCACTACCAGTTCACAGAAGATGATCTGAACGGGGTGGAAAATGGAACTTTAGTAGCGGGTGATGTGTGGATCGCCAATCAGGGCGGTTATGTGGTGAAATATTCACTCGTCGTCACCCCGCCGGCAAATTCTGATGCTGACGATCTTTCTGTGACCCAGACATGGAGCTATGATCTTTCGATCCCGGAAACCAGCTCGGCGATCGTACTTCCGCCCAACTGTCAGGAGGTTCCGTTGGATCTGCCCCTGCCGACCGATGCCCAGGATATCCGCCGCACCGGCGGGCATGTGAGTTTTGATACCGGTTCAACAGCCCGCCAGGTGGTTGATTATTACGCAGCCGCGCTGCCCGATGTCGGTTGGGTTGCACCCGATACCCTGCCGGACGGCGAAATTGAACTGCCGTACATGGCCTCCTTTACTCAAGCTGAGCAAACACTCGATCTGGTATTGGACGAGGCCGAGTCGAACGGCATCCGTGTGGATATTTTTATCAGGATCCAGCAAATGTCCATCCTGCCCGAAGGCACACAGGCCACCGCAACCACGGTATCCTCCGGCTCAGGGGTTCCCACCCCGGTTGCGACTATCGACCCATCCGCCAGCGGACTTCCGGATGATATTCCGCTTTACCCGGGTGCGACCGATCTCTTTTCAATGGACACCGTCACCATGTTTTCGTCCACCGATGATATTGGTCTAATTCAGGAGTATTACAAACAAGCCATGGCGGATAACGGTTGGTCTTTGAGCCTTGAGCAGAACGCCGAAGGAACTCAACTCCAGCAGTGGTCGAAGAACGGGGTGGAGATCTTCATCACCATGTCAGCAGATGGCGGCAGGGTGACTGTTGTGATCACCCGCATCACAGAATAAATCGGAAATATCGCAGGAGGCGGTCAGCCATACCGGCTATAAATCGTGTCCTTGATCGATAAAAGAAACAGGATAAAGGATATCAGTGACTCTCTTTTCTGATATCCTCTCTCACTCTCCCATAACGACCGCCACACTGTGGCTCTGCCGGTCATCTGTCAGCGGGATACGTCCATTCTCCATCAAATTTCCATCCAGGTGAACCGACTTCACACCGGCGGTCAGGTGGTGCGGATTTTCCACCCGGATCTGATAACTGGTTTCACCATAACGATATGTGATCTCAAACTGATCCCATTCCGGAGGAATGATCGGGTCAAACCACAGCGTCTCACCGGCTTTGTGAAGTCCCAGCATGGCCTCCATTCCCAAACGGTACATCCAGGCTGCCGATCCGGTATACCACGTCCAACCGCCACGCCGGACAAAAGGTGGCTGGCTGTATACATCGGCAGCGATGACATAGGGTTCCCTGAAGTATTCGTCAGCCTTTTCTGGGGTGTCCGTGTGAAAGATCGGGTTGAGCAGGCGGAACAGCGCTCCAGCCTGCGCGCCATCCCGCAGACCGGTGAAGGCCCAGGCAGTCCAGATCGCTGCATGCGTGTACTGCCCGCCGTTCTCACGAATACCCGGTAAATAGCCTTTGATATAACCCGGGTCATGCTGAGTTTTATCAAATGGTGGCGTGAACAGCAAAGACAGCCGATCCTGAGGGCGGACCAATCGCTTGAGCACCGCATCCATGGCCTGCCGGCTGTGATCCGTATTGCCCGCGCCGCTGATCACCGACCAGGACTGCGCAATCGCGTCGATCTGGCATTCGATGTCGGTGATGGTCCCCAGCGGTGTGCCATCATCATA
>CAZHMZ010000209.1:3525-5426 GCA_964532655.1 uncultured Anaerolineaceae bacterium
CGTCGATCTGGCATTCGATGTCGGTGATGGTCCCCAGCGGTGTGCCATCATCATAGTACGCGCGCCTATACCAGCCGCCGTCCCAGGCAGATTGTTCCACCGCTTCGGCATAATTGGCCGCGCGGATCTCATAAGTCTGCGCCAGCTTCTCCTCACCGTGCTGCCGGCAAAGTGCCTGAAAGCGTTTGAGCACATCTATCAGAAACCACGCCAGCCAGACGCTTTCACCCTGCCCATTGGCCCCCACCAGGTTCATACCGTCATTCCAGTCGCCGGTGCCCATCAACGGTAAACCGTGCGGACCGGTTGTACTGCCCCTCTCGATGGCTCTTGTACAGTGTTCAAACAGCGTGAAACGCTGTTTTGACAGCGGAAATTCGCTGTAATGTTCGTCTTCCGTCTCGCTTAAGGGGGGCGCTTCACGGAACGGGACTTTCTCATCCAGAATCGCATAATCGCCGGTTGTTTCAACATACTGCGCGGTAACATAGGGCAGCCACAATAAATCATCAGAAAAGCGGGTGCGCACCCCTCTTCCTGATGGCGGATGCCACCAGTGCAGAACATCCCCTTCGGTAAATTGATGCTGCGCCGCAATCAACAACTGGCTGCGGGTGATGGCCGGATCCACTTGAAGAAGCGCCAGTACATCCTGTAATTGATCCCTGAAACCAAACGCCCCGCTGGATTGGTACAACGCCGAGCGCCCCCAGATGCGGCAGGATAGTGCCTGGTACAGCATCCAACGGTTCAGCAGCAGATCAGAAGCCGGTTCCGGCGTGCGCACCTGCACGGTGTCCAGCAGCCGATCCCAGAATACCTGTGTGCGAGTGAACACGCTGTTCAGCCATTCATGTTGATGGTATTTTTTCACCAGTGTGGTGGTGTGCTCACGGTCAAAACCCTGCCCGATGACAAAATAGAATTCCTCTTTTCCGCAGGGCGGCAGATCGATATGAACCTGCATGGCAGCGCAGGGATCTTCACCCACAAGAATGCGCGTCTCCAGGCCCATACGCCTTAAAGCTGCCGGGAAAGCATAACTACCGCCGCGCCCCAAAAACTCAGTGCGATCAGCCGTCAGCCCATGCACCGGCTTGCTGGCGATCAGAAAGGCTGTTCGATTGGCAAATTCCGGATTGTACGGATTGATTGCCATCAGGCATTGTTCGGTGGCATCATATTCCGGGATGATGTAGGCTGAGTTGACCGCCCGGTTTGTGCCCAGTACCCATTCCACATACTGGGTCGCCGTGATCCGGCGGGGACGATCCAGCGTGTTTTCCATTGTCAGATGAATGATTTTGACCGGGTCTTCCGGGCTGGCAAACAATCTGAGTTGGTGAAGCATCCCATGCGAGTTGTGCTCAAAGATGGTATACCCGGCTCCATGCGTCACCCTGAAGGGCTGGTCTGCACCGGCCGGCAGCGGGGTGGGCGTCCAGACTTCGCCGGTTTCCTCATCGCGAAGGTACAGCGCCTCGCCGGTTGGATCGCTGACCGGGTCGTTGAACCAGGGTGTCAGCCGGTTTTCACCGCTGTTCAATGCCCAGGTGCACTGGCTACCCGATTCGGAAACCATAAAACCAAACCCGGGGTATCCGATCACATTAACCCAGGGAGCCGGGGTGGCGCGATGTTTCTCATCAGTATCCCCATCGCCTGAAGCCGGGTTACCCCGTAAATGAATGACATATTCCTTGCCATCGGCGGAAAATCCGCCGTACCCATTCCAAAACTGCAATCCCTCCGGGCTTTCCAATGTATAGGTATAAGGTTCACTGGCTGCCGTTTTTACATCCAGTACCGGACGGGTGGCTGTGATAGGCGGCAGATGGTACACCGGCACAGCATATTCCGGCAATTGATCATTGATCGAACCCTTTTCACCGGAAAACACC
>CAZHMZ010000210.1:0-2751 GCA_964532655.1 uncultured Anaerolineaceae bacterium
TCTGAACATGATTTGAGACACTGCCCCCGGGTGAACAGCCCGGGGGTAATTTTTCAGAAAGTTCTGGTACAATTTTTGCAAACTTGTTCTATATGATCTGGAAACTGTTGAGGGACGATGGAAATTGGATTGGTAAAGAAGATTGATATTGAACAGGAAATGCAGCAGGCATACCTGGATTACGCCATGAGCGTGATCGTGTCGCGCGCATTACCTGATGCACGAGACGGCCTGAAACCGGTACAGCGACGAATTCTGTTTGGCATGCACGATATGGGTTTACGTCCGGATTCGGGTACCCGTAAGTCAGCCAGGATCGTGGGCGAGGTGCTGGGCAAGTATCATCCACACGGTGATGTGGCGGTGTACGAGGCGATGGCGCGCCTGGCGCAGGATTTCAGCATGCGCTACCCACTGGTGGATGGACAGGGAAACTTTGGAAGCATCGACGGCGATCCGCCGGCGGCCATGCGTTATACCGAGGCCAGCCTGCTGCCGATGGCGATGGAGATCCTCAATCAACTGGATCGAAACACGGTCGATTTTTCACCGAACTTTGATGGCACACTTCAGGAGCCGGATGTGCTGCCGGCCGCGGTGCCCAATCTGCTGCTCAACGGGGCCAGCGGTATCGCGGTGGGCATGGCGACCAATATTCCGCCGCACAACCTGGTGGAGCTGGTGAACGCCATGGTGCACATGATCGAGCGTTGGGACAAGCTGGACGATGTTTCGACCTCTGATTTGATGAAGTATGTCAAAGGCCCTGATTTCCCAACCGGCGGCATTGTGTTGATGGATGATGAAAAGAACGACTTGGATTCCATCTACTCTACCGGTCGGGGACGGTTCACCGTGCGCGGTGTGGTTCACCTGGAAGAGATGAGCCGTGGGCGCAACCGGATTCTGGTGACCGAACTGCCATATACCGTCAACAAGGCTTCTTTAATCGAGCGGATTGCGGAACTGGCCCGTGAAGGCAAGATGGACGGCATTTCGGATATCCGCGATGAATCCGATCGAAACGGGATGCGCATCATCATCGAGTTATCCAAAACGGCCGAACCGGAAAAGATCTTGGCCGATTTGTACCATAAAACAGCCCTGCAAACCACATTTGGCATGATCATTCTGGCACTCGATAAGGGCGAACCAAGACTGCTTTCGCTAAAGCGTGCGCTCAAAATCTACCTGGATCACCGTATTGAGGTGGTGAGCCGGCGCAGCAAGTTTGATCTGGAGAAAGCCAAACAGCGGGAGCATATTCTGGCCGGGCTGCGTATCGCGGTCAACAATATCGACGAGATCATCGCCATCATCCGTAAATCGGCAGATGTGGAGACCGCACGCATCAAATTGATGCAGAAGTTCAAACTTTCCGAGATCCAGGCAAACGCCATTCTGGATATGCAGCTCCGCAGATTGGCTGCCCTAGAGCGCAAGAAGATCGAAGACGAACACAAAGAAATCACCGCAACGATCAAAGAGCTGGAAGCGCTGCTTAAATCACCCAAACGGATTCGTCAGCTTGTTCAAACGGAACTGGAACAGATCCGTGAGAAATATGGCGACCGGCGCCGTACGCAAATTTACTCGGTGGTCAACGGCGAGGCGATTAAAGCCATGCTGACCATGACGGACATGATGCCGGTTCAACAGGTATGGCTTGGGATGACCGATGAAGGCATGCTGGCGCGCTCGACGACCGAGAAGCTCCCCAAAGTGACCGGCAAGCTGGCTCCATGTCGCCTGATCAAAACAGATACCCATCATCTGGTATACGTGGTGACCAAGGATGGCAAGGCTTTTTCGGTGAGAACATCTGCCTTGCCTGAAACGGATAATTATCAGGAAGGGGCGCTGATTTCCAAATTCTCCTCCATACATGAATGCGATACCGCTGCGGCGGTCTTCACCGTGCCCAGCGATACTGAGATGGAAAACTGTTATGTGATCACGGTTTCGCGCCTGGGGATGATCAAGAAATCGTCGATTAATGATCTGCCTGGTCCCTCATCATCAGAGTTTGTCATGTCGAAGGTCAATGACCAGGACAATCTGATTGATGTGCTGGTGACCGATGGCGAGGCGGATATCTGTCTGGTGACCGCGCGGGGCATGCTCATCCGCTTCCCGGAGAAGGAAATCAGAGCCATGGGCTTGATCGCGGCGGGCGTCAACGGGATGAAACTGGCCGGCGAAGATGTGATCATTGGCGCGTTTTCGCTCAAGAATGAGGGCGAGCTTCTGCTGGTATCCAACAACGGGCTTGGATGGCGTTTTGACGCCGAGTCGATCCCGGTGCAGGGACGTTATGGACAGGGTGTCATCGCTTGCAAGCTGAAAGAAGATGAAGAAATCGTCGGGTTCCTGTTTGGCAAACCTTCCCAGCAGGGGATCGTGCACTTCCAGAAAGGCGCGGCAAAATCGGTGAAGGTGGATCTGGTGCCCGTATCAAGGCGTAATGTACGCGGAAAAACGGCCATCCCAGTAAAGGAAGGTGATGAGGTCTATCAGCTTACACCAATCATTGATGAGATCGATTTCTGGGAGAAATGCGCAAAACCGGATAAACCGGTAAAATCGGGTAAAACAGAAAAATCGGGAAAGCCTGAAAAAACGGAAAAAGCCGAAAAAACTACAGAACCTGCAAAGGTAGCAAAAACTGTAAAACCGGCAAAAACTACGAAACCTAAAAAATCGAGCTAAACGGGCTTTACCTTATATTGGGTGTGATGATAAACAATTTTG
>CAZHMZ010000210.1:2761-5419 GCA_964532655.1 uncultured Anaerolineaceae bacterium
CATCGAGCATACCGATGGTGTCATACCCGTTTTCCACCTTGCCGGCTGATGAGGTACAGTTCCAGTAAAAGCGCATGGATTTTGCCGTACCTTCACTGCTGACCAGTGAAAATTTCGCATTGGGCAGGGTGGTGGTCAGCAGGGTACGGTACCTGTCTATGATAGCGGCGCTGCCCTGAACCGTTCCAGCCGAGGTGATGTGAACCGCGTCGGTGCGGTACAGAGAACCCATCCACACGTATTTGCCGGTATTCAGTGCGTTGATGTATAGATTGGGCACGGTGGTAGCCATGGTCGCATCAGCCCAGGGGTAAAAAGCGATTACGTCCCACAGGCTGGAGAGGATGGAGCGGTAATCCCAGGTGAAGAAGTTGGCGGAACTCAGCTTGAGCGTCTGTGCGGTGTTGAGAAACTCGACAATATCCTGGGGAGTGGGTTGCCAGTCACCGTATTTGTAGACCGGCCCGGTTGGAATCACCGGCAGGGAGGGGCTTAAACCGGCAAACTCCTTGACGCACTTTCTCAACTGATCTTCCGGGTTGTGAGCAGCCTGCCAGTAAACCTGCGGCATGTTGTAATTGCATTTGCTTAAAAATGCTGACCATGGGAAGGTGGAGTGATAGCTTGGAAACCGGAAGGAGCTTAATGCCACCTGCGTGGAAGGTAAACCCGCACGTAATTTGGTCATGAAGGTGCTGGCGCGGGTAGA
Source organism: uncultured Anaerolineaceae bacterium (assembly GCA_964532655.1). Classification (GTDB taxonomy): domain Bacteria; phylum Chloroflexota; class Anaerolineae; order Anaerolineales; family Anaerolineaceae; genus JAJFTV01. The sequence goes on from CAZHMZ010000210.1 coordinate 3,471, forward strand.
CATGCCGGAGGCTTCAAATTCGCTTTCCGCGTCGATGATGTAGCCGTTGAGCCCCAGGTTCTTCACGCGGCTGATCGCTATGGCAGCTTCACCGGCAGGATCTGACCCATAAATGTAGTGCCAGCCCCACACCTTGATCCCGGCTGCCTTGAGCGTGGAGACAACCGGCGCAGCCTGGTCTACACCATTGACAATATTATAGGCATTGGTTCCGTCGGCGATTTTGATCAGGACGTTGGTGAATTTAGCGCTAAGGGCAACATTCTTAATCAAAGATGGACTGCCGCCTTCGCAATCACGCACCTTCCAGATCATAAATCCTTTTCCGGTCAACGCCGCCATTTCCATCTCCCTATTTTGATATGGGAAACAGTATGCAAGTTATGTGCCTGAAGCGCGGATCAGCCTCAGGCACAGAGAAAGCTAGATATTTAGAGAGATGAATGGCGGGTTACGGCTGTTCCAGAGTACCGGCCAGACCTAACCGGGGAGAGATTGTGCGCATAGCCAATATCACATTGTCCACATGCTCTGTCCAAAGGTCCACGCCAAACTCGGCGGCGCCGCTCTCGATCTCTTCACGATTGGCGCCTGCCGCAAAAGCTTTATCTTTCCATTTCTTCTTCACCGATTTGGATTCCAGATCGTACAGCGATTTGGACGGCCTCACCAACGCCACAGCGGTGATCAAACCGGTGATTTCATCACACGCGTACAGGGCCTTTTCCATGGAGGTCTCACGCGAGAGACCGGAGTCATCGTTATGGGCTACGATGGCGCGCACAATCACCTCAGGAACGCCTCGTTCGCGTAAAATGGCAGCGCCTTTGATGGCATGTTCTTCCAGGGTGGGGTAGATCTCCCAATCAAAATCATGCAGCAAGCCGGTGATGCCCCACAAATCAACATCCTCGCCCAGGCGGTCAGCATAGAAACGCATGGCGGCTTCCACTGCAAACATATGGTTGATGAGGGCAGGGTTCTTTATATATTCTTCGACGATGGCCAATGCCTGAGAACGTTCCATATTTTTCTCCAAAATGCATTTTGATGTGTTTATTCAGCCCGGGTGTTGCTCTGGGGGAAAATGGGTTCCACCTTTCCTAAAACCGGTTCAGGGTGGGTGACCAATGCTTCCCAGAACGCCACCAGCGTGGCGGGTATCTCTCGAATATTCCAGACGATCTGTGATTCAAGGGTATAGGGCAGTTGATCGGCGTTGACGCCATACGCATCCAGACCCATCACCTTGCACAAAAACAGGGCGCGCGGCAGATGAAACCGTTGGGTGACCAGAATCGCCTTTTGAACCTGGAAGATGTCACGGGCACGATAACAGGTATCGTAGGTACGGCGACCGGCATAATCCAGCACGATGTCTTCCGGCGGAACGCCCATCTCCACAGCGAAATTGTACATGGCGCGAGGCTCGTTATAATCGACAAAGCGGTTGTCACCGCTCATCAGAATCTTCTGTATTTTTCCATCCTGATAGAGCCTGACAGCCGCTTCCACACGGTGCTGAAGTACTTTAGTGACGGTTCCATCCTTGTTGAGGCCGGCCCCAAACACAATGCCAACTGGAGCTTCCGGGGCGTTTTGAACTGAAAAGATGCGCCGCAGGCTGTAGATCTCGGAAACGATGCGCGACAGGGCAGCCACGATGGCGGCAATAATGATGAGTGTGACGAGCATACGCCAGATCACCTTTATGGTTTTATTCAACACAGTTTGAATTTTACCATGCTCGATTCAGGCAACCCCGATTCCATATCGTTTGAACAGGAAAACCTGCATATAATAAACATCAGCAGAAACATTTACCGGATGGTATTTTTTACATGGGAGGCGAGGAAGAAATGGATCAACGGAATCGAATTTTCTGGATCATTGGAGGCGTGCTGGGTGTTCTGGTGGTGGCCGTGATTATCTTCATGGTCAGCATGTTC
>CAZHMZ010000211.1:0-5360 GCA_964532655.1 uncultured Anaerolineaceae bacterium
CGGGCTGCTGCGTGATGGTATTGCTGTATCCGCTGGTGACGAAGAACAGAACTTTCACAAAAGAACCTGGACCCGAAGAAATCGGGACGTCATTCTTTACAGCGCTGGCCAATGCCGAGTACCAAAAAGCCTTTGATCTGTGCGATGGCTCGCTGCAGGAAGAACTGGGCAGCGCGGAGAACCTGCAGGCTGAGATCGAGAAGAACCAGTTCCAGCCGTCCAACTGGGAAATCCTCACCCAGCGGTTTGCCTCCACCGAGGTGGAGTACAGCGGATCGATGGATTATCGCATTCACATCAGCGGAACCTTTCGTATCACCCTGCGTCAGACGGAAGACGGCTGGAGGGTGGCGATTTTCTTTTTGGATTATTAGGGGTGCTGAGTGTTATCAACCTGCATGCCTCAGGAAAATGGATGATGATTGATAGATTGATACAGGTGCACAATGGATAAAAAGAATGAACCTCAAAAAATGGATTTCTGGATTTTGGATGACACACTGAGGGTGAGCATCAAATATGAAAAACAGGATGGGGATCTAGAAGATAATGTCAGCCTGTCCATTTACGAATCATGCCCGGAGGATGAAAAATTGTTCATCGCCGATGAGACCAATATGTATCTGACCAAAGAAGAGGCCATCCTGCTGGCAAATGCGCTGCTGAATGCGGTCCGACATAGCCGGCAGGATCAGCCGGGTGAAGCGCCCGGGATTTAGTGGAATGGTGAATCGGCGGGTATTTTTCTGCATCAGGATATTTCATTTTATATATTAATGCGGATAAACACTCCTCAGTGTCATTTCGCAGAGTCAGACTGCGCTTTTTGCTGTCTGACGCGGAGAAATCCGCCCGAGGACTAATTTTTACACGTTTCCATATCTGGAAGCAGGTGAAATACCATCAACGAATTGCTGGCGCTTCGCACCAGCGAAAACGAATAAACGAATGACGGGAAACCTGCGTTTTGTTATGGGATTTGGAATACCAGAGTATTTCTTTTTTACCATCCCGAACGCCAGTGAGGGATCGGCTAAGGACTGATCTTCGCATGTTTCTTTATCCTGAAACTAGGTGAAATACCGTCAACGAATTGCTGACGCTTCGCGCCAGCGAAAACGAATAAACGAATTATGAGAAACCTGCGTTTTGCGATGATATTTGAACCACCAGGGTACTTCATTTTTTGTCATCCCGAACGTAGTGAGGGATCGGCTAAGAGCCAATCTTCGAATGTTTCCAGATCTGGAACCGTTTTCCACCTATCCTTGGGCGGATCTCTGCGTGATCACTCCGTGATCCCTGCGAGATGACACGATCAGTAAGGTTCCGCGGGAAACACCCTATACGCTCATATCGGTAAGCCACCCTTCAGTGTCATTTCTCTGCGACTGGCGGAGCCAGGCGCAGAGAAATCCGCCCGATGGGTTATCATCGCACGTTTCCAAATCTGGAACCGTTTGCCTTCAGCCCTTGTCCGATCCCTTGTCGCAGAACGGACGCTGTTTCCTCGGGATGACAACATGGGCATGGTTGCGAGGAAAGGGATTCCATGCACAATAACACTCTCTGTTGTCATCCTGAACGAAGTGAAGGATTGGCTAAGGGCTAACCTTCGCACGTATCTATATCGGGAATCGTATGCCCCCGGTACAAAACCCGGCACCTGTCAAAACGGGGCAGGGCGTTATAATTGCCATTTGAATCAGCGGGGAGCAAGTCAAATATGATAAAAGGATGACCGAAATGGAAAACATTGAACAAAAAGTGGATCAGATTTTTGCCGAATGGGACCATACCAATACCCCTGGTTGTTCACTGGCGGTGATTAAAGATGGGCAGATCATCTATTCGCGCGGTTACGGGATGGCCAACCTGGATTATGGCATCCCCATCCGGCCGGATACGGTTTTTCACATTGCCTCCATCTCCAAACATTTTGCCGCCCTGGCGGTGACCCTGCTGGCGCACGAAGGCAAGCTTTCACTGGATGACGAGATTCAGAAGTACGTTCCGGAAGTGCCGGATTTTGGCGAGAAGATCACCCTGCGGCACTTAATCCACCATACCAGCGGCCTGCGCGACCAGTGGGAACTGCTGATTGCGGCTGGCTGGCGCATGGACGACGTGATCACCATGGACGACATCCTTGAACTGGTTTCGAAACAGCGCGAACTGAACTTTAAGCCGGGCGAGAAGCACGTCTACTGCAACACCGGCTATACCTTGCTCTCCTTCACCGTCCAGCGCGTGACCGGCAAGACCATGCGCGAATTTTGCGAGGAACGCCTTTTCAAATCGCTGGGCATGAAACACACCCATTTCCATGACGATCACACAATGATTGTGCCGAACCGCGCCACCTCCTACGCGCCGGCGGGCCCGAACAAATTCAGAATTGCTGTGCTATCCTATGCCAATGTGGGCGCTACCAGCCTGTTCACCACCGTGGAAGATATGGCCCTGTGGGACCAGGAATTCTACGAGGGCAAGGTGTTTGGCAAAGACGTGATCGATGAGATGCACACGCAAGGCTTGCTCAACAGCGGCAAGAAGATTGAATATGCCCAGGGTCTGGTCGTCAGCCAGTACCGCGGCTTGAAGACGGTTGAGCACGGCGGTGCAGATGCCGGCTATCGCACCCAACTGCTGCGCTTCCCGGATCAGCACTTCTCGGTGGTGGTGTTTGCCAACCTGGGCACCATTGCCCCCTCCGATCTGGTCTACAAAATCGCCGATCTGTATCTGGCGGATCTGATGACAGGTGAGGCCAGCGAGGAGACTCCCGTTGAGTTGCCGGTTGAGGCGTTCGAAAAAATGGCCGGCCAGTATTACTGCCCGGAAAGCCAGTCACAGTTCCTGCTGGAAATGCGCGACGGCAAGCTCTTCATCGTCATTGGGCCAGGGTTTGAGGTGGAAGCAATCGCCCAAAACAAGGTGCGTGTGAAACGCTTCCATGCTATCAAAGCCGAGATCGTTGAGACGCCAGACGGCCAGAAGATGCACATGTATTGGGGAAAAGACGAAGAGCCTGAAATCCTGGATAAGGTGACCCCGCCCGTTTTTGAGGCCGTGGATCTTGAAAAGTATGCCGGTCAATACACCAGCCCTGAACTTGAGGTAACCTACCAGTTGCTGGCCAAAGACGGCGCACTGGCTTTGCAGCGCCGGAAATACGGCATCACCCCGCTGAAGGTGATTGTAAAAGATACCTTCTGCTGTGAGGATTTCACGGTGCGGTTCACCCGTGATGCGCAGGGAGAGCTGGATGGAATGAAGCTGACCTCCGGCCGCATGCACGGCTTGAAGTTTGTTCGTCAGCAAGCCTGATCACAATCCGAGCTGAAAGCTGTTGAAGGGAGATCGTATGGAACTTGAAAAATTGATCCCGCAGATCGATGGACTTTTCTCCAAATGGGATACCACCTATTCACCCGGCTGCGCGCTGGCGCTCATCCAGGATGGTGAGATCGCTTACTCACGTGGTTATGGCATGGCCAGCCTGGAATTTGGCGTGCCCATCACCCCGCAGACGATCTTCCAGATCGGGTCTATCTCCAAGCAATTCACCGCCATGGCCATCGCCATTCTGGCAGTGGAGGGCCGTATCCGCCTGGATGACGATGTACGCGATTATGTGCCCGAGATCCCCGATTTTGGTAAAACCATCACCATCAATCACCTGGTTCACCACATCAGCGGGATGCGCAGCATCGGCGAGGTGAACACTATTGCCGGCAATCGCGGTGATGATGTGACCTACATGAGCGATTATCTGGGTCTGTTATTCCGCCAGCGTGCGCTCAACTTTGAACCCGGCGAACGCTACCTGTACTGCAACACCGGTTTTGCCGTGCTGGGCGCCATCGTCCAGAAGGTGACCGGGCTCAGCCTGCAGCAGTTCTGCGACCAGCGTATCTTCAAACCGCTGGGGATGCGGCACACCCGTTTTCAGGAGAGCCACCGCCTGGTACTGCCCGGTTTCGCGCAATCGTATGCGCCGCTGGATGACGGCGGTTTTGAGCGGGAGATTCTGCCGCATGGTCTGCCCGGCAGCACCAGCCTGTTGACCACCGTGGAAGACCTGCTGTACTGGGACCGCGAGTTTTACACCGGAGAGGTGCTCGGAAAAGCCGTGATCGACCAGGCACATGAAACCGGAATTCTCAACAACGGGCAGCCCATCGATTACGCCTTTGGCATCCATATCAACCAGTACCGCGGGTTGAAAACGGTCAAACATACCGGTTCCGATGCCGGTTTCAGGGCTGTTCTGATGCGCTTCCCGGATGAACGTTTCACCATCCTGATCCTCAGTAACCTGTCCACCTCCAACCCGGAGAAAACCGCCCGCAAGATCGCCGATCTGTGCCTGGCAGATCAATTCACCGAGGCGCTGCCGGAGGAGGAAAAACTGCAGCCGATCAGCCTGCCGGTGGAGAAGTTGGAACCGTATACCGGGCTGTACTACCATCCCACCGCCGATGCCGGCCCCGGGGCTCAGGTGATCCTGCAGGATCAAAAGCTCACGCTGGATCTGGGTGAGGGATATGCGCTGATCCCGCTGACGGATACCCTGTTTTACGCAGTAGGGCTGGAAGATCTGAAAGTGCGCTTTGGCAAAGATGAGGCAGGTAAAAGCAGCATGTCCTGGCTGATCGACGGCGAATGGACCCTCTATCCACAAATTGAGCAGCCGAAAGACCGCCAGGAGTTCTCGTCCTTTTGCGGGCGGTATTATTGTGATGAAACGGAAACGTATTACACCATTTTTGAGCGTGACGGGGGGTTGTGGGTAAAAATGGGCCGACAGGGCGAGTTTTTGCTGAAGCCGTTTATGGCAGATGTGTACGCCCTGGATGTGGCCAGTTTGCTCAAAGAACCGGTTGCCTTTAAGGTGGCGTTTTCCCGCAAGGATGGGCAGGTCGACGGCCTGTATGTTTCCTCCGGGCGTATCAAAAACATGCAGTATGAAAAATTGTAATCGGCTGATCCTGTGGTAAACCGGCACCCGCATGCCGGTATCCTGATCAAAACAAATTACCATGACCGCTGCCTTTTGGCAGCGGTTTTTGGTTGCACAAATTGATGGGCAAGCTCCTTGCATCCTGTTGACTCTGTCAGAAGAATATGCTATAAATACTCTATCTGGATGGTATATGGATGGTCATTGGATGGAGATATCATGACAGAACAAATCGTTCTTTCTCAAAATCAAATTCTTGAACTGGAAAAACTGAACTTTCGGCAGGCACGGCAAAAAGTGGAGGAGTGGTATCACTCCATCCGCTCTGAAACGATCCGTTCGTTTTACTGTGAACTGCTCAGGCCGTACTTCCTATCGCTGCACACGGGCCGCC
>CAZHMZ010000212.1:0-5276 GCA_964532655.1 uncultured Anaerolineaceae bacterium
CATATGGGGAATATTGAGGTGCTGCTGGATAATATCCGCAGTGCCTATAATGTGGGCTCCATTTTAAGGACGTCTGATGCGGTAATGATCAGCCATCTGTATTGCTGCGGGACCACACCCACACCCGATCAATCAAAAGTTCAGAAGACCGCTCTCGGTGCTGAATTTTCCATCCCCTGGTCGATGGAGTGGAACGCGCTGGATGTAGTGGAACGTCGTAAACAGGAAGGCGCCCGGATTGTCTCGCTGGAACTGGCGTCCAACGCTGTGTCGTTGTTTGATCTACAGCCGTCCCAGTTGGCGTTCCCACTCGTGCTGGTGCTGGGTAGCGAAGTCACCGGCGTGGATCGTGAAATCCTGGATCGATCAGACCTGGTGATTGAAATTCCCATGCTGGGCACCAAAGGCTCAGTCAATGTGGCGACTGCTTTTGGTGTGGCTGCTTATTTTCTTCGCTATCTCGAGAATTCAAAGGAAAACCCGTATTGAAAATATTCTACAGTGACCTGCAGCCGCTCGTCTTACCTGCCGGGCATGTTTACCCATCCGATAAATATGTGCGCCTTCGCCATGAACTGGTATCACAGCAGGTGATCTCTATGGATCAACTTGTCCCGGCTGTGCCAGCCGAGCGAGGACAGATCCTGCGTGTGCACACTGAGAAGTATTATGACGCGGTCTGTTCGGGATCATTGAGCCCGCAGCAACTGCGCGTTTTAGGTCTGCCCTGGAGTGAAAGGCTGGTGACCCGCGCCCACCTGGGTGTCGGTGCGGTGATCGCTGCCGCTCGCGCCGCCCTGCAGGATGGTGCAGCTGGTTCACTGTCAGGGGGAACGCATCACGCTTTTCCAGACGAGGGGCGCGGTTTTTGTGTGTTCAACGATATTGCTGTGGCGATAGAGGATCTCTTTGCCAGCCAGTCCATCCGCAAAGCTGCCATCATTGACGCAGACGCCCATCAGGGCAATGGAACTGCGGCCATCTTCGCGAATGATCCGCGTGTATTCATTCTGGACCTGTATGGCGGCAAAAATTATCCGGTTCGCCGCGTGCCGGCCACGTTGGACATACGATTACCCGAAACTGCAGATAATTCACTTTACCTGCAAGCACTTGCTCAATCGCTCCCGGCGGTTCTCGAATTTCAACCGGACATCCTTTTCTACATCGGCGGGGTCGATCCACTGGCCAGAGACCGTTTCAATAAGATGACGCTGACCATGGCGGGTTTGCAGTGCAGGGATGAAATGGTACTTGAAGCCTGCCGCAATAACCATATCCCGATTGTTCTCACCATGGGCGGCGGGTATTCTGCGGTAGAAATCACCGTACAGGCGCATATCAACACATACCATGCGGTGAAGAAGGTCTTTGGCGAGAATCAACGAGCGGAGAAATAAAAAGTTTTTTCCCTTTCAGTTTTGCCAACCGGTCTGTTTATCTTCCTATCTGGAATGCAGATGGTATAATGCACAAAGCAATCCAGACAGTTTTTCGATCCGCCCCTGTTCCTGCGTATCAAAACGAGATGTAATATGACGAATCGGATTCTCATCATAGTCATCGGCATTTTTGCAGTCCTGTTGATCCTGTCTGTCTCTCTGACAGTTTTGATCGCGTCAACTCCTGTGTTCTCATTTCTCCACCCTGAAAAAACCACTGAGACAGTTGCTGAACCACCTCAGAACACCACCCCCGATGAGGAGCCTGCTTCATCGACTGAACCAGAGACGCAAGTTGACGAAACAAACACTGATCTCACGGTAACAGACGAACCTGGTGCGGATGTAACCTCCACGGATGTATCCGCCACGGATGCTCTCGGGTTATCTGATACGCCCACCCCGGGGGTTCCTCAATCCTCACAAACAGCCTCACAGCCCAATCCGACGCCGCAGCCACCCACGCCGCCATCCAATACGGTCACCAGCAGTATTTGTGATATCCCTGGCCCCTACACGGCATCGATTATCCTGGAAGATTCGAACACCTTCGAACCTCCCTTTGGCGCGGAACTGATCCGCCTCGTCCAGGTGGATACGTCCAAAACGATTGTCGTTTCGTTGTCCAGTTATCTGGCAGTGCCGGCCACAAGTCTGAAACAGGAGTACGGTATTCTCGAATCAACCCTGGGCAGTGTATATCACACGGTTTACCAAAGAACCACCCAGTTAGATCAGCGTCATGCCAGTGCAGCCCAGGCGGTAAATTCGGCAATTGCCGAGGCCTTCGATATCAACCCGGATTTTTATATCAGTATCGATCAGTCATTTCTCAGGCTCTGGATCCGCTTTACCGGCTCTGTCACGGTCAATAATCCTGAAGCTTTCATGGCGGGTGAAACAGAATTTCCGGCTGGCAGTATGGAGCTGACCCCAGGCAATATCTGGCAATTTGTCACATTTTCCACGGGTCCTTCAGGCGAAGCAGCCCGTATTGCCCGGCAGGATCTTGCATTACAGGCTCTCTTTACAGCGGTGCAGACCAGGAAAACCCTGAATGAATTGAACACTTGGCTCTCAGATCGTGAGAGCCGGATCCACACCAATCTGGATTCTGCCCAACTGGTCAGCACATTTTGCGCGCTCAGCTATTCCGCCAGCGGCTCGCTGGAGTACCGCCAGGTACCCACCGAAGCGATGACCGTTGATGGAGATCGACTGCATCTGACCGACCCTGCGCAATTGACCGGATTGTTCCAGTAGCCGTCGTTTTTCTCAACACCTTACCACACCCATCTGGAAGTGGCATATGAGCAAATATATTGCATCCATCGATCAGGGTACCACCAGTACCCGCTGTATCCTCTTTGATTTGCAGGGAACAGCAGCCGCCAGCGCACAAAAAGAACATAGACAGTACTTTCCGCAGCCGGGCTGGGTGGAGCATGACGCGCTGGAGATCATTCAAAACACACGCGCCGTCATGGATTCTGCCCTGCAAAAATTGGGGATCACCCCTGCCGATATTCTAGCCGTGGGCATCACCAATCAACGGGAAACCACGGTGATCTGGAATAAACAGACAGGGCAGCCGTATCACCCCGCAATAGTCTGGCAGGATACCCGTACGGATTCCATTTGCAATCATCTCGCCCGTGAATATGGGCAGAACCGTTTTAAACAGCAAACCGGGCTACCTCTTGCCACCTATTTCTCCGGCCCAAAAATCAAATGGATGTTGGATCAGGTGCCCGGATTACGCGAAGATGCGGAAAAGGGTCTGGCGTTGTTCGGTACCATGGATACATGGTTGATGTGGAACCTGTCAGGCGGCCCTGACGGTGGCCGGCACGTGACGGATGTGACCAATGCCTCCAGAACCCTGTTGATGAACCTGGCTTCCCTAGATTGGGATCCAGAAATTTTGGCGGCACTGAACATTCCCCGCCGCATGCTGCCTGAAATCCTGCCTTCTTCCGGCCCCCTGGCAGTTGCCCGGTGGGATGAGATGGAGGTGCCCATCACCGGCGCGCTCGGAGATCAACAGGCAGCCCTGTTCGGTCAGACCTGCTTCTACCCGGGTGAGGCCAAGAATACGTATGGCACCGGGTGTTTTATGCTGCTCAACACCGGCGAAACACCGGTCCATAGCCAGAACGGGTTGCTGACCACAGTGGGTTATAAAATTGGATCGCAAAAAGCCGTTTACGCGCTGGAAGGTTCCATTGCCATGGCGGGCTCGCTGGTTCAGTGGCTGCGTGATAATCTACATCTCATCCGAAAATCAAGTGACATTGAAGATCTGGCTGCATCTGTGAAAGATAATGGCGGTATCTTCTTTGTTCCCGCGTTTTCAGGTCTGTTCGCGCCCTACTGGCGCAGTGATGCGCGCGGCGTGATCGCCGGTATGACTTCATACATATGTGATGGGCATATCGCGCGGGCTGTCCTGGAGGCAACTGCATATCAGACCCGAGAAGTACTGGACGCTATGGAGATGGATTCCAGGGTCAAATTACGAGAGCTCCGTGTCGATGGCGGCATGGTGGTGAACAATCTGCTCATGCAATTCCAGGCAGATATCCTGAACGTCCCCGTAGTAAGACCTGAATTGATCGAAACCACCGCATTGGGAGCCGCCTACGCAGCCGGTCTGGCTGTGGGTGTTTGGCCCGATACGGATACCCTGCGTGCCAACTGGCGTAAGAGTAAAGTATGGCAGCCGGGGATGCCTGAAAACGATCGACAGCGGCTGTACGCCGGCTGGAAAAAAGCCGTGCAGCGCACGTTTGATTGGGTAGATGGGTAACCTATCACATTATGGGCTGCGGTCTTCTCTGACACCATTTTTATGACCGAACGGCTTGACGCAGGCCGTAAACACGGCTAAAATCAGACCCTGTCGTTCACCAAAATTTTTAACCGGGCGAAGGTAACCTTGCGACACGGTGAGAGGCGCCCAAAGGAAGGTATTAATGGAAAGTGTTGTTTTTAAAGCAACCAAACGTGATATTAAGGGAAAACAAGTAAAAGCCCTGCGTCGTGAAGGAAAGCTGCCTGCCGTATTATATGGTCACGGCTTTGAACCGCGCGCCATCACCCTCGACATGCGTGAAGCCAGCCGTCAGTTGTTTGACCTGACCAGCTCCAGCATCGTCAAAATTGATCTGGACGGCGAAATGCTGAATGCCATTGTCCGCGACAAACAGCGCGACTATCTCAAGGCCAGCTTTTTGCATGTTGATTTCCAGGTTGTCTCCATGACCGAAAAGCTTCGCGCTTACGTGCAGATCCATCTGACCGGTAAAGCCCCCGCCGTGCGTGACTTCAACGGTGTGGCTGACCAGGTCATTTCCGAGGTTGAGGTGGAAGCCCTGCCCGCCGACCTGCCCGAATCATTCATCGTGGATATCTCCAGCCTGACCACCATCGGCAGCCGTATTTGCGTCGGTGACCTTCAGGTTCCGGCCGGTGTTGAACTACTTGCTGATCCTGAAGAAATCATCGTCAGTGTTACCTCCGCTGTGGCCGAAGAGGCTGCTGAAGAGACTGAAGGCGGCGCAGAGGAACCGGAAGTCATTGAAAAAGGCAAGAAGGAAGAAGTCGAAGACTAGCTCTCAAACGAAAGCGTTTTCGATCAGTAAAGTGGATAACAGAGTACGGGTTTTGCCCGTACTCTTTTTTTTATCTCAAATTGAGGATGTGAACCAGATTCTCAATGATGTGTGCGGTGATGCCCCACACCACATCACTTTTATATTCACGGTAATAAAACACCTCGCGCTGAAAACCATCGGGTTCGACATGGATCCGGGTTTCCAGGTTTTCCTCATC
>CAZHMZ010000213.1:0-5232 GCA_964532655.1 uncultured Anaerolineaceae bacterium
GTGCGGCAGAGACCGGTAGATTGGCTTGGCGCGCAGCCGGTTACGGGGATCAGAGTCTACCGCAGTGATCTGCAGCCCGGTGGCTCAAAATACACACCGATGGTGGATATTTCACTTGGAACAACCAGCCAGTTTATGGCATAATTAAGGCAATAAATCCCTGGAGCTCTGACAAACCGTGGATACGGCAATTCTCAGATAGCCCGGAAAGAAAAGAGAGGTGTAGATCTGAATACAAACGAATTATCCAGAATGATCGTGAATGCCCTGGAGGACAAGAAGGGGGAAGATATCGTCCTGTTGGATATTTCTGAAATCGCCGATTTTACCAGTCAATTTATTATTTGCAATGGAACCAGCGTACGCATGCTGGACGCGCTGGCTGATCACGTAGTCGATACGGTCAAGCCGGTCATTCATCACCAGCCCAAAGTGGAAGGGAAACCGGAAGATGGTTGGTTGGTGCTGGATGTGGGCGATGTGATCGTCCACCTGTTTACCCCTGATCAGCGCGATTACTTCAAACTGGAAGAACTCTGGTCAGAAGGGAAAATCCTGCTGCGCGTACAATAAACCCGGCTATCTCTGCCGGGTTATGCAAATAAGGCTGGTTTTTCCAGTTTTACACAGATTCTAGAGTTTGAATTCCATCAGAACCTGCTTGGAGTGTTCTGCCGGTTTGACGTTTTCGTACACCTTTTGTATCCTGCCATCGGCATCGATCAAATAGGTGGTGCGCAATACGCCAAAATATTCCTTGCCGTACAACTTCTTTTTTCCCCAGGCGCCGTAGGCTTCCAAAACGGAATGCTCTGTGTCCGAAAGGAGCGTGAAAGGCAGATTGTATTTATTGCAAAAACCTTTATGTGATTTGACCGAATCCGGGCTGATGCCCACAACTACCGCCCCCGCTTTTTGATACTGTTCACTGTCATCGCGGAAGTTTGTAGCCTCCAGGGTGCAGCCTGACGTGTTGTCTTTGGGATAGAAATACAAGATCACCGGCTTGCCCCGGTAATCTGACAGGCTGTGCATCACCCCATCCTGATCCGGTAGTTGAAAATCAGGCGCCATCGTATTTTCTTGCAGAACCATTTTTCCCTCCTGTAAGTTCATGATGATTGGCAGCTTTACGACCGCTGAAGCGATATCCGCGAGCGTTATACGCTTGCGAAGTCCGCTCGCGAAATAAGCTCATGCAGATTGTACCCACTAAACAGAACTGCTGCAATCCAGAATTACCTCTCCCATACGAGCAAACGAATAGCCCTTCAACTGGCTGATCTCTGATCGGAAATCAGGATCCTTCATCAACTCGAAAATAGGGTCCAGCAGTCCATCCTTTAAATGACGACAGGGAATCACCAGATCATACCTCTCTGAAAAGAGGGGAATGAAATCCAGATCCAGCGCGCTGGCTGCCGCGGCGATCCCCAAACCGCAATCCGCTCTCCCGGAAGCAACCGCCACACCTACATTCAAATGGGTGAACTCCTCTTGCAGATACCCCCTGATTTGAGCAGAAGGCAGATTGGCTTGTTTGAGGTGATAGTCCAGTAGCACACGCGTACCTGACCCTCTCTGCCGGTTAATGAAAGTAATATCCTGCCGGGCGAGATCAGATAAAGATTCAATATGCTTTGGGTTACCCTTCGTGACCATCAAGCCCTGTTCTCTTTCCGCCCATACCACCAGGCGTACGGGTTCATCGGGAAGATATTGCCTGATAAAGGAAAGGTTGTATTCGCCGGTGTTCGGATCCAGGAGATGTGAACCCGCCAGATGAGCTTCCCCACGATGGAGCGCAATCAGCCCGCCCTGGCTGCCCACATTGGCCGACACCAACTGGCGATTGTATCGGCTGAGGTGCTGGGCCAGCAGATCCAGGGTCATGTCATGAGATCCAATTGCCAGAATGGTGGTATCAATCTGGTTGACCGGCCGGTACAGGCGCACCTTCACTTTTGCACCGGCTTCCAGCCCCTGAATGGAGCGGGGAATCACGGCAATCCCATCGGCTTTGACCAGCGAGGTAATCACACCTGCGCCGCGGGAAATGGGCGCGGCTTTGTACTGACCATCCACCTTGCCCACCACCACCCGCAGGAAATCGTCATCGCCGGCCGGGCTGGTGATTTTGCGGGTAATGGATGCTTCAATGACCGGTGCCTCGTTGCCGGTTTTCCCCAACCAGCGTTCGATGAGCGGTTTTACAAAGATCTCCCCGGTGAGAGCCGCTGAAACCGGAAAACCGGGTACACCGATAATGGGAACCCGGCGATCGTCCAGGTGGATCATCCCTAAAATCACCGGATGCCCCGGCCGTACAGCCACACCGTGAACCAGCAACGTCCCAAGCTGACTGACAATTTCGGCTGAAAAATCTTCCGACCCCGCCGATGAACCGGCGTTCAGAAGCACCAGATCACTGCTCAAGGCGGCTTCTTTTACAGCCTCGCGGATGAGCGGTAGATCATCCCGGATGATGGAATGGCGCACAGCAATACCGCCCCAGCGCATCACCTGACCGGCCAGCACCATGGAATTGTATTCGATGATGTCGCCTGGTTTTATGGTTTCACCAATGCGGATCAGTTCGGTGCCGGTGGGGATGATCGTCACCACCGGTTTTCTGCTGACACTGACGTGAGTATGACCGCTGGCTGCCACCGCTCCCAGATCGGCCGGACCCAGCACGCGCCCGGAGGGCAGAACCAGTTGCGAGGCGATAATATCTTCGCCGACCGTGCGCACATTCTTCCAGGGTGGGATGCCAGCCCGAATGCGGATTTGTTCAGCGCGGCGGGGATCCGGAAGCAAACGATCCTGATCGTTCAATCCCTCAACCACCTCAATCTGGATCACCGCGTTTGCCCACACCGGCACCGGATCACCGGTATCCACATACTGGAACTGGCTGCCGCGTTTTAGAACCAGCGGTTTCGTCTCACTCGCGCCGGCGGTATCATCCGAACGCACGGCAAATCCGTCCATCGCCGAGGCATTGTAGTGCGGTGAGGAAAGCCGCGCCCAAACCGGTTCAGTCAACACACGATCCAGAACCTGTTCAGAAAGCGGCAGGGTTTCCTTCTCAAGGACCCGGTTCAAACCGGCTTCCTCAAGAGCGTGGTTGAATGCTTTTTGCGCCTCGTCGAGTGGTATATCGTGCAGGAAAATACTCATTCAATGTCTCCGGGTCTCATTCCGTTATGGGTCAGGGCAGGTTCGAGATGACCTGATCGCCGGTTGCATCATTTCCGATTTCCAACCGCGACAGATAAAACAGGTAGTCGGTCGTGTGAGTGGTGGTGTCGTACCAGTGTAGACCTAATGCGGCCTGGTAGCCCCAGGTGGAAATACGGCTGAGGATGATGTCGTCGGTGCGTCCAAACGGGTAGGAGAAGATGGTCACCGGGGCTCCCAGCATCTCTTCCAATTGCAGGCGTGAAGCGGAAATTTCTTCCGAAATGGCGTCATGGTTGGCGGTCAGATCATTGCCGTACATGCCGTGGCTGCCCACACTCCATCCGGCAGCCAGCAGCTCTTTCAGTTGATCCACGGTCAGCATGCCATCCTGCCCAATTTGCGACACGGTAACGTATACATTCCCTACATACCCGGCGGATTGTAAAACCGGAAAGGCTTTCTGGTAGATGCCGGCCGCGGTCGAATCAAACGTGATCACAATGGGTTTGGCAGGCATTTCCGCGCCGTAAAGCAGTGTGTTGATCATGGTTTCCATAGTCACAGAATCGTAGCCTTTTTCACGTAATCCCAGCATGTGCTCCTGCAGTTTGCCGGAGGACATTTGATCCACGGCCATCGCATCAAAAGCCGGATAATCGGAGGCATCATCGGCAATGTGATAATAAACCAGGATAGGAGCGTCGATGCTTCCGCGGGTATGGTAAACCCAGGTAGCCGTGGGTGACGGAAGTGTCGGCGACGGTTCCGGAGTGATCGTGATGGTGGGTGTTGGCTCAGCGGTGTTGGTTGGGGTGGCTGAGGGGGTCTGCAGAAAACTTTGTGTCAGTTGAACCGAGACCGTTTTGGCAGCTTCGGTGTACATTTCAGGAGGAATACTGCTGGGTATACTGTTCCCGGCACAACCGGCCAGCAGTAACCCGCATAGAATGAAAAGAAAATAACGGCGCATAGATTTCCCTTTTTCAAGTGTATTGGTCAGTACGTTAAATATACTTCAACTTTTTCGCCAGCCGATAGACCCACCGCACTGGCAGGTACATGCAGCAGACCGTCGGACTGCGCAAGTGTGAAGATCATGTTGCTTTTGAAGAATATCGGTTCTGCTTTCCAGCCACCCTGATGAGCGATGAGGTGGACCGGAACAAAATCCTCGCGACCGGCGACGGATGGAACAGGCAGGGTCAGTTCAGCCGTCAGCATGGGCCGTGGGGTCGAGTGGGTTTGTCCGCTCAGGCGCTCGAGGGCGGGTATCACAAAGAAACCGGCAATTACCAGCGCACTGACCGGGTTTCCCGGCAGTCCGATGACCGGTTTCCCATCGCAAACCGCCAGAATGGTAGGTTTGCCCGGGCGGATACGCACCCCGTGCACCAGCACACCGGGCTTTCCAAGCTTTTGGATCACAGTGGAGGTCAGATCGCGGGCGCTGGCCGATGACCCGGCGGTGACCACCAGCATATCACATTCAGTATAGGCTTTGCGGATCAGGCTTTCGAACGCGTTGATTTCATCCGGGGCGATACCGTACAAACGGGTTTGCCCGCCGTGGGTTTCCACCAGCGACTGAAGCGAATAGCTGTTGATATCGCGGATCTGGCCGGGCAGGGGCGTTTGATGGGGTGGGATCACCTCGTCGCCGCTGGAAAGGATACCCACCAGCGGTTTTCCGGTAACCGGTACCTGGCGGATGCCGAGCGCCAGCAGCCCACCAATCTGGGCGGGGCCAAGCTTTGTGCCGGTTTTCAGCACCACATCGCCTGGCATCACATCTTCGCCTGCGTAAATGGTATTGTCACCGGCAGCCACGGCTCTGGAGATTTCGATCTCACTCACGCCTGCTTTTTGGGTGTCTTCCAACATCACCACGGCATCCGCACCTTGCGGGAGCATCCCGCCAGTGTGGATCAACCAGGCGGTTCCAGGTTGAATCGGTGTGAGAGCCGGTTTGCCCATTGCCACCTCGCCGGCCAGCGGCAGATAGCATGGCAGGCTCTCGTTGGCTCCAAAGGTATCGGCAGCCTGCAC
>CAZHMZ010000214.1:0-5211 GCA_964532655.1 uncultured Anaerolineaceae bacterium
GTCGACCACCTGGAGATTGCACCTGTGGCCAACACCAGCATGAAGATGAGCCTGATGGGCGTCAACACAGGCAACCTGGGTATCCCCAATGTGATGGGCGTTCTGCCGGGCATGACCGCCTTCGCGACCAAACTGATGAACGACAAAATGAAGGGGTTGGAAGTTCCCCCCGTACGCGAGTATTTACAAATGCTCTCGGATGCCGGCGCAAAAATGTACGCCTGCAAAATGTCGGTGGATATGTTTGGTCTGAAGAAGGAAGACTTTATTGACGGTGTGGAAGATATCGTCACTGCCGGCGATTTCATGGACATGACCGAAGGGGCACAGATCATCTTCATCTAATCGTAAGGCAATTCAACCCTGAAGGGCTGTCTCATTTTTTTGCAGCGTGCTGCATTGGATGAGACAGCTTTTTTTTATACCCGGATTCGACACCGGCAGGGAAAACAAAACCGCCCGGATGTGACTCCGGGCGGCATTTGAAACAGTTTGGTTACTTGAGGAACTTGTTGCGCAGGCTGTGGGCAATGAAAGCCATACCCAGCAGACTGACACCCAGGTACATCATCAGCTTGTTGATGAAGCCATCCTGTGCGCCGCCCAGGTCAGCACCGGTAACAGGGATCAACACTGCTTCGGTGACAGGCGCCGGGGGAACCTCTACCGCGGTGACCGGGATGCTGTATACAACCACGGGCGGTTCAGGAGGGGTGACACAATCGCTGGTGTTCAGTCTGGGCCGCAGTTCCAGGAAACCGTCCTGGCCCCAGTAAACGGCGACGGTATGCCGTTCATTAAGATCGAGGTTACCCAACCGGATGGTGGAGTAAGCATCGATCGTCGCGCTCTTGACTGAGCCACTGTCGAGGGTCCAGGTGATGTCCATGGCGGTATCGTTGGGGTTGCGCAGGTTGACGGCCATCGTCCACTGATCATTCACCAGGTTGCAGAAAGGTGTTGCGAAGGTAGGGCTGGACTGCGGGAAGCAGGTGAGGCGGTTGGCGGGATCATAGGTGATCTTGCCGGTGCCGATGGCGATATCTTCCTGGCCCGTGGGGGCAGGGTTTTGAACTGCTTCTGCCACCATCTGGACGGGGCGGATGACCCAATCGGCATGGGCAGCCAGGGTCAGCTCGGTGAGCTGGCTGGGATCGCTGATGCCGGGCCATTCGCCGCATACGGTAACAATGTAGGTGCCGTCGGCGGTGAAGGAGGTCACCTCGCCGTCATCGATCACAGACGGTTCGTCGGCAAAGAAATCAATGGCGCCCACGGTCAGGTTGGTCACGGTGACGGTGAAGTCAAGGCAAGTACGGCCGGCTTCTACCTGGCAGGTGTTCTGCTGAACACCCTCGATGGTGACGGTGGGGGTGATGATGGTGGCGTTTACGGTTTCGGTGTCTTCACGAGAGAGAACCGGGTTGCCCTTGAAGAAGCCCTGGGCATACGCCACGTTGGTAACGGAACCGGCAATCAGATTGGCTTCCACAATGGTGTAGGAGGCGCTGCAGGTGGTGGTATCGCCGGGCAGCAGAGTATCGGTGGCTTCGGTAAGTTCACAGGCCTCGTCAGAGGTTTTGTCATCGAAGACCGAGAACGGGCCGTACAGGGTGGTCTGGCCGATGTTGGTGAGCGTGTAAGTGTAGTTGATCACATCGCCGATACGGCTGTAGGAGGTTTCGACGGCAGCCTTGTCAATGGCAAGACCGGTTTCCACCAGAGCGTTGGCCGTTGCGGTATCTTCGTTGCTGTCCACCGCAGTGGTACCAAAGAAAGCGTGACCGGTTGCCACATTGGTGACGCTGCCATCATCCAAATCATCCTGGTCGACGGTGTAGGAAGCGGTGCAGGTGATCGACTCACCGGGCAGCAGGTCTTCCGTATCCGGGCAGGTGACGGTAGCTTTGTTATCTTCCACGGTGAAGGGACCGGTCAGGGTGACGTTGCCTTCGTTTTTGAGCAAATAGGTATAGGAAAGCACATCGCCAATTTTCATGTACTGAGCCGGAGTAACCTCTTTATCCAGGGTAAGCTTCAAAGTCTGGGCAGCCGTGGCAGTGGCTGTGGCCTGGTTGGAGGTGATGGTGGCCTCGAAGTAGTTCCTCGCATAAGCGGTGGCGACATTGACGATCTCGCCGGCGTTCAAATCTTCCTGGGTGACAATGTGTTCGGCGGTGCAGGTGCCGCTGGCGCCTGAAGCCAGACTGCCTCCGATTGTCGAGCAATCAATCTCATCCGCACCAAGTTTGTCATCATCCACCGAGAATGGAGCATACAGAATCATGTTGCCGGTGTTGAGCAGGGTGTAAGTGTAGGTCAACGTGTCGCCAACATTGGCGTAAGTGAGGGGATCAACCGTCTTGGTGAGCTGCAGGGTCCAACCGGGGGTGATGCCATATACGATCACGGTATCCATGTTGGACATCACCACACCGCCATCACCATCAAAACCGGTGGCATAGGCTGTGTTGCCCACTGCGCCGTCGTTCAGGTTGGCGATACTGATGGGGTAAGTACCCTCACAGGTTACATCAGCCCCGGGAGCCAGGCTGGTGACATCGGCCGGGCAATCCAGCAGACCGATGCGGTCATCGTGGATGTTGAATGGTGCATACAGGGTGACGTTGCCGGTGTTTTTGACGTAGTAGTTGTAATGGAGAATGTCGCCTACTTCATCATAGGTGGTTTCATCAACCGTTTTATCGATGGACATCGCCGGGGTGGATTCGGCGTCTACAGTTACAGAGTCTTCATTTGAATCGATGGCGCCGTTATGAGCAGTGGCGTTATTGGTTACCTCTCCGGCATCCAGGTCAGCCTGAATGATGGTATAGGTAGCGGTGCAGGTAATCGTTTCGCCGGGGGCCAGAGAAGCAGGGGCGGTCGGGCAGGACACGGTGGTCTTGTTGTCGGTCACGGTGAAGGGCGCGGTCAGGGTGACGTTACCCTCGTTCTTGATCAAATAGTTGTAGTGAAGCTGATCGCCAACTGCATCAAAGGAAGTCTCCTGCGCAGTCTTGTCAAGGCTGATCTTTGGATCCTGATTGGCAGTGGCGGTGACGCTATCCTCATTTGATTCAACTACCTTGCCGTCCAGAGAAGCAAACGCCCGTGCTGTATTCTCAACTGAACCTACGTCCAGATCAGCCTGTGAAATGGGGTAAGAAGCTGTGCAGGTAGTTTGTTCTCCAACCGCCAGAGAAGAAACGGCGGGGCAGGAGACTGTATTGGGGGAGACAATTTTGTCATCGGTGATCGTAACAGGACCGGCCAGAGGAACTCCGCCGTCATTTGTTACGACGTATGTGTAATGGAGCACATCGGTGACACTGTCATAGGTATTGGAGTCCACTGATTTTACAAGTGTAAGGTGAGGAGCACCCACCACAGTGGCTTCAGCGGTATCCTTCTCAGACGCGTAATCTTTTTCGAGGTACGTCCCATGTGCCCAGGCTTCGTTATAAACTTTGCCTGCAGTTACATCATCCGCTGTAATTATATGGGTTGCCGTACAGGTGGTGCTGGTTGATGGAGCCAGGGTTGTGCTTGCACAACTGGTGATATCGCCCAGCTTATCATCATCAACGAAAATATTGGTCAGAGTCACATTTCCGGTGTTGGTCACAGTGTAGGTATAGTTCAACACCTGACCTTCTTCGTAATAAATAATGGGGTTAACGCTCTTGTCAATGGCCAATCGAGCACCTTCGCCAGTGGCCGTGACAGTCTGTGTATCCTGATTGGAGGTGACAGTGGTTTCTTTGAAGAGACCGGTGGCAGAGGCGACGTTGACAACGTTGCCGTTATCCAGATCGGTCTGGGTGATGGTGTAGTCTGCCGAGCAACTGATTGTTTCACCGGTGAGAGGCGGCAGTACTGTTGTGGCTGAACCGCAATCAATGTTAATCCCGGGCAGCTTGTCATCATGGACGACAAAGGGGCCGGTCAGTGTTACATTCCCAACATTGGTCAGCTCGTAGGTGTAAGTAATGACTTCCCCTACATTTCCATATACCTTGGGGGTGGCAAGCTTAACCAATGCCAGAGCAGGTTGCTGATTCGACGTGGTGATCGTTTCATCATCATCATCAGATACCGACCCGCCGGCTGAGTTGGCGGTAGCCGTTCCGAGGTTTGTCACCGAACCTGCATCCATATCGTCTTGGGTGATGTAGTATTTTGCCGTGCAGGTAGTTTCCTGTCCGGCAGCCAGATTTGCAACGGGGCAGGTTACTGCAATATTTTTGTCATCGATCACGGACAGGCTGTTCAATGACACATTTCCGGTGTTCTTAACCATATATGAATAGGTGATTTCTTCACCCACCGTGCTGAACGAAGCCTTATCCGCTGTCTTGACAATTGAAATTGCGGGATTGTAGACAGCAGTTACAGTTGCCATTGCCTGATTGGATTGAATGGTTTTACCTCCGCAACGAAGGCAGGTTTCAGCATAGGCAATGGCATGGTTGGTAATATATCCAGCTTCGATGTCAGCCTGTTCAACCGTTTCAACAGCGGTACAGGTAACACTGGCTCCACGATTGAGTTCTTTAGGTGTTGAAGGGCAAGACACACTCAACCGATCATCCGTAACACGATAGTTTTCTACACTTAGAGAACTGCTGGCTGAGTTAGTAATCAAATAACTGTAGGTGATTGTTTCACCGACGTAGCTGAAGGTTTCTGCGCTGGCAGTTTTTACCAACACTATCACAGCCTGTGGTCCACGCACATCAAAGTTATCACCCTTGGTACCCACTTTGGATTGAAACTCATATCCAACATCGGATGCGACTGGAGTGTAAGCCAGAAAGCAGAACTTGCCGCTACTGTTTGCCTTTACGGTGCCATCGGCTACAGTCACTTGTGGATTCGCATTAACCTTTTGAATATACCAGGGCAGCTCCTGATTAGGAGCAAAACCGGAACCATGCAGATAAATCGATTCCCCCAGATAAAAGTGATTTACATCTTGAGGAGTCGAGCCGCAGGAAACATTGGTGGTCCAAAGGCTTCCAGCGCCGTTGATTTCCTGTGCCGATACCGGTATCTGCACCGCTGAGAGGAGCAAACCGGTGAGTAAGAAAATGATGCCAAAAATGTATAAAAATTTGGTCAAACGGGTGACAAACTGCTTGTTTCTCATTGAGACTCCTTTTGAATGATCAAAAATTTCGCAGAATAAATTAAAAAAACGAACCGGCC
>CAZHMZ010000215.1:0-5198 GCA_964532655.1 uncultured Anaerolineaceae bacterium
GTTCGATAGATTAATCAATATTATAAGGAGATTTACAAATTTTTCAAGAGTTTTCGCGGGGAAAAAACGTTCACATTTCATGGCTATCACACTCCATGTAACAGATGATGGTTACCAAACAGAACGACGTATTTATGCCTGAGAAGTCGTGACGCCTGCCTCCTTTTGGTCATTAGGTACCAAGGCTATAGACAATCTACGCGTCGAGTTTAGTCTTCGTTTCCAGGAAGGTTGCCGACAAGTTAG
Organism: uncultured Anaerolineaceae bacterium; assembly: GCA_964532655.1. GTDB lineage: Bacteria > Chloroflexota > Anaerolineae > Anaerolineales > Anaerolineaceae > JAJFTV01. The sequence continues at coordinate 247 of CAZHMZ010000215.1, forward strand.
GGGCAACTTCACAAGTGAGAAAATCTAGCGGCTGTGATCTGAGCGCTTTTTGGAGTGAAACTAGATTTCAGATGCAGAAAATTCAAGATGGAATAAAGACGATTCCATTTGAGAGGTCTGAAATAAGTCAATATTGAACGAGGTTTAATGAGTATTGTCCATAATATGTGAAAATTGATAACTAGGTAGGCTATCTATTTTTTCTTCATATTCGTTTTTCAGCCACTATTGAGGCTGTCCCCAAATTCTCTAGAGACAGCCACTTATCTATCTCTCTTCAGTTGAAACGAATTCCAAAAATTCTTCGTAGGGAAAGCATATAATTAATTCATTTTGACCACGAAGGATCATTATCCATCATCGGGTTGTTAGTGATATTGACCGGATTTGTACCATCAGCATTTATAACGTAGATTTCTAAGTTTCCATCCCGGTCGGTAACGAAGGCAATTTTATTTCCATCCGGCGACCAGGTGGGACATCTGTTCGAGGATAAGTTATTGGTGATATTGATGGGGCTACTGCCATCGGCATTCATGATGTAAATATCCCAGTTACTATTCTCGCTGAGAAGTGTAAAGGCGATCCGTGTTCCATCAGGTGACCAAGCGGGTGAATTTGCGACCATAGACTGACTGGTCAAGCGTACTGGATTTTGCCCATTGCTATCCATAACAAAAATACCTTCATTGCCACCGTCTAATTTGGAAGTAAAAGCGATTTTCTGTCCGTCCGGTGACCAGTCAGGTTGAGAACCCAACTGTTTTTCTTCGATGATGGTCTGATTGCCAGCATCCACATTTATGACCACAATGGTTGTTTCATGATCGGATATTGGAATCGCGCAAGCGATTTCTTTTCCATCTGGTGACCAAGACGGGTCCTGGCAAACAAGTTGTTCATTCAATGTTTGCGAATTGCTACCGTCCGAATTCATAACAAGGATTCTCATGTCAATCCAGACACCGCCTGACAAAAATGCGATTTTGCTACCATCGGGAGACCAATCGGGAGAAACATTCATCAAATGATTATCGGTTAATTGGGTTCGATTGCTTCCATCAGCGTTCATGACAAAAACCTCGAACGCTTCTCCATTATCAGAAATGAAGGATATTTTGCTCTGGCTGGTATTTGGATCCGGTTCCTCAGTGGCCGAATTGCCTTGTGCCAATTCCGGGTCTATCTGTTGTAAAGATAATGCTTGAGAACCATCCGGTGTCGGGGCGGGACAGGCTATCATCTCGGTGGATTTGCAATTAGCCGGAATAATGTATGCAATATCTTCTATTTCGCTGAACGTTTTCTCCTCCATCCGAAGAGGATCACCAGTAGGCATATTTTGTTCAAGATACCAGAGCTTATCATTTATTTCATCCACAGCAAAAACCACTACCGTATGTCCGGCGTCGTCATAACCTGGGCCTGTCAAAACAAGATTGTCACATCTTTTTAGTTTCTCGTTTTGGGTTAGATATTGTGAAACCGTTGGAAAGGCGCTTTCAATAGCTTGTTGGGGGTCTTTCTCGCTAGCTTCTTGGGTCATTCTAATTTTGGCTTGTTGGAGCTTTATATAATCATAACCACCTAGATAATTACCATTCGCATCAGTACCGTAGCCAGGAGCGTCTGTGAGTAAACGAGCCACTCTAACACATTCCCCATCCCCAACTTTCTGAGATAACTGCGTGCAATAAGGTTTTAGCCATTGATTTGCCGCATCATCATCAGCTGAAGTGGGGGTTTGATCATTATCAGCAGGAAGTTCGTTATTTGGACCCGGATCTGGCATCACTGTAATGGTCTTATCACCACACCCCACCAAAAATTGGATGATTAGAATTCCAGTCAAAACAATGGTTAATGGTTTTGGTGATTTCATTTTTCCTCCGATGGGTTAATATTTTTTTCCAAATGACCCTTTAGGCCTGCCTTACGAAGAACTGACATTCAATGGGGCGAAAAGGCAACTTTTCATTTTTGATTGTTATTGGAACTCTTTTCATCGTGATAATTAATGGGTGGTTAAAGCGTGCCCGCTAACTTCGAAAGAGCGGGTGCATATCCTCTTTCGGCAAATTGGGAATCTGAACATCGGTAAACAGATTGATTATGCCTAGTATCTATCCGAAATTATACTTAAGTACACCAAATTAAGAAGATCATTGGTGTTCCTGATGGGATAGAAGTGCAAAACAGATGACTTTCACAGGTTTCACCTACATCCATGATAGAGCTGTGGCAGAAAAATTGATAGCGAACATCGACAATATTCTCGAAATGTACAAAATACTCAACAAGTTTATTGAAAGAGGTAGCTTTTCTGAAGCGCCCGCAATAAAGTATTGAAAGCGATGATCACACGTGTCGAATCGTTTTTCTTCATGAGGCTTGATTTCCTGGGATACATCTAACGAACGTTCGATAGATTAAACAATATTATAAGGAGAGTTAAGAATTCTTCAAGAGTTTTCTTGGAGAAAATCGAAATTCCGACGGATGAATAAGGGTAAGAGACAAGAGAATTTGCGGTGTTGGCAGACGACTGGGAGGATCGAATTGGTTGACAAAAGGAGGGGATGCTATTAAAATCCTGCGACTCTGGCTGACCGATCAGTATACACCTTCCTGTCCCCACCTGACCTAGTATCTGCTGGGCGGGAGGCACGATTGCTTGCCACATCCAGCACTCCCATATCGATGCCGTGGGCACACAGGCAAAAAGCCGCCAGGCCCTGTTCCCCCAGATCGGCGGCTCGATCTAGCGTGTTTGTTTGACAGACAGCGGCATCATCCAGCGTGTGGAGTACACCTTCATCTCGTTCCTCGAGATTGAAGAAGACTGGGTCAACTGGCCAACCCCTGAGACCAAGGAATCCATCCTGATGGAAAGGGATGTGGTGAACACCCTGTTCTCTGTCAAGGAACGCCCGCAGGTGTTCTATCCGGAATCCCGCCCGGCGTAATCTTATTGGTGAATTGTGCACAAGCCTGTAAAACCGGATTATTGGTAGACAGATGTGCAGGCAGAAAGACTTCTATGAGCGAGAAAATCATTCCGATCCAGGATCATAACTGGGAGGAGAAAGCCAGACAGGCAGGTCTCTCTGAAGTTGATATCACCTTCGTGATAGCGCTCCGCTATATTCTGAGTGATAAGTGGGGTAAAGGTACTCCACTTCCATTTTCCCCCCCAAAAAAAAGAGATTAGCGCAGTGCACGAATCAATAAACTGAAGACCCCGGTCACCCGGGGTTTTTTTTTTCAGTCCTCTCATTGCAATATGCTTTCACCAAAGCTATTATATAATTTTCTTGTTTGCTGATCGAAAAACCCAAAGTAGCAACGTTCTTCAATAAGAGGGAATTATGAGGTGTTTCATTGCATCTGCATTCGGTCATGACGATGTTGACACGGTCTATGATCAGTGCGTCATTCCAGTATTGCAGAAGTTAGGTTTGACTCCATTACGAGTTGACCGCATCGAGCATAATGAGAATATCGACAAGAAAATATTTGAGTTATTGGATTCCTCAGATATCGCCATCGCAGATATAACGTACGCGAGGCCATCTGTTTATTACGAAGCAGGCTATGCGGCTGGAAAGGAGTTGCCTGTTATCTATATAGTAAGAGGAGACCACTTTAGAACACGTGACGATGACCCGTACGGGCATTTCAGGGTTCACTTCGATCTTCAGATGAAGAATATTATCCCTTGGAAGGATCCAGATCAGGCTTTTTTAAAGAAATTGGAAGCGCGGCTAAAGGTCGTCCTTAATCCTGTGATCCAGAAGAAGGAAGAAAAACACCAGTCTGAGAACGCAAGGGAAGAGTTTATTAGTCTGTCACTCCAAGAGCGCTTGGCGTTAGTTCAAACGACCTGCATCAAGCACTTCAAAAATCTTTCCTTCGCAAATCCTGAGAAAAGTCCTTCCCCATATACTGCTGATTTGTTCACCCATTGTACTTTTCTAAGCCGTTCTGGGAAAAAGAATTTTCAAGCGCTTGGAATATATTCGACGCAATCAGTATTACAGAAATTTGCATTTTATCTATCCGGCGACCCGTTTTTTTATGCCGCCAGCAAGAGTGGCCAAGTGGAGTTTATTGAAACACACTACATTGTTGCCAGTCTTACCTCAGTCCCTGGATCTCGACTAGCGCAATCCTTTTCGAGCATGCGAGTACTGAAAAGAAATACTTATTTTAGGGAAATACACGAAACGAATGGTTACCCATCTCGTAGCTTATTTATTCATATAATTCCAAAGATACTGTCCAAAGAGGAATTACTTGGATCACTTCGTTCAATAACAGATGAATTTGGATTAGCAAATCTACCCAATTAGTGAGCTTCGCAAGTGCAGTGAAAGGATTAACAGGGCTCAGGTTTACCAGAGCCTTTTGTTTAGCTTGATTGAACGAACACCCTGCAGGGTGCAGTACTGTAGTCAATCTGCGAATACCGATCCATTTTATTGCTGAAGGGCAGAGAAACAGTGGTTACGATGACCAAAAGGTTGGTTTCCATGTGTGTTTTATTGTAACGTGATCCACATCACATCCAGGGAACAATAGATGAGCGAAACGAGGACAATCCTTTTGATATCAAACTTGAAATTCACGGCTGTCTCCTTCTTATAAAATGGATGGATCCTGTAAGTAGTGATCAAAAACCGGCTATTCAATAAACCGGTCAAGATACCGCATCAAATATTCTTTGAATTCCTGGACATTCTTGGGGTCGTAGGGATCATAATCGTTTGCGCCCCAGTTGTTTTTTCGCCCGTTGAAATACCCGTGCAGCATCCAGGAAGCGCTGGTGATGTAAAGCTTGATGAATTCATCGCTTTTATTGATCAGCCCTGCTTCGCGGGCGCGTTGAAACTCTTCAAAGATAAAGGTATAAAAGGGCAGCGAGAACTCCCGGTCCAGTTCATTCAATTCTT